>NYWX01000001.1 GCA_002685275.1 Gammaproteobacteria bacterium
AGCTAGTAGCAGGAGCTAAAATCTCAACCTTAAAGAATGATGCAAGTAGCCGTCGTTATTTTAGATTAGAAAAGGGGACCAAGAGTTTTATTGCAGTAGATGCATCATTAGGTGGAAATTGTTTAGCATTTATTCAAATAGCAAAATATTTAAAAAAAATGAATCTTTGTGTACCACATATAATTGAAACTAATGTGGAAAATAATTTTTTGCTGGTTTCTGATATGGGGAATGAGCAGTACTTTAATGCTTTTACATCAAATCCTGATGTAGCCAATACACTTCTCATTGATGCAATAGATTCAATATTGATAATGCAGAAAAGAGGCATTTCATATCAAGACAATTTAGCAAGTTATGATAATAGCTTATTAAATTTTGAACTTGAACTATTTAGAAAATGGTTTTGTAACAAACACTTAAATTTGAAATTTAATAAACTTGATAGAAAAGATTGGCAAGAATGTTGCGAATTTTTAATTGAGAATGCTTTAGGACAAAAACAGGTTTTTGTTCATCGTGATTATCATTCTAAAAATCTTATGGTTTTACCAAAAAAGAATCCAGGTATCTTAGACTTTCAGGATGCAGTAAAAGGACCGTTAACTTATGATTTAGTTAGCCTCCTAAAAGACTGTTATATAAAAAGATCTCCAGATCAGATTCGTTCTTTAGCGCTTTATTTTCATAAAAATTTGGATAAAAATATTTTAAGTTATCTATCTGTAAATCAATTTATGACTAACTTTGAGTTAATGGGTTTACAAAGACATTTAAAGATAGCTGGAATTTTTTGTCGTTTGAATTACCGAGAAAAAAAGTCAAGTTATATGCAGTATATTCACATTACACTCAGTTATATTGTTGAAATTACAAAAAAATATCCTGAGCTTGCATTTATCGATAATCTTATTAGAGGAAAGATAATGCAAACTTTGGCTCATACAAGATGAAGGCTATGATTCTTGCTGCTGGACGTGGAGAAAGGTTAAGACCAATAACAGACTCTATACCAAAAGCGCTTGCTAAGGTTCGTGGAAAAACTCTACTTGATAGACATTTAGAAAAGATTTATGAGGCAGGTATAAATGATGTAATAATTAATATTGGCTGGAAGGGTGAGCAAATCAAAGAAAATTTATCCTCTAAGATACATTCTAAACTTAAGATTGAATTTAGTGACGAGGGTAATAATATTCTTGAGACAGGTGGTGGCATTTTTAATGCTTTAAGTTTGCTTGGAAAAGAATTTATAGTTATAAATGCTGATATTTTTACTGATATGCCAATACCTACAATAAATTTACCTAAAGAAAGTTTAGGCCATTTAATTCTTGTGCCATCACCAAGTTACTTTGAGCATGGCGACTTTGATCTTATTGATGGAAAAATTAAAAATAGTAATGTGCAAAATTTAAAGTTTAGTGGTGTAGCTAAATATAGGGCAGAATTGTTTGATGGTTGCCGCCAGGGTAAATTTTCAATTACACCATTATTACGAAAATATGCCGAGCTTAATTTAATCAATGGTTCTATATATAAAGGTTTTTGGTCTGACATAGGAACTCCTGAGCGCCTCACCGATTTAAAAAATCAATAATCTTTTAATTTATTCTTAGATAAAAAAATCTTTTCAAAATTTTTTATATCTTTGAAAAAAACTAATTTGCTTCAAAAATAATGGCAAAAAATCACCAGCAGCATCTTCCAAGCTTAAATTAATACCTAGCCTCTGCAGATCAACCATTTTCATTTTAGAATAGCCACAAGGATTAATTCTTTCAAAGGGTTCAAGATCAATAGAAACGTTTAGCGCCAAGCCATGGAAGCTGGATCCTCGGCGAATTCTTAGTCCTATACTGGCAAGTTTTCTATTATTTACGTAAACACCAGGAGCTTCTGGGCGTTTAGTTGCGTCAATGCTGTAGCTAGCTGCAAGATCGATGATACTTTGTTCAAGTGCAGTTAAAAGATCACGGACTCCTACTTTCATGCGCTGCAAATCTATTAATGGATATACCATCAATTGACCGGGGCCATGAAAAGTTACTTGACCTCCCCGATCTACTTCTATGACAGGAATTTTCCCCGGCGATAATAGGTGCTCCTTATTTGCATTAAGTCCCAAAGTGAAAACAGGAGGATGCTCAACGAACCAGATTGTATCAGGAGTATTTTCGTTACGATTATTTGTGAAATCCTGCATTTCTCGCCACAGTGGAATATAATCTTGTCTACCACGAAAGATGGCCTTCATAATGCAATTAATACGTCATTATGACTTGAAACATCTTGGTAAATATCATCAAGTTGTTGTTGACTAGATGCTGTTATTGTTATTGTCATTGCTACAAAGTTAGAGCCATCACTTAAATTAATCTTTATAGAGTCTTTATCGATCGGACCTGCATGTTTTTCAACAAGTTTGTGTACCGTATTACGAAATTTTTGTGTATCTCTTCCCATTATCTTTATTGGAAATTTGCATGGAAAATCAATTAAGGAATCTTCAATCATATTACTCAAACCAAAGATTGATTGTATCTTTTGTTCTTTGCCAAAATGTTCCTAAAGGGTTGTTTTCGAGAGCTCGAAGAGGGGCCACAAGAATTTCTTCTCCATCAAGGATTAAACTTAGATTAGCTACAGGCTGTCCAGCAACTATAGGCGCCATAATAGCCGAAGAAATCTCAAGCTGAGATTGCAAATCATCATATGAGCCACGATTTAAAGTTATATATAGGTCTTCCAATACACCTAAACTTGAATATAAATTTTTAGATTTCCAAATTCTTGCTTCAGATACTTTTTGACCAGCTTTAAATAAAAGCTTAGTTTCAAAGAATCTGTAAGCATAATTTATTAATGCTTGACTACCATCAGATCGTGCTTTATTGCTTGATGTTCCAAGAACAATTGTAATAATTCTCATATCCTTTCTTTTTGCAGATGCTACCAAACAGTAACCAGCGGCTTCAGTGTAGCCTGTCTTAACTCCATCCACAGTTTCATCTCGCCACAACAGATCATTTCGATTATTTTGTTTAATTTTATTAAATGTAAAATCTCTAATTGCATGCCATTTATAATATTCTGGAAACTCTTCAACAATTGCGCGCGTTAATATTGCAAGGTCATGTGCTGATGTAATGTGATTTTTAGCTGGTAGTCCTGTTGAATTTTGGAAAATACTTGAATTCATTCCCAGTGCTGCTGCATATTGGTTCATTAATTCGGCAAATACACTTTCGCTTCCAGCAATATGTTCTGCAAGTGCCACACTGGCATCATTACCTGATTGAACAATGATACCCATTAATAAATCTTTTACTTTTACTTTTTTGCCAACCTCAATAAACATTCGCGAACCTTTTGTACGCCATGCTTTTTCACTGACAATTACCTCTTCTTCAAGCGAAATTTGACCTTGCTTTAAAGACTTAAAAATAACATAGGTTGTCATTATCTTAGTGAGGCTTGCAGGTGCTAAAGGTAGGTCAGCATTAAATGCTGCAATCTCATATCCTGTTTTGCTATCAATGACTAAATAGCTTTTAGCTCCAATTATAGGAGCAGTTGGCATAGGTTTTTGTGCTAATGAAAGTGTTGAAAATAAGAAAAGAAATGAAAATATGAGAACTTTGAAAAATCTAATAGGCATGTTATTTCTTCTTTTAATAATCATAATTAATAATTATTGTACTTGGCTAATCCGTAATAAGATATTTATCTTTAATACCAAATGCTTCAAGGCTTTTAATAAGTAAATCATATTGAGCAACATTAATAATAGGACCAATGCGTACACGATATAAAGTCTCAGTATTTATAAATTCTTCATGTATGAAAGCTTTATTAAATCTATAATTTAGAAGCTCAGAAAGACGTCGTTCAGCATTTTTGAGTTCTTTAAAGGCTCCCACTTGAACATAAATTTGATTTGGTGAGATTTGAGTAGTTGCAACTGGCGGTAAAGTTTTTTTTGTTGGTTTATCAAAATTAATAGCTGTAACTTCCACTAAGCTAGTACCATCATTAACCATATCAAGTTTCATTGCAGCAGCATACGATAAATCAATTATACGATTTGTTACAAACGGACCACGATCATTAACCCGAACGGTAATGGTTTTATTATTGCGTAAATTTCTAACATGGACATAAGTCGGTAAAGGCAGAGTCTTATGAGCTGCAGTCATTTTATACATGTCATAAATTTCTCTATTTGAGGTTAAATTTCCATGAAATTTACTTCCATACCATGAAGCAACACCGCTTTCTTGGTAATCAAAGCTGTTTTCCATAACTGTATAAGTTTTTTCTAAAACCTCATATTGAGGGCCATTTCCGAGATCACGTCCATTACCGTATTTGCTTCTAGCTTCTGGTTTTGGAACTGCATCATCTGGTATTTCAGGAATGATTGATTTTCCAGGCCCATCACGTTGTATTTTTTTACCTCCACACCCAATCATGAAAACCATCAAAAAGAATAATAATAAATTTTTATTCCTATAACTCATCATTAGATTTCAAATTTATATTTTTGGAAATTTGTTGCCCCAATTGATGCACAGCAAGCGCATACATCACGTTGCGATTATATTTTGTGATAACAAAAAAATTATGGAATCCAACCCAATGTTCCAAACCATTTTTACCTTTAAAGGTTAGAAGTTCACCTCTATTGTTTTTAGGTAAGTCGGTTGTGAACTGAACCCCTTCATTTTCTAGGGATTTTAAAGTATTTGATATTTTCAATATATTATTTGGCCTAGGAATTTTACCTTTCCAGTTTTTACTTAGAGAGGCTCTTACAGCTACTTCTTCATTACTACGCCATTTATGTGCCAAAAAGTAATTTGCAATGCTGCCGCTAACATCAGCCCAATCATTCCAAATATCCCGCTTTCCATTTCCGGAAGAATCTACAGCATATGCACGAAAACTTGAAGGCATAAACTGAGGTCTACCCATTGCTCCTGCATAAGATCCCATTGGTATTAATGGGTCTAATTCTTCTTCTCGAGTAAGAATAAAGAAATGTTTTAATTCTTTTTTAAAAAAATTTGAACGTGGAGGATATTGAAATGCTAGTGTCGCTAATGCGTCAATAACACGGTCTTTACCTGTAATACGACCAAAATAAGTTTCAACTCCAATAATGCCAACCAGTATTTCTATCGAAACGCCAGTCTCTCGTTCGATACGTTCGAGCATTTTTTTATTTTCTCTCCAAAAATTAACACCAATATTAACGCGTTCGTTAGTGATAAAGATTTTACGATAATCTTTCCAACTAAGTGTGCGTTCGGCCGGCGCTGATATATGCTTGATAATACTTTTTTTTATTTTTGCTTTACTAAGTATCTCATTGAGATATGCACGATCAAACTTGTGATCTCTGATCATTTCATCAATAAATTCGATCACATTATCTTGTTCAAGATTAATGGGTATTGTATCTGCAGAATAAACAGGAGTATTTAGAAATAATATTGTGCTAATAATTTTTAGGTTAAAAGTTTTCATTAGCGAGGTAATAACTTCCGATTTGATTGAATCGACATAAGAATACCGAATCCAACCATTAACGTCACCATTGATGTTCCTCCCAGGCTTACTAATGGCAAGGGAACCCCCACAACTGGAACTATCCCAGTTACCATTGCAGTATTAATAAAAACATAAACAAGAAAAGTAAGACTAATTGAACCGGCAAGCAACCTGGAATAAGTATCGTGAGCTTGAATTGCAATGTATAGGCCTCGCCCAATTACAAACATATAAAGTGATAGCAGTCCAATGACTCCAAAAAGCCCAAACTCTTCACCTAAAACGGCAAAAATAAAATCCGTATGTCTTTCTGGGAGAAATTCGAGCTGTGCTTGCGAACCATTTGACCATCCTTTACCAAAAAGGCCTCCTGATCCAATTGCAATTTTAGATTGTATAATATTGTAGCCAGCCCCAAGAGGATCTCTGTCAGGATTAAATAATGTTAGTACTCGCTGTTTTTGATATTCTTTCATGAAATTCCAAAGTAAAAATGCACCAGGAATAGATAATATCCCTAAACTGAGTATAAGCTTAAAGGACATACCAGCAAGAATGATAACAATAATTCCTGAGGCAGCAATTAGAAGAGATGTGCCTAAGTCAGGCTGTTTTGCTATCAAGTAAGTTGGAGCCAATATTAGTACAGCAATAATTGCGATGTGCTTAAATCTTGGAGGCATTTCTCTTTCATGCAGAAACCAGGCAGTAGCCATTGGAACTGCTAGCTTCATTATTTCTGAGGGTTGAAATCGAATACCAATATTTAGCCATCGGCGAGCTCCTTGGCCAATTTCACCAATAGTCAGGACCAGCAAGAGTAAAAATAATCCAATAATAAAGATCCATGGACTCCATCTTCTCAAAAATTCAGGCGATAATTGAGCAACAATAAACATCGCAAGGAAAGCGATACCCATATGAACTATTTGATTTGAAAGTAATGTGTAGTTTTCCCCGGTGGCACTAAATAGCACAACTAATCCAAAACTACATATCATCGTAAGACCACTTAGAAGTGGAAAATCAATATTTAATTTTTTAAACAATTTTAGAAGATCCCATCAGTACAAATAGTTTTGCTGAGTAATATTTTTTTAATTTGCCACATTTTGGCTTTTTAAAAATTCATCCATAATGGTTTTAGCTATAGGTGCTGCTACACTGCTTCCACTGACACCATTTTCAATAATAACTGCAACTGCAATTTGCGGGTTTTCAAATGGTGCAAATGAGATAAACAGAGCATGATCTCTTTGATTTTCTTCGATTTCATTTTTGTCAAAACTTACATTTTGATCTACAGATATAATCTGAGCTGTACCACTCTTTCCTGCCATCTTATAATTAGCACCAACGCCGACAGCTTTTGCTGTTCCCATTGGACCTTGCATGACTTTGTGCATTGCTTCTAAGACCTCACTCCAATATTGTTCATTGTCGATACCAACATTATTTATTAAGAAAGGATCCACAAAGTTTTTGTTGCGGCTAATCGGATCTTCTGTAGCAGTAACAATATATGGGCGAAACCTTTTTCCTTTTTGAGCTAACGTTCCTACTGCGGAAGCTAGCTGTAAGGGAGTCGCAAGCATATATCCTTGACCAATTGCAGCTATAACCGTCTCTCCATGATACCAACGCTTATCATCTAGATCATTAAAAGTTTTTTGCTTCCATTCTTTGCTTGGAATGAGACCATTTTGCTCTCCAAAAATATCAATACCAGTTTTTTTACCAAGGCCAAATTGAGTCAAATATTTATGCATATTATCTATACCCAACTCATCACTGATTTCATAAAAATATACATTACATGATTGTGCGATCGCATTTTGTAAATCTACATGACCATGTCCTTGTGGTTTCCAATCAAGATATCGACGCTTATTTCCTTCTATTTGAAAATATCCCTTACAGAAAGTCCTATGTGTTAGATTGGTCGCACCAGTTTCTAGAGCAGCAAGAGAAAGCATGGGTTTAATGGTCGATCCTGGTGGGTAAGCGCCTCGCACTGCACGATTGAAAAGCGGGCGATCTGGATCTTTTTCGAGTTCATTAAATTGTTTTTTACTCATACCTAGAGAAAAAATATTAGGATCAAAAGATGGCATACTTACTAAAGCGAGTATTTCTCCATTTCTTGGATCAAGAGCTACTATAGAACCTCTTTTACCTTCCAATTCTTTGGAAGCTATACGTTGTAATCTAGCATCTATACTTAAATAAACATTTAATCCTGGATAAGGTGTTTCATCCATTGGTAATGAGCTCAAAAGCTTAGTTTTATCTGCAGGTACCTGTCTTCCGCGTGCATTAGTCATCAAGTGCTTAAACCCTACTTTACCATGTAATTTATTTTCAAAGCTTATCTCGACTCCTGTTTTTCCAGTGTAAGAACTACCAGCATATTCTGATGTATCTAAGCGTTTAAAGTCTTCTATGCTTAATGCACCAACATACCCAACTACGTGTGCAAACAATTCTCCATGAGGATAATGACGCACAAGTCGGGGTTGAAAATTTACTCCTTGAAGGCGTGGACGATGAATTGCAAAATTTGCAATTTCTTGTTCAGTCATTCGAAATTTTAAGGTAACTGGTTTAAATCTTTGTCGATTCGTACTCTGTTTTTTAAAGCGAGGTATATCTTGATAGTCGATAAGCCCAAGAGAAGCTAGTTTCTCTAAAGTATTATTTATATCAGTTACTTGTTCAGGAATTAGTTCGAGTTGGTAAGCCGGAAGATTTTCTGCAACTACTTCACCATTTCGATCAAATATTAATCCACGAATAGGAGGATCAGCTTGTATACGTATACGATTACCTTGAGATTTTTCTGCAAACAATTCATGGTTGAATACTTGCAACTGGATTAGTCTAGCAACCACAAGGCCCATTAAAAAAAATAATAATACTGAAATTATAATTGCACGACCTATGAAGAGTGTTCTTTCTTTGTGGTGATCCTTAATTGGCGATAAAAATTTTTTCCAAATCATATTCGATTTCGCAATCCTGATAAGGAAATCAAAATAAACGGCCATAGAGCCGTACTAGAAATAACTGGCCCCCAATAGTTCAAAAGTGGTGCATTATTATCGCCAACTCCATTAATCCAAAATAATAAAAATTGATATATTGCGAGGATTGGAAGAATTGTAAATGTTAATTGCAGTAACGGAAAAAAACGTATAATTAAGTGAAAACGAATAGTAATGAAAGCAATGAAACTGAATGCAAGGGCATGCTGCCCTAAAAATGATCCCTGAGTAACATCAATAAATATACCAATAATCCAGGCACTTCCAACACTCCAAATTTGAGGTGAATAAATAGCCCAGAAAATAATAAGTAATGCAATCCAGCTCGGGCGAAATGGATCAATAATTGATGGTAGTGGTAATAAAGTTAAAATCAACCCAATTAAGAACGTAAGCAAGGCAGGCAATCTATCGGCAACTCTATTCATTCTCATTCAACTTATAGCTTTGAATTGATTCTGAAGATACAAGTAGAACCTCGCGAGTCTGGCCTAATGAAGCTGCTGGTGTTGCAGTTACTTTTGCATATGATTGATGTGGTATACGAGTTACTGAGTTAATGATTGCAACAGGATAACCAGCTGGGAAGGTGCCACTAAAACCTGAGGTTACCAACAAATCACCTACATTTATATCAGCATTATTGACTACAAACGGGAGCTCCAAGGTATCTATTGTGCCTGTACCAACCACTATGGTTCTTAATCCATTCCTATTAACTTCAACTGGAAGAGCGTGATCTGTATCACTAATTAGCATGGCAATTGAAGACAATAAATCTGCTTTAATAACTTGTCCAATAACCCCATCTGAGCCTATTAACGCGTGACCATCAAATACACCATCTTTTGTACCCAAATTTATAACTACACTATGATCATAAGGATTTGCATTTGCAGACATAATTTCTGCTATTAGTGTTTTATCAGAGATTTTAAGTCTTACGTTAAGAAGCGCTCGCAGTCGCTTATTTTCAGCTTCAAGCGAACTAAGTTTTTGTAAACGCCCATCAGTTAAAAGTTTTTCTAATTTGAGTTTGTTAAGTTTCTGTTTAAGATCGCTTCTGGTTGAGATTGATTCTTCGAGCCATTCCCAAAGTTGAAATGGAGAATCAACCAACATTCGAACTGGATAAATAGCAGCGCTTATACCTTTACGTACTAAACCAAGATGATCATTACGATTATCTAAATACATTAACAATATACTAAGGATTATTAATCCTAGGAACTTAAATCCTAGGATAGAAAAGCGAACAGGGCTTTTATTATTTTCGCGCGGGGCAACCATTAGAAATAATTAAGTGAATATTCATTAATCCAAACCAAATACTGCAGGGCCATGTTCATCAATAAGCTCAATCACGCGACCACCACCACGAGCAACACAAGTTAAAGGGTCATCTGCAATCACAACTGGTAACCCTGTCTCTTCCATAAGTAGTTTATCGAAATCACGTAATAAAGCCCCACCCCCAGTAAGTACGATGCCACGATCTGCAACATCTGCTCCTAATTCAGGAGGTGTTTGTTCTAGTGCTTCTTTCACTGCACCCACAATACCTTGAAGGGGTTCTTGTAAAGCTTCTAATATTTCATTGCTGTTGAGCGTAAAACTACGAGGAACCCCTTCAGATAAATTACGACCTTTTACTGAAATTTCTCGTACCTCTTGGCCTGGAGATCCCGACCCAATTTCATGTTTAATACGCTCCGCCGTTGCCTCACCAATTAAAATGCCATAGTTGCGTCTAACATAACTCGTTATTGCTTCATCAAAACGATCACCACCAATCCTAACTGAAGAAGCATAAACTATTCCGTTTAGTGATATTACTGCTACCTCAGATGTACCACCTCCTATATCAAGAACCATCGACCCTCGAGCTTCTTGAACGGGCATACCCGCTCCGATCGCGGCAGCCATTGGTTCATCAATAAGATAAACTTTGCGTGCTCCTGCGCTTTCAGTAGATTCGCGGATTGCTCGGCGTTCCACCTGTGTTGATCCGTAGGGAACACAAATTAATACACGTGGACTGGGGCGAAAGTAACGAGATGGATGTGCTTTTCGAATAAAATGTTGCAACATTTTCTCAGTTACTGTGAAGTCAGCAATAACTCCATCTTTTAATGGTCTTATAGCAGTAATATTACCAGGTGTGCGACCAAGCATATTTTTGGCTTCTGCACCAACTGCTTCAACAGTTCGGCCGCCCCGACTAGAATCATCACGAATTGCCACAACGGATGGTTCATCTAATACTACCCCTGTTCCACGTGCGTAAATCAGGGTATTGGCGGTGCCTAGGTCGATGGAAAGGTCATTTGAAAAATAACCCATGATATTTTTTAACATATTGAATTACATCTCATCAGGAATTTAATCACTAATTTAACAATGCCCACGACATTCCACAAGGCGCGGTGTATTATTACGTACTCACTAAAAAGCGTTTTACTAACAACATCTTGAGCCCTTGAATAATCATATGTCACTTAATAAAGAGCAGGTCCAACATATTGCAATGCTTGCAAAGCTTAATCTTAGCGATGAAGAGTATGCTGAGAGCGTCGAAAAGTTATCTAAAATTGTTGATTTTGTTGATCAATTATCTACTGTAAATACCGCAGATATAACGCCTATGGCGCATCCTGTGGATGCTATTCAGAGATTACGTATTGATGATATCACTGAAACTAATAAAAGAGATTACTATCAAAAAAACGCTCATGAGGTTTTTGATGGGCTTTACCTTGTTCCTAAAGTGCTAGACTAATGGATATTTACCTACAAACATTAACAGAACTTTCAAAGGGTCTTGAGAATGGAGATTTTACTTCTGTAGAGATAACTAAATTGTTTCTTGAAAGAATTGCTGCGCAAGATGAGAGATTAAATTCCTTCATTACAGTCACAGCATCTGAAGCGTTAGAGTCAGCAGCAAATGCTGATAAAGCTCGCTTAGATGGAAAAGCTGGAGTATTAAATGGTTTACCCATAGCTCATAAAGATATTTTTTGTACTCAGGGCATTAAAACAACATGTGGATCTAAGATGCTGAATAATTTTATTTCGCCTTATGATGCAACTATAGTGAAAAAAATATCAGATGCGGGCGCTGTTATTCTTGGCAAATGTAATATGGATGAATTTGCAATGGGTTCATCAAATGAAACAAGTTTTTTTGGGCCAGTATATAACCCCTGGAATCTTGAATGTACTCCAGGCGGATCGTCTGGCGGCTCAGCTGCATCTGTAGCTGCTAGACTAACTCCAGTTTCAACAGGAACTGATACAGGTGGTTCGATCCGCCAACCTGCAGCATTCACTGGAACAGTTGGATTGAAACCAACTTATGGACGTGTTTCTCGTTATGGAATGATTGCTTTTGCTTCAAGTCTTGATCAAGCAGGCATAATTACTCGATCAGTTGAAGATTCTGCCAAAATGCTTGGTGTGATTGCCGGGTTTGATAGGCGTGATTCAACTTCAATTAATTGTCGGGTTCCTAACTATTTATTGGATCTCAATGAATCTATTAAAGGAATGCGTATTGGTATTGTTCGGCAGCATTTTGAGAATGGATCAGATGAAAAAACGCTTAATTTAGTTCAAGATGCTATTTCTGAATTAAAATCATTAGGAGCTTTAATTACAGAAATTGACCTTCCAAATATTGATCTTTCAGTTCCAGCTTATTATGTTGTGGCGCCCGCTGAATGTTCCTCTAATTTATCGCGTTTTGATGGCGTGCGTTTTGGTTATCGTGCTGAAAATCCAAAAGATTTACATGATTTATATTGTCGATCTCGCGGTGAGGGTTTTGGAGATGAGGTTAAGCGCCGAATTATGACGGGTGCATATGTTTTATCTGCAGGATATTACGACGCTTACTATGTAAAAGCACAACAAGTACGCCAATTAATAGCAGAAGATTTTCAAAAAGCTTTTTCAAGTGTTGATTTGATTGCAGGCCCAACAACACCATCGCCTGCTTTTAAAATTGGTGAAAAACTTGATGATCCAATAAAAATGTATCTCAACGATATCTTTACCATTGGTGCGAATTTAGCAGGCTTACCAGCCATGTCCATACCTTGTGGTTTTGTAGATGATTTACCGGTTGGATTACAGCTTGTCGGACCTCATTTTGGAGAACAGATTTTATTGAGATGTGGGCATCAATATCAAGAAGTGACTGCTTGGCATAAAGCTTGTCCAGAGGCATTCAAATGAATACTTCCTGGGAAGTAGTTATAGGGCTTGAGATACATGTTCAATTAGCTACAAAAAGTAAAATATTTTCAGGGTCATCAACAGCTTATGGCGCTGAACCTAATACTCAGGCAAACCTTGTCGATTTGGGGTATCCCGGTGTACTTCCAGTGTTAAATGAAGAAGTAATTCGAATGGCAGTGTTATTTGGTTTGGCAGTGAATGCTTCAGTGGCACCCCGCTCTGTTTTTGCACGCAAAAATTACTTTTACCCAGATCTACCAAAAGGTTATCAGATTAGTCAATTAGAGTTACCAATAATTGAGAGTGGTAAATTACATATCACTGGTCAAGATGGGACAGATAAATGTATTGGTATTACACGCGCTCACCTCGAAGAGGATGCAGGTAAATCAATTCATGAAAACTTTGAAACTTCTTCTGGTATCGACTTAAATCGAGCAGGTACCCCTCTCCTTGAAATAGTATCTGAACCTGATTTAAGGTCCGCTAAGGATGCAGTGACTTATCTGAGAAAGATTCATAGCATAGTGCATTATCTTGAGATATCTGATGGAAATATGCAAGAAGGATCATTTCGTTGTGATGCAAATGTTTCAGTTAGACCGAAAGGGCAAAAAGAGCTTGGGATACGAACAGAATTGAAAAATTTAAACTCTTTTCGCTTCATCGAAAGGGCTATTAACATTGAAGTAGAACGTCAAATTGATCTAATAGAAGATAATAAGGAAGTTATTCAAGAAACAAGATTATATGATTCTGATAAAGATGAAACGCGGTCTATGCGATCAAAAGAAGAAGCAAACGATTACCGTTATTTTCCAGATCCAGATTTACTGCCCGTTGAAATTAGTAATGAATATATTGAACACATCAGAGTGAACATGCCGGAACTTCCAAATGCGAAGATGCTTAGATTTGTTGCCAATTATGAATTGAAAAGCGATGATGCGGCAATTCTGACAGCAAGCCGACCATTGGCTGATTATTATGAAAGAGTTGTTAAATCAACAAAAGCTAGTACAAAAGTTGCTGCAAATTGGGTAATTGGAGATTTGGGGGGTGCACTAAATAGAGATGGCTTAGATATAAATAACAGCAAGGTTTCGTCTGATGATCTTGCAGGTTTATTGAATAGAATCAATGATGAAACAATTTCACAAAAGATAGGAAAGCAAGTATTTGACTCTATGTGGAATGGCGATGGTTCTGCTGATGAAATTATAAGTACCAAAAGTTTAAAACAAATTACAGATAGTGATGAGATTGAATTGGTTATAATTGAAGTTATTAACAAATACCCAAATCAAGTTGAAGAATATAGGGCTGGCAAAGATAAAGTTTTAGGTTTTTTTGTGGGAAAAGTTATGCAAAAAACAAAAGGTAAAGCTAATCCTGGCCAAGTCAATCAGATACTTAAAGATAAACTTCAATAGTTAATTTTTTTCGTCTTATTTTTTATGGCTGCTAAAATTACTCCTTCTGTTTCTTTTGAATTTTTTCCACCAAGTAATGATGAGATGGATAGCATGCTATGGCAATCTTTAGGTAAGTTATCTAACTTAAAACCTCAATTTGTATCTGTAACATACGGTGCTGATGGTTCAACACAAAAAAGAACTTATTCGGTAGTATCAAAAATTATAAATGAAACCAACCTTACACCAGCTCCACACCTTACTTGCGTTAACGCAACTCGTGATGAAATAAATGAGATTGCACGCAGATATTGGGATATGGGCATACGTCATTTAGTCGCACTACGGGGTGATGCACCAAAAGAGTGCAAATCTTATATACCTCACCCAAAGGGTTATGCTTACGCTTCTGATTTAGTGGCAGGTTTAATAAAAGTTGCTGACTTTGATATTTCCGTGGCTGCTTATCCTGAAGTCCATCCAGAAGCAAAAGATGCTCTTTTCGATCTAGACAATTTAAAACGAAAGTTAGACGCAGGTGCAAGTAATGCTATTACACAATTCTTCTTTGATTCTGATAAATTTCTTCGTTTTCGCGATCTTTGTGGTCAAGCTGGCATTGAGTCTGCAATTATTCCAGGGATTTTACCTATTACACGTTTTTCACAAATGGAACGGTTCGCTAAAATCTGTGGCACAAAAATTCCTAAAGATTTGAGATTACAATTTAAAGGTTTAGATGAAGATTCTAAAATACACCAAACAATTGCCACTAATGCTGCAGTTGCGCAAGTTAAGTATCTTGAATCTGAGGGCATTAAAGATTTTCATTTTTATACTCTGAATAGATCAGAAATTACATTTGCAATATGTAATGCATTAGGTTTGAAAAAGCTTTCTTAAGGCATGTAGATTAAGCTGTTTTAAAAATAATCTTTAATTACAAATAGGGCAAATATGTTGTTTATTAATTTTAAGAGATTTAAATTCTGATAAAGCAGCATCATATAAAAGTAATTTTGAGGTATCTGTCTGAATACCCACAAAGTATTTGAGAGCTTCAATTGCCATCAATGTTCCAATAACGCCTGGAACAGGTGATAAAACTCCATTTCCTACACAGTTGCCTATAGATTCATCATCTTTGTCATATAAGCATTGATAGCATGGTGAATATTTATAAGAGGGACCAAAAACAGCAAGCTGCCCCTCAAGACGAATCGCTGAACCTGAAATCAAGCGCTTTTTAGCTAATACGCAAGCCTGGTTAATTTGAAGTCTAGTTGTAAAGTTATCACTTCCATCAATAACAACATCAGAACTTTCTATTTGAAACATTAAGGCTTCATTTTGTAGACGTTCATTTATAGAAGTGATTTGAATATTAGGATTAAACACTCGAAGGCGAGAGGCTGCAACTTCTGCTTTCTTTTGCCCAAGATCACCAGGAGTATAGATAATTTGTCGACCAAGGTTTGTGGCATCAACTGTATCGAAATCACTGATTTTAATGTGACCAATTCCGCTCGAAGTGAGGTAAGTAGCCACTGCACATCCTATACCTCCAGCACCTATTAATAAGACAGTACCAGAAGAAATTTTTTTTTGACCACTCAAACCTACTTGATTTAGAGCTAAATGCCTAGCATCCCGGCTTAACATATAGGATTTCTAACTTATTGTTATTTCTAATATTTCTACAGCCTCAAGAGGAACATCTTGATGTCCATTATGATTGCCAGTATCAACTTTAGCAATTAAGTCAACAACTTCCATGCCGCTAATAACCTTACCAAAAACTGCATATCCAAAATCTCTGTCACCATGATTAAGAAAGTCGTTATCATTAAGATTTATAAAAAATTGAGAGGTAGCGCTATCAACAACGTTAGTTCGAGCCATTGCAAGCGTGCCTCGATCATTTTTTAAGCCGTTTTCTGCTTCATTTTTTATTGGATCGCGGGTTGGAAGATCTATCATATTCTCATCCATGCCACCGCCTTGAATCATAAAGTTTGGGATTACACGATGGAAGATAGTTCCATTGTAATAGCCATCTTTAATATATTGAAGAAAATTCTCACTTGATATGGGCGCTTCATCTTCAAAAAGTTCAATATTGATATCACCATGGTTAGTTTTAATATTTATCATAATATTTACAACACCTTGAAAGTTAAATTATTAATGCTTATTTACCACTATGTCGAGCTACTGTCACGCGAGGGCGACCTGCTAGATCATTATGACACTTAATATTGGCCCATTGCTCATCTTCAAAAATATTTTTCACAGCATCCGCTTGGTTTGCACCATGTTCAATCATTAACCATCCGTTTCGAACAAGAAGGCTCGCACAATCACTAGCTAAAATTCTTATATCATCTAGGCCATCAGAACCTGACACAAGTGCTCTTTTTGGCTCATATTTTAGCTTTGTAAGAGCATCATCGTCATCTTTTAAGTATGGTGGGTTTGATACGATTATATTAAATAACCTATCCTTAACTGGCGCCGCCCAGCTCCCAGTTAGAAATTCTAAATTTGAAAGTTTAGCGCATTGCCCATTTTTTTTTGCCATGGTTAGAGCATCAGAGCTTATATCCGTCCCTGTGATTTGACATGTTAATCTTTCAGAAGCTATTGAAATTGCAATAGCTCCACTTCCAGTACCCAGGTCAAGAATTTTCCACTTAGAGTTTGATGGAATCTTTTCAAGAGCCAATTCTACTAAAAGTTCAGTTTCCGGTCTTGGGATTAAAGTTGAAGAATTGACAAGAAGATTATGTGACCAGAATTCTCGTGTTCCTGTAATGTAAGAAACTGGTTCTCCATTGATGCGACGCTGAAGCTTTTCCTCAAATAAATGATTAGTTACTTCATCTAATTCAAATTCAGGATGAGCAATTAAATAACTTTTTGGTACATCAATTGTTTCACTCAGTAGAATCTCAATATCTAATGAAGCAGAATCACTTAGATCCAATAAACGTGATATAGCATTTTTTTTGACAGCATCTAATCGCATGTAGTGTAGACTTACTTGGAAATAACAATGTATTTTATGCATCTATGAAAGTGTATTCCAACATTCTTGATATGGTCGGCAAAACGCCGATGCTTGAAGTGACCAATATCGATACAGGTATGAGCCGCTTATTTCTTAAGCTTGAGCTAATGAATCCGGGAGGCTCCATAAAAGATCGCATCGGTATTTCAATGATTGAGCAGGCCGAAAAGCGAGGTGATATAAAGCCTGGAGATACCTTGGTAGAAGCTACTGCTGGGAATACAGGATTAGGTCTTGCTTTGGTCGCTGCGCGTAAAGGCTATCACCTCATTCTCGTTTTACCTGATAAAATGAGCCAAGAAAAAATATTTAATTTGAGCGCTATGGGTGCAGAAGTTATTGTGACACGATCTGACGTAGGGCGCGGCCATCCTGAATATTATCAAGATCTTGGAAAAAAAATAGCAGAGGAAAAGAATGCTTATTTTATAAATCAATTTGGTAATTTTGATAATCCTTTAGCACATAAAACAGGAACAGCCCCTGAAATATTTGAGCAAATGAATGGGAATCTTGATGCTATTGTATTGGGTGTCGGATCCAGCGGCACTGTAAGTGGTATCGGTCAGTACCTTTCAAAGAATGCTCCGAATGTTGAAATAATTTTAGCGGACCCGGAAGGATCTGTTTTGACAGATTGGATAAATAAGGGTGAATTAAAAGCAGGAGGTAATTGGCTTGTTGAAGGAATAGGTGAAGATTTTATTCCTGATATTGCTGATTTTGAAAAAGTAACAAAGGCCTATGCAATAAGTGATGCTGAGTCTTTTGAGGCAGCACGTAATTTATTAAGACAAGAGGGCGTCCTTGCAGGACCATCATCTGGAACATGCATAGCTGCAGCTTTGAAATATTGTCGTGAACAAACTGAGCCGAAAAGAGTTGTTACTTTTGCTTGTGATACAGGCAACAAATATTTATCTAAATTATTTAACAATTTTTGGATGGAAGATCATGGATTTATTAAACGTAAGCATTGTGGAGATTTAAGAGATTTTATAGGCCGCCCTTACAGTGAAGGTGTAACAGTTACTGTAGGCCCTAAAGATTTATTAACAACAGCGCATAATCGATTAAGAAATTCAGGTTTTTCGCAGTTACCTGTTGTAGATGATGGACATTTATTAGGTGTTATAACAGAGAGAACTATAATTAATTTTGTTCATGAAAGACCTGAATTGATGCTCTCAACTGTGGAAGGGGTAATGGAATTATCTTTTGCAAATTTAGACAAAGAAGATAGTGTTAATAACCTTATAGAAATACTAAATAATCAACCTTTTACGGTAATTTTAGATGGCAATAAATTTTTAGGCCTTGTTACACGTTCAGATTTGCTTAATTTTTTGAGAAAAAAGATTTAATTTTATTATTGATATTAATTATTATTTAATTCAGCAAGCTGGGTAGCCTGATGTTCATCATTTAGGGGTTCAATAACCTGATCAAGCCCGCCCTCAATTATTTCATTGAGTTTATATAAAGTAAGATTTATCCGGTGATCTGTAACTCGTCCTTGCGGAAAATTATAGGTTCTAATTCTTTCAGATCGGTCACCTGTTCCAACAAGTAATTTTCTTTTTGCAGCATGTTTTTCTTCTTGCTCAGTTATTTTTTTATCAAGTAATCGAGCTTGGAGTAAAGATAAAGCACGCGCTCTATTTTTATGCTGGGACCTTTCGTCTTGACATTCCACTACTATTCCAGACGGTAAATGAGTTAATCGAACTGCAGAATCTGTTTTATTAACATGTTGCCCTCCCGAGCCAGATGCTCGATAGGTATCTACACGAAGATCTGATGGGTTTATGTCAATTTCTTCAACCTTATTTGGTTCTGGCAGAACTGCCACTGTGCAAGCTGATGTGTGAATTCGCCCTTGAGATTCAGTAGTTGGTATTCGCTGAACTCGGTGTGCGCCAGACTCAAACTTTAATTTTGCAAAAATACTATTGCCCGTCATACGACTAATAATTTCTTTGTAACCTCCATGGTCACTCTCTCTAGATGATAATATTTCAATTGACCAGCCAGTATTCTCCGCATAACGTGAATACATACGAAATAAGTCACCTACAAAAATAGCAGCTTCATCACCACCTGTTCCAGCACAAATTTCAAGATAAACGTTCGACTCATCATAAGGATCAGGAGGGATAAGCGATTTCTGCAACTGCAAGAAGAGGGATTCCTGTTGGTTTGTAACAATATCTAATTCTTCACGGCCTAGTTCACTTATTTCATTATCAGCATCTCTAACCATTTCTTTTGCCGCTGTAATTTCTATAGATAATTTTTGATATTCATTGAAAAGCTTAATCACAGGCTCTATTCGAGAATACTCTTTTGATAATTCTCTAAATTTATTTTTATTTTTAATAACTTCAGGGTCAGCTAAAAGACCTGCTATTTCTTCAAAGCGGTCATTTACAGATTCCAGTTTTGAGCGAATAGTATTTTTCACTAATTACTCTTTGTTATCAGTTTTAAGACTAAAAAGCGCAAAAGCAGCAGCAATAAGTTCTTCATTGGATTCTTCACCTGCCTTACGTAATGTTACGCTGGGTTCATGCAGAATTTTTTTCATTATTGCTGCAGTTGCATATTCTATAACATCATTTGGAGATTCACCTCGCACCAATCGTTTTTGAGCTAATCCATTTACTTCATTACGGATGCCTTCACAATGGTCACGAAGAGCTGCTATTACAGGCACTGCTTGTTTGGACCATTCAATATTAAGATAACGTTTTATTTCTTCATCAATTAACATATCTGCTTCAATTGCCGCCGCTTTTCTATTGCCTTGACCTTGTTTTATTACCTTATCTAGATCATCTATAGAATAAAGATAAACATCTCTGAGATCACCAACGCCTGTTTCAATATCTCGCGGAACTGCGATATCAATTGCAAAGATTAACTCTCTCTTACGTTTTTTTATGGCAGATTCCACATGAGAAACTCGTATGATTGGCTCAGGGCTAGCAGTTGAGCAAATCAATATATCTGCTTTATGTAATGTACTCTCTATTCTTGAGAGCGGTATAGCTATTCCATTGAAGTGCCTTGCTAATTTTCGAGCTTGATCAATACTGCGGTTAGCAATAATTAATTGGCCAATATTTTTATTAAATAAATGTTTCGCAAGTAGTTCCACTGAAGCTCCCGCACCTACTAGTAATGCTGTTCGTTTTTCAAATCCAGCAAAAAATTGATTAGCAAGGTTAACAGCTGCAGATGCTATTGATACTGGACGCGCACCAATCTGGGTGTCTGTTCTTATTTTTTTTGCAACAGAAAAAGTGTGCTGCATTAGACGGCCGAGTTTATTTTTTGAGGTACCGACATCTTGTGCTTGGCGAAAAGCATCTTTTAATTGTCCTAGAATTTGAGTTTCCCCAAGCACCATTGAATCAAGTCCAGAGGCAACTCTAAAGATGTGTCTTATTGCTGCGTCATTACTTCTTGTAAATATAGAATTTGAAAAAGCTTGACCTAGATTCTTTTCGTTAATTAACCATTGGTGTAATTCTTCACTGCAATCGATATTCGCAATGATATAAAATTCTGTTCGATTGCAAGTTGATAAGAGAATAGACTCACTAACGCCGGGTAACTTAACAACACTTTTGAGTGCGCACACAATATCTTTTCCCGAGAAAACAACTTGCTCGCGAATTTCGACAGGTGCCGTGTTATGGTTTATCCCAATAATTTGCAGCGTCATAACATAAATTAAAAGTGCCGATATGACATCTAAGGATTAAAAAATACATATCATAAGCGAACTAAGCTACTAGATCCTTGTCTCTTTAAAATATTTTTTTGTTGTCTTGCTAAAGTATTTATAAATAAAATTAAACAGTTTTTGAGAACCATTCTCATTGCGGCCTGCAGTCCGCGTCGTTGGCTTATATAGAAGAAATATTTATGCTAAAAAAACATCGATACAATTTGCTTAGCTGTATAATTTTTATATTTTTTTTAATTAATTTTTTTAATTTTGACTCAGTTTTTGCTAACCAGGATTCAAATTCAACGGTCAATGCGCACTTATTCCAAGTTAAGAGGGCTCTAGATTCCGATGATTATTCAGTTGCTGCGACCCAGTATCGAAAGGCGGCTAAGTCAAGTGATAGTATTGAAATCGCGCAAATGGCAATTCGATTTGGGTTAACTTATGGATTTCATGAAGAAGCATTATTATCTGCCAAACACTGGTTAAAGCTTGATGGGGGCAGTAAAGAAGTTCGCTTTATCTTAGGGCAGATTTATTTTCGGATAAATAAATTAAAAAAATCAAAATCTAACTTCCAAAAATATTTAAAAATGAGTTCGAAGGTGCCTACTGAAAATTTATTACCACTAGCTAACTATTTAAGTAAAGAGGGTTACCCAAAACGCGCTGATAGATTGATGCGTCTTCTAGCAAAGCCATATCTTAAATCAGCTTCAGCACAATATGCTGTTGCTTTTTTGGCTCTTCAAGCAGGTGAAATAAAGTATGCTAAAAAACAACTAATTCGATCTTTAAAATTAAAACCTGATTTTCACCAATCTAAATTTCTATATGCCAAAGCTTTGATGTTTGAAGGAAAAGCAAATGAAGCGATAAGTTACCTCGAGTATTTTATTGGCGACAGCTCTCAGCCAAATCCAGATGCCAGAATAGAGTTAGCAAATCTTTATATAATGGTTAACAGAGATGAGGATGCATTAGGGCAGATTAACCAGGTTCTTATTGAACAAAATGGTCGCGAGGATGCGCTTCAGCTAATGGGTATTATTTATTATCGTTCAAATCAATTTAATGCTGCGTGGGAAAATTTTCAAGATTTACTAGTTTCTGCTAATTATCGAATGGATGCTTTATTTTATCTTGCAAGAATCTCACATCATCGAAAACAATACGTACGTGCTATACGTTTATATAGTCAAGTTAACTTTGGAGAAAATGCGAAACTATCTCATCGTGAAGCAAGCTTTTTGCTCGCCTATCAATTAAATGACTCTGAGGGTGCTTTTATCCTTTTAGAAGAATTTAAAAAAAAATCACCAATCTATGCAGTTGATGCTTTAATGTTAAAAGCTCAGTTATTATCTTCTTTGAAACGTTATGAAGAAGCAATTCTTTTATATAACCAATTAATAAAATTTCGCCCAGAAAACCAATACTTATTTTTTATGTATGCTAAAACTATGGTTCTTGCTGGTCAGATTGATAAATCAGTAACTGCATATCGAGCTGCGGTAAAGCGCTGGCCAAACAACCCTGAAATGCTCAATGCGCTAGGCTACACACTAGCTAATAACAACGAAAGGTTTGCTGAGAGTGAAAGATTTATTCGAAAAGCATTAAAATTAGATCCTGATAATCCTGCAATTATCGATAGTCTTGGATGGATATTATTTAAAACAGGACGATATAATGAGGCACTTAATGAACTGCGTCGCGCTTATTTAAGACTTAAAGATCCAGAAGTTGTTTCTCACATTATTGAAGTTTTAGTCGTACTTGAGCAATATAATGAAGCTTATCAGATTCTTAAATATGCAGAAAATTCTTTGCCAACAAGTGAGCTAATAAAAGATGTTCGTAAACGATATTTTACTGAATCGCCATAAAATATTTCTTTTTCGCTTAGCAAAAATAAGCGCATGTTGCATAATCTTGTCCAGCTGCACAGCTTTGAAATTATCTAATGAACCTATATTCATTGAAAGCTTTGATTCACGACAGGAATTTTTGGATAAATTAGATAGTTGGGAGTTTCGAAGTCGTATTGCAATAAAAGTTGGAGAAGAAGGTTTTAATGGAAAGTTACATTGGATTCAGACAAGTAATAAATCTTATTTAACATTAAACGGTCCGATAGGATTTGGCGCATTAAAGATTAAAAGTAACGGTGTTATCGTATCTTTGACAGATATAAATGGTAATAAATCAGTTTTAGAAAACCCAGAAACAGATATTTTTAATATTTATGGATGGCATATTCCCATCAATAGTTTTCAATACTGGATATTAGGAATCCCAAACCCTTCAGCCAAAAAGGAATTTACTGTTGATGAAAACGGCCTTATGAGCTGGCTTCAGCAAGGTAATTGGGAGATTAACATCTCACGTTATCGAAAATTTTCAGGGCAAAAAATGCCCTATATCCTCAAAATGAGTAATTCTGACACCGATATAAATATAATTATTGACAAATGGATGTTCAACTAGCGTTGACAGTGGACTGACGTGTAAGCACAATTCCATCGTAATATTATTCTAATTTTTATTGGGGCGTAGCCAAGCGGTAAGGCATCGGGTTTTGATCCCGTGTACCGCAGGTTCGAATCCTGCCGCCCCAGCCATCTTTTGGCCTTAAGGGGGCATCGTGGATCTGGCAACAATAGCAGTTTTTTCGGGTAACGCTCATCCTAGACTAGCGCAAGAGGTAGCTCGCTTTTTAAGAGTCCCCCTTGGGCGCGCTCATGTGGGTAATTTCTCAGATGGTGAGAATAATGTCGAAATTTTAGAGAATATTCGCGGCAGAGAAACTTTTATTATTCAACCTACTTGCCCGCCAGCTTCTGAAAACCTAATGGAGCTTTTGGTTATGGTTGATGCCGTCAGGCGCGCTTCTGCAGCAAGCATTACTGCAGTGGTCCCTTATTTTGGTTTTGCTAGGCAAGATAGGCGTCCGCGCTCCGCGAGGGTGCCCATTACTGTAAAATTAGTAGCCAAAATGTTTGCAACTGCAGGTGTCGATCGAATCTTATCAGTTGATTTGCACACCGATCAGATTCAAGGTTTTTTTGATATAGCTATTGATAATGTTTATGCATCCCCATTACTACTTGGAGATATTTGGAAGCAAAAATATGAAGATATGGTAGTTGTATCACCTGATGTGGGTGGGGTTGTAAGAGCACGGGCACTTGCAAAGCGTTTAGGTGATGCTGATCTTGTTATAATTGATAAGCGTCGTGATAAGGCAAATCAATCTGAAGTCATGAATATCATAGGTGAAGTTGAAGGTAAAAATTGTGTAATGGTTGATGATATAGTTGATACAGCTGGTACATTATGTCAAGCAGCAAGGGCGTTAAAAGATCGAGGCGCACTTAGTGTAACGGCTTATATTACTCATGCGGTGCTATCTAGTTCTGCTGTAAAAAGAATATCTGAATCCGAGCTTGCTGAGCTTGTTGTTACGGATACTATTCCACTTCGTAAAGATGCCCAAGCATGCCCAAAGATTCGCCAATTATCGACTGCCGAACTTTTGGCAGAGACAATTAGACGAATCTCTAATGATGAATCAGTAAGTTCTCTTTACCTAGATTAGTCAGTGGGTTAACATTCCTGCCCTTGCATGAATTGGTCGCGATTCATGCTAATCTAAATTAATTAAAAACATACAGTTAGTGGAGAAAAGTCATGAAAGACAATTTCGATCTAATTGCAGAATTTCGCGAAGACCAGGGTAAAGGTGCGAGCCGCCGTCTACGTCATAAAGGTAAAGTTCCTGCAATTATTTATGGTGCTGGGCGTCCACCTAGGTCACTTACGTTTGATCAAAATAAAGTATTGAAAAGACTTGAGGATGAGTCATTTTATTCAAGTGTTTTGAATATTAGAGTAGGTGAAAAATCGCAGTCTGCAATTGTTAAGGATCTACAACGGCACCCCGCAAAGCATATAATTATGCATATAGATTTTCAGCGTATTGTTGATGACGAGGAGATTAAGATGAATATTCCTCTTCATTTCTTAGGAGAAGATGTAGCTCCAGGTGTTAAAGAGGGCGGTAGTGTTGCTCATCTTATAAATGATGTTGAAATTTCTTGTTTACCTAAGGATCTTCCTGAATATCTGGAAGTTGATGTATCAGAGCTAGAGTTAGATAAGATGTTGCATCTTTCTGATATAAAATTACCAAAAGGCGTTGAAATTCTTAACTTAGTGCCTGGTGAAGAGAATGATCAAGGTATTGTGTCCATACAAGTAATTAAAGCAGCACCAATTGAAGACGATATATCTATTGAAGCAGAGGACTCTGATGGTGGAGATGCTGGAGTGGAAGATAACCAGACTAATGAATCTACATCTAATGAAGAATCTAAAAAAGACTAGTTGAGACTTATGAGAAACAAAAAGACCGCCAATTGGCGGTCTTTTTGTATAAAATGAAACTATGTCAGATTTTATTCAAATTATCGCCGGCCTCGGAAACCCAGGGGAAAAATATGAGCGCACCTTACATAATGCTGGATTCTGGTTCGTAGAAGCTTTGGCATTAAAGTATGGAGGTGTATTTCGATATGAAAAAAAATTTGATCTAGGCTATTGTAAAATCAATTTAAAAGATGACGATATTTGGCTAATCAAGCCACAAAATTATATGAACCTCAGCGGCAAACCAATTAAAAGTTTTATTGATTATTATCGATTAGAGGTAAGCAAACTTCTCGTTGTGCATGATGAAATTGATTTGCCATCGGATAAAACACGCTTAAAAGCTGGCGGCGGTCATGGCGGACATAATGGTATTCGTGATGTGATACATCATTGTGGCGCAGAATTTTTTCGTTTACGTTTGGGGGTTGGCCATCCGGGTCATAAGAGTAAGGTAATTGACTATGTCTTAAAGTCTGGATCTAAAGAAGTTGAGAATGCAATTAATAATAATATTGATGACGCAATCAAAGTTATACCCCTTCTTATAAAAGAAGGCTTCGATGCAGCAACTAAAGTTTTACATACAAAAGAGTAAATTAAATGGCTATTACTTGTGGCATTGTAGGTTTACCAAATGTTGGTAAGTCAACCCTTTTTAACGCATTAACTTCAGCTGAGATTGCAGCTGAAAACTATCCATTTTGTACCATTGAGCCAAATATTGGAATTGTTCCGGTACCAGATAAACGTCTTTTGGAGCTGGCCAAAATCGTTAACCCTCAAAAAATTTTATCAACGACTATGGAGTTTGTTGATATTGCAGGATTAGTTGCTGGGGCCTCAAAAGGTGAGGGTTTAGGAAATCAATTTTTGGCAAATATCCGCGAGACTAATGCGATTGCTCACGTAGTACGTTGTTTTGACAATGATGATATTTCCCATGTCTCAGGAAAAATTGATCCTCTCAATGATATTGAAATCATCAATACTGAGCTTGCTCTAGCAGATTTAGAATCAATTGAAAAACAGCATGATCGTGCTTCAAAAATAGCTAAGACTGGTGATAAAGATGCAGTTGCATTACAAGCTGCATTAGCGGGTATTAGGTCTCATCTTGATAAGGGACTTGCAGTTCGAACGCTTGAAAAATCTGATTTACAGAATAAAATTTTAAAATCTATCCACCTTATTACAGATAAACCTGTTATGTATGTTGCAAATGTTGATGAAACTGGATTTAAAGATAATAGATACCTTAATGCAGTTCGAGAATACGCAAAAAATGACGGCGCTCAATTTGTCGCAATATGTGCAGCTATTGAGTCTGAAATAGCACTTCTTGAGGATAAAGATAAGAAAGATTTTCTTTTAGATTTAGGTTTCAATGAGCCAGGTTTAAATCGTGTAATTCGTCATGGCTATAGTTTACTTGGCTTGCAAACATACTTTACAGCAGGTGAAAAAGAAGTTCGTGCTTGGACAATTAAGATAGGAGCAACGGCCCCTCAAGCAGCTGGTGTAATTCACACTGATTTTGAAAAAGGTTTCATTAGAGCAGAAACAATATCGTATGATGATTTTTTAAGAGGTAAAGGAGAGCAGGGAGCTAGGGAAGCAGGGCGACTCCGCCTTGAGGGGAAAGAGTATATAGTTCAGGAAGGTGATATTTTACATTTTCGATTTAATGTTTGACTTTAAAGCCTGCTTGAAAATTAATTTAATCTTGACAGCTACCTGTAGCATAAGGAGAATTTGCAGCTCAAATCAGGTGATGTAGCTCAGTTGGTTAGAGCGACGGACTCATAACCCGTAGGTCGGTGGTTCAAATCCACCCTTCACCACCAATTAGAGGTATCGTTATAATCTAAAATTGACTTGGATTAAATGCGCTGCCTAATTATTTAAAAAAATTAAGTTGATATATCATCATTTGAAGATTATAAAATAAGACATAGAAAACATCTTTGATAGATTTACCCTTAAATATTTAGAGTGTTTCCAACTTGTTAATATGGGAGCATAGCTTATGACTAAAAAAACTTTATTGATTGGAGACATCGGTGGTACAAATGCCCGTTTTGCGGAAGCAAACTCTGAATATACGTCCTTTGATAAAGTAGTAAATTTGAAATGCACTGATTTTTCATCTGCAGATGATGCAATCAGATATTATCTTGATAAAATTTGTACAACTTCACCCGATGTAATTTGTTTGGCTGCTGCTGGACCAATAATTTCTGACACAATACAAGTTACAAATAATCACTGGAAGTTGGATGCAGAAGTTTTAAAAAAAGATTTTAATATTAACAGAGTGCGGTTATTAAATGATTTTGAGGCAGCTGCTTATTCAATAACCCAGTTTAAAGAATCTGACCTCCAACCTCTAGGTCCTTTGCATGCAGTTTGCTTACCCAGCGATGAATTTAACGTTGCAATAATTGGAGCTGGAACTGGGTTTGGTGCAGCAGGTTTAGTTTGCTCTGAAAATACAATTATTCCAGTTGTTGGAGAAGGTGGCCATATTAGTTTTGCTCCAAATTCAAAAATTCAGACAGAAATCTTTAAAGTTTTAAAAAATAATTATGATCGTGTAATTGTAGAAAGATTAGTGTCAGGTCCAGGAATAGAAAATATCTATACGTCTTTAGCGCTTATTCATAATGAAGAATGCAGATCATTAACTGCTAAAGAAATTTTTGAAAAAGCCCAAGCTGATAGTGATTTACGTGCTGTTGAGTCAGTAAATATTTTTTTTGAAATTCTCGGGCAGTTAGCAGGTGATATTGCTTTATGCATGGGTGCAAGAGACGGAATCTTTTTAGCGGGAGGTATTGTAAAAAGGTATCCTGAACTTCTTATGCAAAGTAAATTTCGAAATGCGTTTGAAAGTAAAGGACGTCAACGTCCATATATGGAACGTATTCCTACAATGCTAGTTACTCATAATAACCCTGGACTTCTTGGTGCTGCATATTGTGCACTGAATCTATCTTTAGATTAAATAATTTCTTTTATTGAAATATAATTTATTTAACTTTGGTTTGTTGGGTTTGCTAATATTTTTATTGCAACTTGTTGACCTGTTACCGAATAACCAATGTATTCATATTCTAAACCATTGCTTTTAACAAATTCCTGAAATGCTTTGAATTCATGATGCTTCCAGCGATAGAAATTATAATATTCATCAAATAAAATAATTGAACCTGGCCGCAATCTATTGCCAAGCAATTTGAAAATCATTGCAGTTGAAGAATATAAGTCACAATCAATGTGCAAAAAAGCAATAGAATCAGTATATTTTTTTAAAAATATAGGAAGTGTTTTATTAAAATAACCAATATGTAGGTTGACATTGTCTGAAAATTTGGGAATACGCTTTTGGGCAAATGCACCAATAAGATTTCCATTCCAGTGCTCTTGAATTCCATCAAAAGAATCAAAACCATGAACTGTATCCTTAATGGTTGATGCGATCCAACGCATTGATTTACCTCGACCTACACCAAATTCCAGATTCAGTCCCGACCCATCAATTTGTTTTAGAACATAATTAACCATGTGATGATGTTTTTCAAAAAAGGGCGCATCAGCCATATTAATTTTAATGTATTTTAAAGTCTCACTTTTAGCTTCAAGATTCATATCTAATAAAAGATTAGAGGAATAATATTTAAGCATGAAGCGACGAAAGAAAAACTCACCTAATGTTCGTTTAAATAATGACACTGCAACCCCTAGTATGTTTACTAAATTAAATAGCAAAGCAATTATTTGGATGTTAAAAATTTATATTAATTTTGAAGAATCTTTTTATAAATAAATTTTTTAAAAATATTAATATTTATTACGCGAATACACTAATTATATTAGATTTAAGTAAAATTAGATTCTTTGATCTAACTTTAATTGGCGCAATTTCAATACTTCTTAAGAAGCTAAACGCGTAAAATAAGGTATTATACATTACTGCCTGAGTAGAGATTTATGCAAATTTTGGAGGGCGTATGACAGATTCAGATTCTTCAGTGGTGGAAAACCTGCCAGATCCACAAAACTCCTATGATTATGAGGGTTTGCTTAAGGCAGGACGTGGTGAGTTGTTCGGCAAAGAAAATGGCCGACTTCCTAAACCACCAATGCTAATGACTGATAGAATTACAATGATTACAAACAATACGGGTAAATATGGTAGAGGTGAAATTAAAGCCGAATTAGATATTAATCCAAATTTGTGGTTTTTCAACTGTCATTTTGAGAGCGACCCAGTTATGCCGGGCTGTCTAAGTCTAGATGCCCTTTGGCAATTAGTTGGCTTTTATTTAGTTTGGGGAAAATATCAAGGAAAAGGAAGAGCATTAGGTGTCGGTAAAGTTAAATTTACTGGTCAAATATTACCTACATCAAAGCTTGTTACATTCCAAATTGATATAAAAAGATTAATCTCACGTAAATTGGTTCTTGCTATTGCAGATGGAACAGTTTCTGTTGATGGTAATGAAATTTACACAGCTGAAGACTTAAAAGTTGGTCTTTTTACTTCAATTGAAAACTTCTAGGATCTACAAATGCGTCGCGTTGTAATTACAGGCCTTGGTGCTGTTTCATGCTTAGGTAATTCAAAAGAGGAAATTACTGAATCTCTTCGTTTAGGACGTTCAGGTATTGTTGCTAATGAGGAATTCAAGGAAATGGGATTGCGCAGCCAAGTTTCTGGTAGCGTTGATATTAATACAAAAGATCTCATCGACAGAAAAGTTTTGAGGTTTATGGGTGATGCCGCAGCTTATGCCTATATAGCTATGCAAAAAGCAATCGATGACTCCGGGCTTGATGATGCCGATGTTTCAAATATCCATTCAGGCATTATTGCTGCTTCTGGCGGAGCGTCAAGTGAAAATATCGTCAAAAGTGCTGATATATTGCGTTCTCGTGGAGTGCGAAAAATTGGACCTTATATGGTTACACGTACAATGGGTAGCTCAATATCGGCATGCCTTGCAACACCATTTAAAATCAAAGGTATAAATTATTCTCTCACATCAGCTTGCGCTACAAGCGCACATTGTATCGGTGCTGCAGCTGAGCAAATTCAATTAGGTAAACAGGATATTGTTTTCGCGGGCGGTGGCGAGGAAGAGCATTGGACTCTCGCGTGTTTATTCGATGCAATGGGCGCACTTTCTTCTAAATATAATGATAATCCGAAAACTGCATCACGTCCTTACGACGCTTCACGCGATGGATTTGTTATAGCGGCAGGAGCAGGAATGGTGGTTGTCGAAGAGCTTGAGCATGCAAAAGCGCGCGGGGCAAAAATTTATGGTGAGTTAGTTGGATATGGTGCAACTTCAGATGGCAGTGATATGGTTGCCCCATCAGGTGAAGGTGCAATACGCTGTATGGAAATGGCGCTTTCAACTGTCGAGAAACCAATTGATTATATTAATACACATGGAACTAGTACACCTGTTGGCGATATAAAAGAGGTCCAGGGGATGTCCAAATTATTTGGAGAAAATATTCCTAAGTTTGGTTCATCAAAATCAATGTGTGGCCACTCTTTAGGTGCAACAGGTGTTCAAGAGGCTATTCATTGTTTACTGATGATGCAAGATGACTTTATAGCTCCATCGATTAATGTAGAAACTATTGATCCTCTAGTTGCTGATAAACCACTTGTTACAAGCCTGATTGATAAAGCCGGCCTTACAACAGTTATGACTAACAGCTTTGGTTTTGGAGGCACTAACGGAACGCTGGTTTTTCAAAAATTATAACATCAAATAAAAATTTGATAAAAATATAGTAAGGATTGATTACTATAACTATTTAAATTCTCATAAAAGAATGGCTGTGACATCCAATTTACATCTTAATTAAAAATTTTAAGATTAATAATTTTAAGCCGATAAATTTAAAAACTGATATCAAAAGCAATGATTGATAGCCTAATAATTTTTGGTATAGCAATGTTAATTACTGGAAGCGTTGCGGGCGTTCTAGCTGGGTTATTTGGAATTGGCGGCGGGATTGTTATAGTTCCTGTTCTTGAAATAATTTTAGAAATAATCGGCATTGACTCCTCAATTCGCATGCATATATCAATCGCAACTTCCTTAGCAATAATTATTCCAACTTCAATTTCATCTGCACGAAATCATTATCGACATCGAGCTATTGATTTTAAAATTATAAAAAGTTGGACACCCTTTATTTTGTTTGGCGCTTTATTTGGGGCGTGGATAGCCTCTCAAGTTCACAGTCAAGTATTAGCGATTATTTTTGCTGGAATCTCAATGCTTATAGCATTAAAAATGATTTTTTTTACAGAAAACCGGGCTTTAACTGAAAATATACCTATTAACCCATTCATAAACCTAGTTCCAACTTCAATAGGATGTTTATCAAGCATGATGGGTATTGGAGGAGGTACTTTTTCTGTAATGGTTTTGACTTTATTTAATCAGTCTATTCATCGCGCTATTGGCACGGCTGCATTATTAGGATTAATAATTAGTTTGCCAGGTACTTTTGGTTTTATTGTTGCTGGATGGGATGATCCACGTTTACCAGAAATGAGTTTAGGTTATGTAAATTTGATTGGTTTTGCTTTAATTTCACCCATGTCAGCACTTACTGCACCAGTAGGTGTAAAAGTAGCATATTTGTTTTCTGAAAATAAACTCAGTAAGTTATTTGGGTTACTTCTAATTTTGATAGCTCTTCGTTTATTTTATCGAACGCTTTCTTAGTAAAATGATTATTTTTCGATATTCATTTGTTTCTGAATTAGATGCAATATTAATTAATTTTATTAAAACTTAAGATTTATTTTTATATAAATAATGATTTAATAATATCTAAGGATTTGAATAATCGAATATTTATCACATCTTTTGGCGCAATTCTTTTGGAAGCATGTTTCTGAAGAGCGTCCATTGGCAATGATTACTGTATTAAGTACATCGGGCTCTACTTATAGTAAAGCTGGAAGTCAAATGTTGGTTAATAACTCAGGTGATTTTCATGGCATGTTATCTGGAGGATGTCTTGAAGGGGATTTAGCTGAGCGTTCTAAGAAAGTTATAGAAGAGGGGGTTTCAGAAGTTTTTACATATAACTTATTCGGCGATGATGAAATTTTTGGCTTAGGGGTTGGGTGTGAAGGGTCAATGAACATACTAATGCAACCATTAAACTCAGAAAATAATTACCAACCTTTCCGTAAATTACTTGATACGCTAGAGTCTTCATCTGAAGCAAAAGCTTTAACTAATAATATGAGTTTGCAATTTGATAGTATTTGTATAAAAGCACCAATTCGTATTTTAATACTTGGAGCGGGTTTAGATGCAGATCCTCTCGTCTCCATTGCAAGCTTACTTGGATGGGATGTTAGCGTCTCTGATCATAGGCCTTCTTTTATAGAGAGAATGAAAAAAAATGTTGATGTAAATGCTATTTGTATGCCTTGCCAAAGAATTTCAACTGAATTAAATCTATCTCGATTTAATGCTGCTGTTGTTATGAGTCATAATTTAGAAGCAGATCGATCTTATCTGAGTGCGCTATCAAAATCTTCAATTAAATTTATTGGATTGTTGGGGCCATTACATCGCAGAGAAAGAATCTTAAAAGATTTGAAATTTGAAGCACAAGCACTTGATGGACGTTTAAGAGGTCCGGTAGGTAAAAAGATTGGTGGCAGAGGTCCGGCTGCAATCGCTTTAGAAATAGCTGCAGAATTGCAGTCATATTTTCACAAAAGTAAACATAATTAATTTAAGTTATTAAAATCTTCTTGTGTATCAATATCAAACCCTGCGGAGGGTAGTTGAATTTTTTTCACGCTGAATTGAATATTATTCATAACTTTTTTTGCTCCCAATTCCCCTTTAAGGTTAATAAGTGATGGGTATGAATCTTTTGGAAATAAGATTGGTGGACCCTCTGTTCCACTGTAACTTGAAGCTATAATCTCATTGCTAGATCCTGACCATGTTTTTATAAGCATCTTGAGTTGCTGCGATGAAACTAGGGGCTGATCACCAAGAATAATTAAGACAGCATCTGCAATTTGTTGAGTAGAATTCACTGCTGTTGCAATGCTTGATCCTAAACCATTCTTAAAATTAGAATTAAGGATTAGTGAATCAGCTAATCCACCAGATGCCTCAATTACAGCATCGGCATTATGCCCTACAATAAGACTTACACGATTTTTGCAAGCGCCCTGTGCGGCTAATAGAGCATGTTGAACCATTGGTAAACCACGGAAAATTTGAGTAAGTTTAGTTTTGCCAAATCTAGATGACTGGCCAGCTGCTAAAACACAGGCATGAATAATTGGTTTTGATAACTTATTTGTCATTATTTAAAAAAATTTATAGTAAAATTTTATGATATGTTTTTAAAAAAAGGAAATAAATGAAACACATAATTTTTTTATATTCAACAGTTGATGGCCATACATCTAAAATTTGTAATTTTTTGGCAAAGATTGTTGAAAGTCATGGCTTTAAAGCTGATGTTGTTCAATTAACACCCGAAAGCGAAATTGATCTTGAAGCATTTGACCAAATCGTAATTGGAGCCAGCATTCGTTACGGTAAACACCGACCTGAACTAGAGCAATTTATTGATGATAATATTAAGTCAATTAAAACAAAAAAGGGTGCTTTCTTTTCAGTTAATGCAGTTGCAAGAAAACCAGACAAGAAGAGTGTTTCCACAAATCCTTATGTTAGGAAATTTCTAAATAAAACTATTTGGAAGCCTGAAATTGTTGGAGTATTTGGCGGTATGATTAATTATCCAATTTATGGATTCTTGGATAAATATATGATTCTATTAATTATGTGGATAACTAAAGGGCCAACAGATTTGAATGCAAAGGTAGATTTTACAGACTGGGATGATGTTAAAGCATTTGGTAAAGCTCTCTGTAAGATTAAATAGAATATAAATGTAATGAAAAAATTTTATTTACCTAATCTTTTTTATAAATTTAATTTTTTTCTTGCTGTGAGGTGCATAACGAAATGCTATGTCAGGCCACCATCTTCGTTTCATAACAGATTTCATATGACTAAAAGTTTCGAAGCCTGATCGACCACCATAAACACCCATACCACTTGAGCCAACACCTCCAAACGGAAGATCATCTACAGCCATAAACATCATGACATCGTTAATACAGACATTGCCTGAGCTAATTGAATCTAAAAATTTATTCTCAGATTTTTTATTGTTTGTGAAAATATACGCTGAAAGTGGTTTTTCTCCTTGACGAATAATTTGGATAGCATCGTCAAGGTGATTTATTCTGATAATAGGGAGTAAAGGTCCAAAAATTTCATCTTGCATAATGGGGCTATCAAGAGACACGTTAGTTAGTAGAGTTGGAGCAATATATCTTGTATTTTCTTCTATTTCTCCACCTACAGCGATATGTTCTGATTGGATTAGAGAGCTGACACGTTTGAAATGCTTATCATTAATAATTCGTCCATATGATTCAGATTCTTGAGGATTTTTACCGAACATTTCTTTAATATTTTTTGCAATCAAAGGAACTAACTTTGACTCAGTTTTAGCATCTGTCAGAATATAATCAGGTGCGATGCACGTTTGGCCCGCGTTAGTAAATTTACCCCATGCAATACGTCTAGCTGTTATATTAAGATTTGCATCAGGCATAACTATACAAGGTGATTTTCCTCCTAATTCAAGTGTTACTGGAGTAAGATTTTTAGAAGCGGCTCTCATTACTATTTTTCCAACATTGCAGCCGCCAGTATAAAGAATATGGTCAAATTTCAGGTCTAGAAGGGCAGATGTTTCTTCTGCAGCACCTTCGACAACTTTCACACATTCTGAATCTAAATATTTAGGTATTAATTTAGAAATAATCTCAGAAGTCTTTGGTGCTAATTCAGATGGCTTAATTACAACACAATTCCCAGCAGCTATAGCTGCTGACATGACTGATAATGTAAGTTGTAAAGGGTAATTCCAAGTACCGATAATAAGCACAACACCAAGGGGTTCGGGTTGGATCCAACTTTTACCGGGCTGACCAATCATTGGGGTAAAGACACGCCTTATTTTTGACCATTTTTTGAGATTTTTTCTGTTATACGCAGCGCTATGACTTATATAAGACGTTTCCATTGTGAATGATTCAAGTTCTGACTTATTAAGATCTGATTTAAGGCATGAGAATAATTCTTTTTCACATTCATTCATCATCTTTTCAATTGCATGCAGTTGCTTATATCGCCATGCAAGATCTTTAGTTTTACCCGTATCAAATATGGTTTTTAAGCCATTTAAAATTTCAGAGTAATCAGGATATGATTTTTTAACTTTTTTGTGTGGTAAAAAAGACATTACTACCTCAGTTTTTTAACTAGCCATGTTAAATATTAAAAAGAATTTATAAATAATGTTTATGGTTTCACATACTGTATGATATTAAATAACAATTTAACAAGGAATAATCTTAGTGACCAAAAATTTAAAGTCATTTGGCTGGTGGTTAGGTTTAAGCCTAGCACTTTTGGTATCGGTCACAGCAGATTTTTTTGCAGAATGGCTCGGTATTATAGTTTTTGGATTTAAAAAAAGCCCTATTAGCGCCATTATGATAGCAATTACTATAGGTATCATAATCGCAAATGCATCAAATTTACCCAGAAACATTCAATCTGGACTTAAATTTTGCACTTCATTTATCTTACGCTTAGGCATAATGCTTCTTGGTATTCGATTAAGCTTGATTGGGGTAGGGCAATTTGCATTGATTGCTTTACCTTTCGTTATCATCACAATATTAGTTGGTTTATTTACAATTGGTTTTATTGGACGTCGTATGGGACTCCCAACACAACTTTGTGGATTGATTGCTGTTGGATCTAGTATTTGTGGATGCTCAGCAATTGTTGCTACAGCACCACTAATTAAAGCTAATGAATCTGAAGTTAGTTATTCAGTAGCTTGTATTACAATTTTTGGACTAGTTGCTATGCTTATTTATCCAATAATTGCACACCATTTATTTTCATCTCAGCCTGAACTAGCAGGCCTTTTTCTCGGCACTTCAATTCATGAAACCGCCCAAGTAACGGGTGCTGCCATGATTTATGAGGCACAATACAACGCTCCCATTACTCTTGATGTAGCAACAGTCACCAAATTGGTAAGAAATCTTTGTATGCTTTTTTTAATACCATTAGTAGGAATTTTATATAGCCCTAAATCGATAATTAACGAGAGAAAACAAATAAATTACTTGAATTTTGTTCCATGGTTTATTATTGGCTTTGCCGCGATGTCGGCATTACGAACCATCGGTGACATGGGTAATATACCTTTTGGACTATTTGATTCGTCTCAATGGATGGAATTAGTTTTATTTATTAAGGAAACTTCTGAACAACTTCTGTTATTGGCAATGGCTGCAGTTGGACTTACTACAACATTCGATGGGATTATTAAAATTGGAATAGCGCCATTTATATTAGGATTGTTTTCTGCAATATTAATTGGAGGTGTTAGTCTTACATTAATAAATTTATTTGCATCTGATCTTATAAGTTTATTAATTATTTAGAGGTTTAATTTTTGATTAATGACTGAATTAATGTGCGAGTCATTATTTCAGTTGTAATAAAACTCCAATTATATTCATCATGATATTTTGCTAAGGGATCTGCTTTAATTATAGCTTCTTCATGTAAACCTTCATTTAAAAGAGCTTTTACTCTAGACTCTGAATCTAGGAGCATGGCAAAATCTTTTTTTAAATCTTTAAGTGACGCAATAGGACCATGGCCTGGCATTATTATGGTTTTATCATCAGCCATATCTATAATTTTTTTCATTCCTTTTTTGTAACCTTCTACGCTTCCTCCACTATCAAGATCAATAAATGGAAATATTCCTCGAAATAGCATGTCACCTGTCGCAATAACATTTGCCTCTCGAAATAATATAGCGGCATCACCGTCAGTATGCGCAGCAGCCAGATGAAATACATAAGCCTCATGATCATTGATATGAAAAGTTATATTTTCTGAAAATGTAATTATCGGCAGCGCTTCCGGATAATGATCTTTTTGCAGATTAGATTTCATGCGCTCACGTAAATTATCATGACCAACAATAATTGCACCTTTTTCTGCTTGTAACTTATTTGTCCCCGTATGGTCACCATGAACATGAGTATTAATCACAAAATCAACTGGTCGTTTAGCAAGTTCTTTAATTTTTTTAATTAAAGCAGGCCCTAAAGATGTAAGACTGCCATCAATTAAAACAATATACTCTTTACCAACCAAGAGACTTACTGCCCCAATTGACATTTTTCCACCTATCCCTTCTAAATAAAAAATTCCGGGAGATACTTCGGTATGTTTAAATGAGGTAGGTAAATGATCATCCGCATAAGCAAAAGATGACATCATAAAAATAATTAAAACTAATGATTTCATTGTTGTTTTCTAATTTGAAGAAAAATTAATTTCAAGTTAATTTTTTTTAACTACTCGGAAATGAAAATTGAGTATTATCGCGAATGCCGCCAGTTGGCCAACGTTGCGTTATAGTTTTGCGACGCGTATAAAAACGAATACTATCTGGTCCATAAATAAATAAATCACCAAATAAAGAGCGCTTCCATCCCCCAAAGCTATGATATGCGACTGGTACTGGTAGAGGTATGTTGATACCAACCATTCCAACTCGAATATTGTCAGCGAAATATCTAGCAGCTTCACCATCTCGAGTGAAAATGCACGTACCATTACCATATTCATGGTCATTTACAAGATTTATAGCTTGCTCTTCAGATTCTGCTCGAACCACACATAATACTGGTCCAAAGATTTCTTCTTTGTAGATACCCATTTCTGACGTAACATTATCAAAAAGACAAGGCCCAATAAAATTACCCTTTTCAAATCCTTTAATAACTATATTTCTTCCATCTGTAATCAGATTAGCCCCCTCTTTCTCACCTAGATTAACGTAGTTACATACTTTTTTATAATGAGCTTTAGTAATTAGTGGGCCCATATGATTATTATTATCAGTGCCAGGTCCAACTTTAATCTTTGAAATTTCACTTTCTAATTTTTGAACAACAGAGTTGCTTGTTTCTTCTCCTACACAAACAACAACTGATATAGCCATACAGCGTTCTCCACATGAACCATAGGCAGCTCCTATAAGTGCAGCTACAGCATTATCAATATCAGCATCTGGCATAACAATTGCGTGATTTTTAGCCCCTCCTAGCGCTTGTACTCGCTTACCTTTTTTTGTTCCTGAAGTAAAAACATATTCAGCTACTGGAGTTGACCCTACAAAACTCACGGCTTGCACTCGATCATCATCTAATAATGTATCAACTGCTTCTTTGTCACCGTTAACTACATTAAATACGCCATCTGGCAAACCTGCTTCTTTTAGTAAATGAGCAATAATTAAAGAAGGAGTGGGATCTTTTTCAGAGGGTTTTAATATAAAAGTGTTACCACAGGCAATAGCCATTGGAAACATCCACATAGGTACCATTGCGGGAAAGTTAAAAGGTGTAATACCTGCAATTACACCTATTGGTTCAAATTGGGACCAGCTATCAATACCTGAGCTAACATTTTTAGAATATTCACCTTTCAATAATTCAGGGATTCCACAAGCATAATCAACTACTTCGATACCACGATTTAATTCACCCATTGCATCATCTAAAACCTTCCCATGCTCTTCAGTTATTGCGGCAGATATTTCTTCTGCATGCTTTTCAAGCAAAACCTTAAATTTAAACATAATTTGAGCGCGTTTTGCGGGAGATGTATCGCGCCAAGATGGAAAAGCAGACTGAGCTGCAGTAATTGCAGTTTCAGTCATTTTTTTTGATGCCAAGGCCACACTTTTAGTGATTTTACCTGTAGCAGGGTTAGTCACAGGCTGCAGTCGTTTATTATCTGAAATTTCAGTGTTATTTATAAAATGACTTACAACTTCAGTAACTGCCCTATTTTTTTTGGAATCAGTATTTATAATTTATCTCCAAGTGTTACTTACTCTATTGAGTCAAGTACATGCCTAATAGCTGCAAATGATTGTTCCATTTCATCCGGATTTGAATTAAAGAATGGCGAGAAGCATAAAACGTCCATGACATTTCTCACAACTACATTAGCTTCCCAAAAACATTTTTTATGCATTTCACCTCCGCGTGCACCGGGTGCACTATCACGAGATGCTATTTCGATAGCCCCCATTAGACCAAAATTGCGAACATCAACTACATTTTTATGATCTTTAAAAGAATGTAGTAAGTCTTCAAAATGTTGTTCTCGGCTTAACGCTTGTTCAAAAGTACCTTCTTCATCATAGACATCCAACGTTGCGATGCCGGCCGCCGCCGCAACTGGATGACCGGAGTAAGTGTAGCCATGGAATAACTCAACCATATTTTCAGGACCTTGCATGAATGCTTCATAGATAGAATCACGAACTAAAACTGCACCAATTGGAATAACACCATTACTTAAACCTTTTGCTGTTGTAATGATGTCAGGCGTAACTGCAAAACGCTCTGATGCAAAAGATGCTCCTAACCTACCAAATGCAGCAATTACTTCATCAAAAATTAATAAAATTCCATGTCGATCACAAATATCGCGCAATCGTTGAAGATAACCAACAGGTGGCGGATACACCCCAATTGATCCAGCAACTGGTTCTACAATAACAGCAGCAATGTTATTTCCACCATGAAGAGAGCAGAGTTGGTCAAGGTCATCAGCTAGTTCAACACCATGAAGGGGCAAGCCGCGAGAAAAAGCATTACGTTCAATATCAAGTGTATGACGCATATGATCAACACCGGGAATTAAGTTAGCGCTAAAAGCCCTGCGATTATTAACCATACCACCAACAGACATACCACCAAAATTGACACCATGATAGCCGCTTTCACGGCCAATTAAGCGAGTACGATTTCCCTCCCCTTTTGCTCGATGATAAGCAAGAGCAATCTTTAAAGCTGTATCAACTGATTCAGAACCTGAATTAGTAAAGAAACAGTGATTTATCCCTTTGGGGGCTATATTAACAACACGCTGAGCCAATTCAATAGCCTTGTCATTTGTCATTTGGAAAGTTACGCAATAATCAAGTTTTGCAACTTGTTTTTGAACTGCTTCGACTATTTTAGGATGACAATGACCGGCACCTGTAGTCCACAGACCAGAAAGTGTGTCGTAAAGTTTGTTACCATCCTCTGTTGTATAGTAATGTCCTGATGCTCCAGTAATAACTCGAGGCTTATCTTTAAAATCGCGGTTTGCTGTAAAGGGCATCCAGTAAGAATCTAGATTTTTTGCTGCTGCACTCATTAGGATACTCCAAATAATGAATTAAAAAAGTGTATTTTACGCATAGAATAGAATGTTAAACAATGAGTTACACCTATTAACGTAACTTTTTTATTTTGTAAGTTTGCATAGTCAAACTATAATATAAAGATTAACACAATCATGGATTATTATATGGATCAGTTTGGCACAGAATTTTGTGATCATATTGCAGTTTGTAATTACGAAGATGGTTTTTGGAAGGCCCATGCTATAAAACCATTAGAGCCTTTATCATTACATCCTGCAGCACATATATTTCATTACGCAAGCACATGTTTCGAGGGGTTTAAGTCTTATCGATGGGAAGACGGAAGTGCTCGTATATTTCGTTTGCATGACCACATAGGAAGAATGCAGAGAAGTGCAGCTGCATTGAGACTGCCAGTTCCAGATGCTGAGATGTTAGCTAACATGGTAGTGGATTTGGTATCACATCATGTAAATGACATACCAGAACCACCTAGTTCTCTATATTTGCGTCCAACATTAATAGGAACTTTGAAAAATATTGGCGCAGCAGCAGCCCCATCATCTGAGGCAATATTATTTGTATTAGCTTCACCAGTAGGCGAATATTTTTCTAGCGGATCTGTTTCTTTGAAACTTTTGATTGAAGAAAAACGTTCTCGTTCAACTGAACAACTTGGCAGTACAAAAACTGGTGGCAATTATGCAGCAGCACTTGGAACAACATTGGATGCAAAAGAAAAATATGGTGTTGATCAAGTCTTATTCTGTCCTAATGGAAATGTTCAGGAGACAGGCGCTGCAAATTTTCTCTTAATAAATGATCATGAGATCATTACTAAACCTCTTGATAATACATTCTTGCATGGAATGACACGTGACTCTGTTCTCAAATTAGCTGCTGATATTGGTTATAAAATTATTGAGAGAAACTTTAGTGTAAATGAATTGATTAAACTTGCAAAAACTCATGAAGCAGCTCTCTCAGGGACAGCAGCATGCCTTTCTTCAGTTGGTATGCTAATAAGGGATGGTAAGGAATTTAAAGTGCTTGATGGTAATGAAGGTCCAAATACATCTCGCCTTCAAAAGGCTCTTCAAAACATTCAATATGGGAAAGCACCTGATATGTATGGGTGGTTAACAATAGCTAAATAACATTTGTTTGTTTTGATTTTATTTAAACACGTCTTAAGCTGTGCAAAATATAAAGTAATATAGTTAATAATATCATTGCAATGGCTTGATGAGATGAAGCAAGGAAAACTGGTACAGACATCAATAGAGTTGAGATGCCAAGGGCTACCTGAAGTGTTGCTACACAAAGGAGTGCGTTAACTGCTGGCTTGCTTCGCGCAGGTAAGTTTGCTTTGCGAGATTTTACCCAATAACCAACAATAACTATAAATGTAAAAATCGCCAGAATACGATGATCAAGTTGGACTGTTGTCATATTTTCAAAAAAATTCCTCCAGAGTGGCTTTAGAGCCATTGTTCCTGGAGGAATCAGGCTATCACCCATTAAAGGAAAGGTATTATAAATTTTTCCAGCTTTCAAGCCGGCGACAAAACCACCTGAAATGATAGTAATTGAAGTTAAAGCTGTAAGCATAAGGGATCTTTTGTACCAAGGATGGGTTTGATTTCCTTTTGATGGAAATAATAAAGACATTGCAACCCAAAGCATATATGCATAAATAATAAATGCTGCTGAAAGGTGCGCGCTGAGCCTATATTGGCTTACAAATGGATTGTCAATGAGTCCACTTTTTACCATGTACCAACCAAGCACCCCTTGCAGGCCACCAAGAATAAACATTAAAAAATATTTTGGCCATTCATGAGCTTTGATATAACCTTTTATTAAAAAAAACAAGAATGGCACCAAAAATGCAATTCCAATTAGTCTACCTAGGAGTCGGTGAAGATACTCCAACCAAAAGATGCCCTTAAAAGATGAAACATCCATATAAGAATTTATTTTAAGAAACTCTGGGCTTTGTTGATACAAATTGAATACTCGTTGCCACTCGGCGTCTGAGAATGGCGGCAACCAACCTATTAAGGGGCGCCAATCTGTCATGGAAAGACCAGAACCTGTAAGTCTTGTTACGCCACCTAAAATAACCATACAAAAAACAAGGACACAACACATTAAAAGCCAGATTGCTACCGACTGATCGTGGCGATTAAAAAGTTTGGAATTATTCATCTAAATTAATACCCATACTATACATTTGAGATATATTCATGATTTATAGTCATCCGATTAGTTTTTTCAAGTTTTTAGAATTAATTTGGGTAAATTTTTAGTAAATTAGATTGAGTTTGCTTAATATTTTTATAAACTTTACTTATTGCCTTTAAAAAAACTAGCACAGCAATACTCAAAAGATTATCATAAATTCACTTTTTTAATATTGTATCTATAAAAATAGGACAAGCACTTATGAAACACATTATTGCTTCTTTGCTTTTATTTTCTTTCAATCAGGTCTTAGCGCATGACGAACCAATTGGTTCCATTGATCATGCTATTCAACATCATGATTATATAGGAATTTCTATATTTTCTTTTTTAGTGTTGGCGATTTCTATAACTGTATTTAAGAAACTAATTTTAAATTTTTACAAATCTAAAGCTCAGGAAGAACTAAAAATTTCGCTCAAAAATCATATAACAAATAATTTAGGAACATAGCCAAGATGTTTAAATTCAATTTAGATTTACCAATTGCTGAAGCTCATTGTGACATTCCATGTAAAATTTACGACCCAGCGATTTCTTTGATAGCGGCCACTACCATAGTTCGATTAATTGATTTGCTTGATGAAGTATCAGATCCCTCCTGCGTTTCTGATAGTTTAAGAATTAGTAGAATTGCAGCTAGTAAAGAAGAGCATGCAATGATTATTAAGAAGGAAGTTGCTACTATTTGGGGAGATTATTTTAAAGCTCCACAATTCGAACAATTCCCCGAAACAGATCGATTAGTGCATGATATAATGTTATGCGCTTCAGCTTGTAAACAAGGTTGCAACAGATCTGATGCACTTTCTTTAATTGAAAAACTTAATGATTTTGCAAAAATTTTCTGGACTACAAAAGGATTTGAAACAGAATTATTAATTTGTCCTTATCCACCCAATGTCCCAATCTGTCATCCAGTACTAGAAAGTGCTTAAGGTATTTAGGGTTTCTGGGAGAAGTATGTCCCCGACTTTACTTGATGGTGAAATTGTTTTTTCAGTTAGATTTTGCAAAAAATTATCAGTAAAGCCACGCAATCTTGTAATCGTTAAGGCCTCTTCAGGCTTTATTGTAAAAAGAGTTTCTAGTGTGAGATTAAATTCAATTTTCTTACAAAGTGATTCATTAACAGAAACATCTATTTACTGTCATCGCCCATTACCAAAAAGAAAATTAGTAGGCCGCATAATTGCAGCCTATTCTAAAGCACATGGCCTAAGAATATTTGGCTTAAAAAGTTTAATTGGTATTGATTCGCTTTTTTTACGTTTTAAAAAATTAATTGGATAATAAATAGATTATGGAAAAAGAATTTAAATTTTTAGGTATTTCTATTGAAGTTATTACACTTATAACCGGTAGTTTCTTGGTTCTCTGGGCAACAATTATCTCATTTATGAGTCAATCTGAATCAATAACTTCTTGGATTCCAGCATTTTTTGGCGCTGCATTACTCTTATTTGGCGGTTTAGCAATTGTAAACTCTTCCTCAAAAAAATTATGGATGCACTTAGTGGTTGTTATGGCAGTGATTATTTTTTTTGGAGGATTTGATTTTTTTCGACCGATTTTTTATGGCGAAGACCCTTTCTCGAACTTTGCAGCTGCTTTGTCAAAACTAATGTTATTTTTTGTTGGAGGAATTTTGACATTCTTTTGCATAAAGTCATTTATTTGGGCACGCAAGAACCGTCAAAATTCTGCCTAGCTTTGTTTCAAAGGAGTAATTTTGAATATTATTGAAATATCAGGAGAAGAAGTTACTCGTGGTGTCGTTGAATCTGATTGGATTGATGACAATGATCATATGAATGTTGCCTATTATATTCTTGCTTTTGATCGGGCTATTGATTCATTCTGGAGAAATTTTGGAATGACCAATGATTTTATTAAAGAAACACATAGCTCTACGTTTGCAGTTGAAAGTCATATTAAATGGCAAAAAGAAATGAGATTGAATGAACCATACCTAATTACAACTCAGGTATTGGCTTATGATAGTAAACGAATTCATCAATTTATGCGTATGTATCACGCAGAAAAAAAATTTGTAGCAGCTACTATTGAATGGTTAAATTTACATGTTGACCTGAGCTCTCGTAAAGTTTCACCATGGCCGGAAATTGTCCTCCATAAAATTTCAGATTTTGTTTCAGACCACCAAAAGTGGAATTGGCCAAAAGAAGCTGGTGTAACAATTCAAATTCCTACATCTTTAAAAACCCATAACACTACTGCATGAATAAATATTTACTATCAATTGATCAAGGCACAACTAGTAGCCGTGCTGTAATATTTAATCAATCCTTAGAGGTAGTAGCTAGCTCTCAGCAGGAATTTCCACAAATATATCCAAATCCTGGGTGGGTTGAACATGATCCAGAGGAGATTTGGCTCTCTGTTAAAAATGTTTGTAATAGTGTTTTGAAAAAATCGAATTTGAGAGCTGATCAAATTTTTGGTCTAGGGATTACAAACCAGAGAGAAACAACACTTCTTTGGGATTCCCAAACAGGTAAATGCGTTTGTAATGGGATAGTTTGGCAGGATCGCCGTACCGCAAAATATTGTTTAAAACTTCAGGACGATGGTTTGCAAAAAACCATTAAAGAAAAAACTGGTTTGCGATTAGACCCGTATTTTTCAGCATCTAAATTAAATTGGATACTCAACAATGTAGATGGCGCTCGAAAGCTTTCTGACTCAAATAAACTTCTATTCGGAACTATAGATAGTTTTTTATTATGGCGCCTGACAGGAGGTAAGGTTCATGCTACTGATGCAACTAATGCATCTCGAACTCTATTATTTAATATTCATACTCAAGAATGGGATGATGAGTTACTGAAAATTTTTAACATTCCTAGGCAACTTCTACCAAAAGTTAAAGATTGTGCAACACACTTCGGAGATACAGTAGAAAATTTATTTGGTGCAAAAATTCCTATCTTAAGTATTTTGGGGGATCAGCAAGCAGCATTAATAGGACAAGCTGGTTTTAAAGAAGGTATGACAAAATGTACATTTGGTACTGGCTGTTTTGCAATATCAAATACTGGAAAAAAACCATTGGCCTCAAAAAATAAATTGCTGACCACAATCGCAACTCGCCTTAATGGTTCT
>NYWX01000012.1 GCA_002685275.1 Gammaproteobacteria bacterium
TAAGGTTGAGATTTTAGCTCCTGCTACTAGCTTAATGCTGCTTATCCATTTACTTAGCAAAATTAGACGAAATTTATCAGTATTTTCATGATTGTTAATCGATACTCTCCTGAACACATTGAAGCATAAATAAAACTATGCGAAGGTAACAAATAAGATTGCTTGTTAACATCCCATCTAAAATGACTTAAGCCAAAATTTAACTCGAAATCATTTTGATCTCAAAAATATTAATATCTACATGCTTGCTTTTAATTTTAATAAATGTAAACGCAGCGGCCTCTAATTCTTGCCAAACATCACTTGGCAAGCCGCTTCTGGCTGATTCAAAGATGAAGGCTTCAATGATTTTAGATTCTGAAGTTATTCAACTTGAAGCAGGTCGCTTCGAGTCTACCTTGGGTGATTCACCATTAGCATTCATGTCAGGGGGAGTAATACTTAGGCATGATAAGCAACTTATGGGCGCAGATAGCGCGCAATATAATCCTTTGAGTAAAGCCCTAATTTTAGAAGGTGATGTTCGTTACGAAGATCCTGGCACTCAAATAAATAGTGATATAGCTGAGTTTTCTTATGGAAATGGTCATATACAATTTGACGGGGCAACATTCTTAGTCGGTGCTAGCAATGGTCGTGGATCTGCAGATGTCCTTGAAATAAGCCGTAATGGTAGGCTGGAATTAGGTGATGTTGAATACACAACCTGTCCATTTGGATCTGAGGACTGGTTAATACAAGGAAAGTCGATCGTATTAGATACAAAAAAAGGTATTAGTTCTGTTAAAGGAATGAAACTTAAATTTAAAGGTTTGCCAATCCTATACTCACCATATCTATCTTTTCCATTAGGTAATACCAGAAAATCTGGATTATTAACTCCAGAAATTGGAAGTTCAGGTCGAAGCGGTAATGAGATTCGTTTACCTTGGTATTTAAATATTGCACCTAACTTTGACGCAACTATTACGCCGAGGTTGTTGAGCAATCGAGGTGTGCAGGTTGCAGCGGAATTCCGATACTTAACAAAAAAAAATAAAGGTTTTATTGCTGCAGATTATCTTCCTGATGATAATCTTATAAACATAGCTCGCCATCAATTTAAACTTGAGCATCAGACTTTATTTGGTAACGGTTGGCGTAATCAAATTAATCTTAATGAAGTGTCTGATAATCAATATTATGAAGATCTCGGTGGTAGTTTGAGTATTTCTAGTGTTACTCACCTTAATCGAAGTATACGTTTGGACTATTACTCGCCAAACCTTTCAATACTCGGGCAAATTCAAGATTATCAAACAATAGATGATGTTATCTCAGAAAACCAGAAACCATATCGACGTCTTCCACAAATTCTGATTAATGGTAATTGGAGTATGCCTCTTGGTTTTCGATTTGGTTTTGATGGAGAAGCCGTTAATTTTGACCGTGACATCGGTGTAACTGGATGGAGATTTAATGCTAGCCCAAAATTAGAAGTACCAATAAAACGACCAGGTTGGTTTTTTACGCCTGCTATTGCGCTTGATCATACATTCTATCAATTAAAAAATACCTTACCTAATGAACAAACAAGTCTATCAAGGATAACTCCCATAACTAGCGTGGATACAGGTTTATTTTTAGAGCGAAGCATGAAAAATTCTAAACGAATACAAACTATTGAGCCAAGATTACTTTATACATACATACCACATCGTGATCAGGATAATCTGCCAATTTTTGATACGATAATACCCGATTTTAATCTCGTTCAACTTTTTCGAAAAAATCGTTATTTAGGCGTTGATAGAATCGGAGATACCAATCATTTCAGTGTTGGTGTAACAACTAGAATACTCAATCTTTCATCAGGTAGAGAATTAATGTCAGCAACTATTGGGCAAACTAGGTACTTAAGCGATCACACTGTTAAATTAGGCAGTCAAAATATACTAACTGATAAAACTTCAGATTATATAGCTCAACTTCGTATTTTATTATTTAAAAATGTGAACTTTGACTTTGGCCATCAATGGGGTTCTGGAAATGAAAACACAACAAAAACTGAAGCAAGACTGCAATACAAGCCTTCAAATAATAAAGTATTAAATATTTCCTATCGTTTTCGTAAAAACTCTTTAGAGCAAGCTGATCTTTCTTGGTCTTGGCCGCTAGCAAATCGATGGAACTTTGTAGGTCGCTATAATTTTTCATTACGTGATAAAGAGGTTCTTGAACAATTTTTTGGCTTAGAATATGAAAGCTGCTGTTGGGGTTTGCGTCTTGTTTCGCGTCGACATCTATCTACACGCAACGGAGCTTATGATTCATCATTTGGCTTACAATTAGTCCTAAAAGGTATGACTAGCGTTGGAACAGCAGCTGACAAACTTCTTGAACGTGGTATTCTTGGGTATTCTGCAGATATAAGGTAATAAATTTTGTTAAAAATCAAAATCTTATTCACAATAATAACTTTAATTATAGCGCCAATTGTAATTGCTGATGACCATAATGAGGACAATTCATTATTAGATGGTATTGCGGTAATAGTAAACGAAGGTGTGATCTTAAAGAGTCAATATATGGAAGCTTTGGATCTAATCAAACAGCAAGCGGCTGAACAAAAAATGCAATTACCTCCAGAAGCTATTTTAAAAGAACAAATAATAGAACGGCTGATTATTACCGAACTTCAAATGCAACGCGCAAAAATGATTGGATTAACTGAACAAATATCTGATCAATATTTAAATGACTCGATACAACAAATTGCCGATCAAAATGGTATTCGCTTTGAAGAAATGCCTGAACTGCTCGCAAAAGATAATATAGATTATGCTGAATTTCGTGAAGGCCTCCGTGAAGATTTAACTCTTAGAGAGCTTAAAGGCATTGAAGTGATGAGAAATATCAGGGTATCGGAACGTGAAATTGCACAATGCAAACTTGATATTGAAAATAATGTTGTAATCAATTCTGATTGGCAATTGTCACATATACTTTTATCAATCCCTGAATCAGCTTCATCAAATAAGGTGTTATCTATTGAAGAAAATGCTTTGGAAATTTTTAAATCACTTCAAGATGGAACAGATTTTCGTGAGCTTGCGGCTCTTCATTCTGATGGTTCAACAGCGCTTCAAGGTGGCTCACTGGGTTGGTTAAATGGGCAGCAAATTCCATCAATTTTTATAAATGTTTTACAAAATTTGAAAGCGGGTGATATAACTGAACCGTTTAGAGCTCCAAACAGTATGCATATCGTTAAAGTCGATGATGTTCGTTCAACAACCGAGCGTAGTGAAATAAATCAATCCAAAATTAGACATATTTTAATTGAGCCAAATGAGATTATTGATGATGCAACTGCGAAACAGCAACTTGAAGAAGCCATTGAAAGCATAAAAAAAGGTGCTGATTTTGGTATATTTGCAAAACTACTATCAGATGATGTGGGCACCGCCAATCTAGGTGGTGATCTTGATTGGCAAGAAACTTCGAATTTTACTTCCGAATTTAAAGTGGCCGCAGATTCGGCTGAAATCGGTGTATTAACTGAGCCCTTTCGTACTCAGTATGGTTGGCATATTCTCGAAGTTTTAGATCGAAGAATTTATGATAATACCGAAGAAATCAAAGAAATGAATTGTGTTGGTCGCATTAGGAATAGCAAGCAGGAAGAAGAGTCTTTGCTCTGGCTGCAAAGAATGAGAGATGAGGCTTACGTAGATTCACGCATCTAATTATGAAACTAAATAAACCTCTTGTTATTACAGCTGGAGAGCCAGCAGGTATCGGTCCTAAACTGTGCTCATCACTTGTAAATACAAATTTATTAAATGAAATCGTTGTAATTGGTGATGCATCCTTACTCGATGATAAACTTAAAGTGATTGACACACCTTTTCCAGCGCCGGTGAAAGCTGGCTGCCCAGATCCAAGAAATGCAAAGACTTTATTAGAAGGCCTAGAAATTGCGGTAAAGGGATGCCTTAGTAATAAATTTTCAGGAATGGTAACTGCCCCAATAGCCAAAAATGTTATAGCTGACGCTGGCATATCTTTTACAGGTCACACAGAATTTTTAGCTAATCTTACAAATGTCGACTTTCCAGTAATGTTACTTGTTGCTAATAACCTTAGAGTCGCCCTTGCAAGTACACATATACCATTACGTGATGTACCAGATTTTATTACCAAAGAGAGATTGATTAAAATTCTGTGTGTTTTACAGGAGGATTTAAAAAGGAAATTTCAAATAAAATCTCCTGAAATTTTGGTATGTGGCCTCAATCCACACGCGGGTGAGAGCGGACATATTGGCAAAGAAGATGAAGAAATTATTGCGCCCGTTGTTAAAGAATTAGCTAAATCTGGAATGAAGGTGCGTGGACCGATATCTGCAGACACGGCTTTTACAGCTGCATCTGGCCATAAGGATGCTATTCTTGCTATGTATCATGATCAAGGCCTACCTACATTAAAATTTGCCGGTTTTGGACATTCAGTTAACGTAACCTTAGGGTTGCCAATTATTCGAACTTCTGTTGATCATGGAACTGCATTCGATCTTGCTAATTCGGATAAAGCAGATGCTACTAGTCTTATAGCTGCTATAGAACTTGCAAAAACTTTGGCATCCAATTGATGTTAATGCATTATCCTCGTAAACGTTTTGGCCAACACTTTCTAACTGATCAGAATGTTATTGATGAAATTCAAAATTCAATTAATCCTACCAATGAAGATGTAATAATTGAAATCGGCCCTGGTCGTGGGGCAATCACGTCTGGGTTAGTTAGTAAATCAAAATTTGTACATGCTATAGAGCTTGATCGGGATCTCATCGGATATCTTAAAAAAGAATTTAATACAAATTCATCAATATGTTTTCATCAAGCTGATGCATTAAAATTTGATTACTCAAAGCTTGGTGATAAAATTCGCATCGTTGGGAACTTTCCTTATAATATTTCTACACCATTACTTTTTCATCTTCTAAAATATAAAGACTGCATTGTTGATATACACTGTATGTTACAAAAAGAGGTTGTTGATAGAATGGCTGCAGAGCCAGGCAGCAAAGCTTATGGTCGACTCGGGATAATGCTTGGCTGTCATCTTAAAATTGAACCACTCTTTAATGTTGATGAATCAGCGTTCTTTCCTCCTCCAAAGGTTAAATCGACTGTAGTCCAACTCCTTCCTTTGCGTCCAAATAAATTTGATATTCAGAATGAGTCAGTGTTTTCAAACCTAGTCTCTAAAGCATTCATGAAACGAAGAAAGACGATTCAAAACTCTTTAAAAGAATTTGTTGATATTTCTGATCTTAATGCCATAAATATTGATCCTGGACTTCGACCTGAGCAAATTAGTATATTAAAATATGTTGAACTTAGTAATTACCTTTCTAATCGCTTAGGTTAAAATACTTTATGGACAAAGCTAATTGTGATATCAGAATTCAAGTAGCAACTGACTATATTGATGATCAATCTGAACCAGATACCAATCAATATGTATTTGCTTACACTATCAAGATCTTAAATAGAGGCAATGTAGCTGCACAATTAATAAGCCGTCATTGGGTGATTACTGACGCCAACGGAAAGATTCAAGAAGTTGATGGAGATGGCGTTATTGGGGAGCAGCCACACCTAAATCCTGGAGAAGAATTTTGCTATTCTAGTGGTGCGGTACTTCAAACACCTGTGGGATCAATGCATGGCATATATCGTATGGTAGCTGATGGCGGTGTTAGTTTTGATGCTCCAATCGCACCTTTTACACTTGCTATTCCCAGGATTCTTAATTAAAAATTAATGGCAATATATGCTATTGGTGATGTTCACGGGTGTTTCGATCCACTTTTGCGATTAATTGATTCTCTTAATTTTGATCCTTCTAAAGATAAATTGTGGTTTGTAGGCGACCTCGTAAATCGAGGTCCAAAGTCTCTGGAAACGTTAAGATTTATCAAAAATCTAGGAGATTCTGCAATCACTGTTCTTGGTAATCATGATCTTCACCTCTTAGCGCTTTACTCAAAAGCAATTAAAAATAAAGATAATTCATGCTTGATAAAAGAAATACTAGATGCACCAGATGCCAATGAGCTTTGTAAGTGGTTAAGATACCGACAACTTGCACATTACGACCAAGGTTTAAATACAATAATGATTCATGCAGGAATCTTTCCGACATGGAATTGGAAAGAAACAATGAAATATGCTGCAGAAGTTGAAATTGCACTTCGAGCAAATAATTATCATAAATTATTAAAAAATATGTATGGCAATAACCCTGTTTGTTGGTCTGAAAATTTAGAGGATTTTGAAAGATTACGTTTTATAATTAACTGCCTAACTCGCATTCGAGCAGTTACATTAAAAAATCAATTTAATTTTTCATACAAAGGGTCGCCAAAACATTTAAAAGAGAATCTTATTCCTTGGTACTCCGCAAAAAAAAGAAAAAATGAAAATGTTCGTGTGGTATTTGGTCATTGGTCACAACTTAGTTTAATGGTAACTTCAAAAGTAATGGGTATAGACACAAGCTGTGTGTGGGGTAAAAAATTAACAGCTATTAGATTGGATAGTTATAAGCCTGAAGTAACTCAAGTTTCAGGTCAGATTATGCGCTCATAAGTCTTAAATTCATAATCAAATTGATCTAGGAGAGTTGCTTTATGCATTTCTGAATCAGTGAGAGCCCATGTATCTTTTTTAATTTCTGGGAACAGAGCATCACCTTCAACTTCAACGTGAACTCTAGTCAAATATAATCTGTCAGTTATTGGTAAAAATAAATCATAAATTTGGCTACCTCCAATAACCATAATTTCTTTAGCGCTGCCTGCAATACCAATAGCTTCTTTCGGTGAGCTAACTACATTACAACCTTCGGCAGAAAAATTTAATTGACGAGTGATAATGATGTTCTGTCTGCCTGGTAAGGGTCTACCTATAGACTCCCAGGTTAGTCGGCCCATTATTATGGGTTTTCCCATAGTCATAGCTTTAAATCGTTTTAGATCATGTGATAGCTTCCAAGGCAGTTTACCCTGTATACCAATTACATTGTTCATTGATGCAGCAACAATAACGCTAATCATCAGAGAAATACCTAAACAGCAACTTTAGCTTTAATATGTGGATGAGAAACATAATTTAGTATCTCAAAATCTTCGTATTGATATTCAAAAATATTATCTGGCTTACGTTTAATTAATAGTTCTGGTAAAGATAATAATTCACGGCTCAATTGTTCATCAGCCTGTTCTAGATGATTAGAGTACAAATGACAATCTCCGCCAGTCCAAATAAAATCACCCACATCAAGGTCTGCCTGCTGGGCTAACATGTGAGTAAGTAGTGCATAAGATGCAATATTAAATGGCACTCCAAGAAAAATATCACAACTTCGCTGATAAAGCTGACAAGATAATTTTCCTTCAGCAACATAAAATTGGAATAAACAGTGACAAGGTGGTAGCGCCATATTTTTAATTTCTGCTACATTCCATGCACTTAGCATTATCCGTCGAGAATTGGGTGACTCCCTTAGCTGCTTTAAAATTTCTGAAATTTGATCGACTGAATTGCCGTCAGGTGTAGGCCAATTACGCCATTGCACGCCATAAACTGGTCCAAGATCACCATTATCATCGGCCCAATCATCCCAAATTGAAACACCATTATCTTTTAAATATTTGATATTACTATCGCCCATTAAAAACCATAATAACTCATGGATTATTGAGCGTAAGTGAAGCTTCTTAGTGGTAATAAGAGGGAAGCCTTTATTAAGATCGAAGCGCATTTGGTGCCCAAAAACACTTAAAGTACCGGTGCCTGTGCGATCTTCTTTGAGTGTACCGTTGTCTCGCACATGACGCATCAAATCAAGATATTGCTTCATTTTAGCTCTTTGTCTCCGTTGAATGATAGGCTATGTAAATGAATAAAAACCCTATTATAATCATTGGTACACTAAGAATTTGACCCATTGTCACCCACCCCAAAGCTAGATAATTAAGATGGGCATCTGGAATACGATAAAACTCAACTGCAAAACGAAAAATACCGTAAAAAAATAAAAACATTCCAGAAACTGCAAGATAAGGTTTTGGTTTGGATGAGTATATCCATAATATTAAGAATAACAAAAGGCCTTCAAGAGCTGCTTCATATAACTGTGTCGCATGCATAGATATGCCATCTACTTTGAATGCCCATGCAACATCTGTGGGCTTACCCCAAAGTTCACCATTTATAAAATTTCCTATGCGGCCAAAGCCCAAGCCAAGAGGCACAATAGGTGCTATAAAATCTGTCATCTTCCAAATTGAATGGCCTAGTTTTTTCCCATAAAGCCACATAGAAGTCATAACCCCAATTAGGCCACCATGGAAAGACATGCCGCCTTGGGTTATTTTAAACAAGTAAAGCGGGTCGTTGATAATTTGATCCCAGCCATAGAAAATTACATATCCAATTCTTCCGCCGAAGATAACACCAAGCATGCCATAAAATAGAAGATCATTTACTTCTTCGGAGTCAACTGGAGAATCATCTCGATAACAACGCTGATTTGCTAGCCACCAAGCTAACACAAAAGCTATAACATACATTAACCCATACCAACGAACCTTAAGTGGTCCTAAAGCAAATATAATTGGATCAATTTCGGGATATATGAGCATGAAATCCTGCTAGTCATTGACTTAATATTTATATCATAATTAGCTTATCGCATGTAATAGTACCGTATCTTATAGGAAAAAATAAATGCCAAACCAACTAGCATCAGAAACCAGTCCGTACTTACTGCAACATGCAAACAATCCAGTGAATTGGTTTCCTTGGGGTAATATTGCATTTACGGAGGCTAAAGAAAAAAATAAGCCAATACTTCTGTCAATAGGATATTCCGCCTGTCATTGGTGTCATGTAATGGAACGCGAGTCTTTTGAAGATAAATTAACTGCAGAAATAATGAATCGTTTTTTTGTAAATATTAAGGTTGATCGCGAGGAACGTCCTGATATCGATAAAATATATCAAGCCTCCCATCAAATAATTACTCAAAAAGGTGGAGGATGGCCTTTAACTATGTTCTTGGATGGAGATAATAATCAACCTTTTTTTGGAGGTACTTATTTTCCCAAAGAAGCCGTAAATGGATTACCTTCATTTGTGCAGTTATTAGGGAATATTGCATCCTTTTACAAAGAGAACAGAGAAGAGATTCGCACTCAAAATAAAAATTTATTGAGCATTCTTGAAAAAATAGAACCAAGAAATAATAACAAAAAAGTAAGATTTAATATTGAACCGTTACATAAAGCTAATGGAACTTTTGCACAAAAATTTGATAAAAATTTTGGTGGATTTGGCTCTGCCCCAAAATTTGCCAATACAACGATTATAGACAGACTTTTACGACAATGGAGGAATAGTGCTAAAGAGATTAAACCAGATTTAGAAGCATTGATTATGTCGACCTTAACATTAACACGCATGGCTAATGGTGGAATTTTTGATCACATCGGTGGAGGGTTTTATCGATATTCAGTAGATAAATACTGGCAAATTCCCCACTTTGAAAAAATGCTGTATGACAATAGTTTGTTAATAGCAATTTATGCTCAAGCAGCAACTGCAACAGGCGAATCATTATTTTCTAAAACAGCAAGCGACATTGCTAAATGGATGATATCTGATATGCAGGCTGATAATGGTGGATTCTTCTCTTCAATAGATGCAGATTCAGAAGGTAAAGAAGGTAGTTTTTACTTATGGGAACCCGAGGAAATTAAAAGATTGCTTGGCCAGGAATATTCTACTTTTGCAAATCGTTTTGGCCTCAACTCAGAAGCAAATTTCGATGGAAAGTGGCATCTAACTGTTCACAATACAGTTGATGAAAGTGAAATTATATCAATTAGAAGATCAAAAAATATTTTATATCAAGAAAGAAAGAAACGAATTAAACCAATGCGTGATGATAAACAGCTTACATCATGGAATGCATTAGCTATTAGAGGTCTAGCAATTTCAGGTCGTAATTTAGGTAGACATGATCTTACGAATTCCGCAGTTAAGGCTGCTACCTTTGTTAGGAAAAAGATGTTTGTAAATCAAATGCTTTTTGCAAGCTATTATGATGAAGAGGTTCTTATTCCTGCCTATCTTGATGATCACGCATTTATGCTTGATGCCCTTCTCGAACTACTACAATCCGATTGGCAAACAGAAAATTTAATCTTTGCTATTCAGCTTGCTGAGCTAATGCTCAGTAATTTTGAAGATAAAAAAAATGGGGCTTTCTTTTTTACGGCAAATGATCAAGAAAAACTTATTCATCGGCCCAAACCAATCATTGATGAAGCTTTACCATCTGGCAACGGAATTGCGGCATTTTCACTACAACGATTGGGTTTTCTTCTTGGTGAAAAACGATATATAAGTGCTGCTGAAAATACTCTTAGATGCGCATGGGAAAGTATCGAAAAATACCCGCATGGTCATGTTTCTTTATTAGCAGCACTTGAAGAGAGCTTTTATAATCCTGAAATTATAATAATTCGTGGTAAATCAAATGAAATTAAAAATTGGCGAGATTCAGCATCCAAATTATATGCGCCACGGCGAATGATATTTGCAATTGATGTAAACGAAAAAAATTTACCGGGTGCCCTTAAAAATAAAAATGGAATTAGCAAAAAAACAATTGCTTATAAATGCATTGGTACTAAATGTGAACTACCTATTACGTCCTGGGAAGCTTTCGTAGAAACTCTCAAAGATTTCTAAAAGAATATATATGGGATTGAACTAAGTTATATATTTATTGCTATTCATCTTCAATGGTATAGCGATCACTGCGTCTTTGCATGACAGTGCCTAACTCATGAGTTACCCATAATTCAATTGGTTTATTTCCTTTTATTTGAAAATTTTGACCTTTATCTTTTTCCTGCCTAAAACGAACACAATCCCAGGGTATCTGCATATAATTTGGAGCATGCTGAGATTTAGCATCTTTATTATGAATAATCCAAAACCCATCATCGTTTAATGCAATATCAACTCGAGAATATTCAGATGAGCCGACTTTTATATTTTCATGATGAAAATTTATATTGGAAGGTCTTTTGTTAGTTTCATAGAATTTAGCAAGTTCACGCCAAACACCCACATACTTCCCAGGTGTATACAAGACAGCTGCTATTGCAACTATTGCAAGAATAGAAAAAATACCAATTGGTGTGGAGAAAAAATTCATGTGGGTACAACAATGTTTTGCATAATTATAAAATTTAAAAGAAGTGTACTAATCCTAACTTTAAAAAAATAATAATATATTTTCTTATAAAAAATTAATCAGTATATACTGCTATTCCTTGTACTATTTCAATCTGAATTCTATTTGTAGGTATCGCTCCACGCTCAGTAATCACTACAGCAGTAGCTCCAATCTTAGCTGCTTGTTTCTTGAGCTCTTCAACTGCGTAATCAAGATTCCGTTGCTGGGTAAAACCTAGGCCAGATGAAGCTTTAATTATAGCGATTTTCTCTGCATCTTTTGGCATCTCATGCAATAGCCTAACTTTATTAAAATCCTCAATTGCTGGTCTTAAATTACCAGTTACTAGTGCTGAACTGTTTGCGCAGCCCAGAATAATAGTTGTCAAAAAAAATATAATAAATAATCTCATTTATAACTCTCAATAGATTCTCATCACAAAATGCACACAATACAGTAAATCTTATTCCAAATTAAATCTTTTGTTTTTTAAATTTAAGAACCAAAATCTACACGCTTCCACCCATTATCATCAAAAACGATCTCATAAGCTGGCCAGTATTGATTATCAATCTTTAATGTAATAACTTCCTCAGCATCATTCCAAGTAACTGTTTTAAGTCTAACCGATTCTTGATGCCTAATATTTTTAGTAATATCTATAAATGCTTGTAAGTTTGGTGTTTTAATTCCATTAACTTCAATAATTCGACGTCCAGCCCAAAGACCGTAACGTGTTGCTGGAGATCCATAGTTGAAATAAGCAACATACACACCTTCAGTAGTGATGCCCCTTTGTGCTGCCATTGCGCGATGTGGATTCTGAAGTAATGCTCCTGCCCAAGAAACAGCTCTATATAATCCTTGACCACTTAATCTTGAGGTTTTAACTAATACTTCATGAACACTATTATTTCGCCATAAAGTTACAACCACCTCTGGTTTTTGCACCGCTTTCTCTAAACCTCTAAAAGACGTAACAGGGTTTCCATCTATAGCTAAAATAATGTCACCATTTTTAAGTAATTGAAATGCTGAAGTATCAGCTACTAATCTTGATATGCTTAAAGCACGACGTTGCGTTGGATTATTTTTTTCTAGCTTGGCAATCCATTCCTCTTGTACACCCATTTTTCGAATTGCAAAAAGGGGAGAATACATAAGCTCAGCTTCCAAAGAATAAAATGGAAGTTCATCACGAGCAATATCAATAAATTGTAAAATTACCTCACTACTAATGCCACGATTTATTTGTGAGCTTTCGTTGGTTGATTGCAGAACAAAGCTTGACCAGCTTGCATAAACATAACCATGTTTATCTACTAATACACCATCAAATTCTGTAGGAGCATTAACAAGGTCTATTGCTTCAATGTTTGAATCTCTAAAACGTAATGTTCTAGATAATGGCAAAATCAATGGATCTACAGAAGAAACCTTGCTTTCTTGATGTACAAGTTGATGATCAGATTTAATGCCGACGACAAGGACATCATCGCCAGGTATGAGTTTTTTTGTATTAAATTTGGCACTCAGCACTGGCGTATTTCCAATGCTCTTAGGATCATATGACACAAGCGCGAGATTATGTAGAGGGTGGAGTTGCTCAATCTTTGCGTTAACTTCTAAAGAACCAGCAAAAGTAATTCTTACATCACCAATATCAATTGGAACTGTATTACGATCAACTAATACATAACCAAGTTCCTCATCAACAATTAATCCTGTTCCATAGTAATGTTGATCTGACACACCTGATAAAGCATAAGGAAGATCAAAAGATACCATTACAAGTGATGCAGAAATCTTTTGTAATCGAGGGTCAGTATATTCTTTTAATTTTGTACTTTTGATCTCAGCAACTCTTTTCATCGGTTTATCTGGAAGTGTTTGGCAAGGCCAAGTTCCCAAACTGTCATCACGAGAGCATCGTTTTGTGGGGAACCAAACGTTATTCATTTCGATGATCCTTATAATAGAGTTTTGAGGATTCTCCATATTAACGTAACGAACCATTATGCGTTCATCATTAGTATGGTCACTTATTACAGCCTCAAAATCATTCAAATCATTTACTGGCTTTCCATTAATTTCTACAATGACTGCGCCGCGTGGTATTGCAGACTTTGATAGTAAGTACCCAGGATTAGCAACAAAAATACCACTCACCTTACGATTGAAATGACGGGCCTGCTGATATGACAATGTATGTAAAATACCATTTCCAAATTCGAAATATTCATCAGGTGTAATGGCATGTAAACTATCTACCAATATTTTTTGAATAATTTTTTTTCCGCCGCGTTCAAGCTCGATTTCAATATTCTTACCAACATTGTTATCAAGAATAACTTCGAGCGGAATAAATTCAGTAATCATTTGATTGTTTATTCGAATTAGAATATCCCCAGGAGCTATTTTGTTAGCTGCTGATGAATTTGGAATAACTTGATCAACTGTCAACATGCTAGTTTGATTATTACTCTGTAATCGAGCAAGGTGTTCTGATTCTGGAGTTAAACCTAGGCGCCTTAATTCATCGAAAGGTTTACTTTTAAAAATTGTCTGTAAGGTTCCTCGAGATACTTCTTGATCAGACTGTATTTCCCTTAAAGCTCTATCAACTCTATCTAATGGAAGAAAAAAACTACTTGCTGCAGAACTTGCTCCGCCAGCATTCAGTGCAACAACATTACCATCAATATTAACAACTGGTGAGCCAGAAGAACCTCCTGAAGTACTGGATGCTGCTTGATAGTAAAAGGTATTGAAATCATTATATTTTCCACGGCCATAAAATGGTGCCTGCCTGTCTAATCTTGCAATCGTGCCAGCTAATATTGAGAGTTGCTCGCCAGCATCGTTTCCAATAACTCTAATATCCATACCCATGCGAGCATCGTCAGGCGCTAATAAAAGCTCCGTAGGCTCAATATATTCGAGATCATTTGGATTGTAGCGATAAAATCCAAAATCATGCACTGGATCCCTGTAAATCGGGATTAATCTTACTTCTTCATTATTTTTAAAAACGGCCTCAGCAGTAACTGGCCCTGGTGTTACAACATGACGATTTGTTAGAATTATTCCACGTTGTGCATCAACAACAAAACCAGTAGCCTGGGATGAGGTATTCCATTCAGTATCAAAAGCGCGAGTACTGTCAACTCTTATTGAAACAACACCAGAAGATATTCTATCAAGTGTTTCTGTCCAAACAGCTTCCTCTTTGGCTAAAGCAATTGCATTAATCAACAGCAAAAAGACTGTCATAAAAATCTTAACTTTTGTCATATCTTTCCTGAAATTATTAGTAAGAACTATTTTAGAATGTATTGTCTATTTCCAAAATTTATAGGGTAACGATAATTTAAATCAAAATAATTTGAGAAACTTATTCTGAACTGTAAGCTAAATCTAATTGTCGAGCCGCTTTCACATCATCCAAACGTCTTACGGGCATAGCATAAGGAGCATCCTTAAATTCTTCGCCCCCTTTAGCTAAATTCATAATTTCAATCATTACAGCAACAAAAGCATCAAGAGTTTCCTTGCTCTCTGTTTCAGTTGGTTCAATAAGTAAACATTCTGGCACCAATAGAGGAAAATAAGTTGTTGGAGCATGATAATTTCTATCTAATAATGCTTTTGCTAAATCCATGGCTGTCAAATTTAATGTTTTAGTTTCATTTTTTAAGGTAATGATAAATTCATGACTTGCTCGACGCATTGGAAAAGCTAATTCAAATCCAGCAGATTGAAGCTTTGATGATAAATAGTTTGCATTTAGAGTAGCGTATTCAGAAATGCGTTTCATGCCATCGCGACCAACCATCCGCATATAAACAAACGCTCGGAATAAAACGCCTGCATTACCCATAAAACCAGACAATCTTCCGATGCTCTGAGGTAACTCATCTTCGGTTAGCCAATTATATAAAGTTTTTTTTCCAACTTGCTTGCTGCCAATAATAGGTATTGGCAGAAATGGTAGCAAACGATCGTTAACTCCCACAGCACCTGATCCAGGGCCTCCACCACCGTGTGGTGTAGAGAAAGTTTTATGAAGATTCATATGAATTACATCGAAGCCCATGTCACCAGGTCTAACTTTACCCAAAATAGCATTGAGATTAGCACCATCGTAGTACAATAAACCTCCAGCATTATGCACAAGGTCAGCGACTTCTTGAATGCGGCGCTCAAATACGCCTAATGTTGATGGGTTTGTGAGCATAATGCCTGCAGTTCTGGGGCTAAGTGATGACTTCAACGCTTCAAAATCAATATCGCCTTCTGGGCCTGTTGGTATTTCAACGACCTGGCATCCACACATCATTGCTGTCGCAGGATTAGTGCCGTGAGCAGCATCAGGACAGATAATTTCAGTACGTTCAAAGTCACCATGCGCCTCATGATAAGCCTTTATCATTGCTACACCGGCTAATTCACCTTGGGCTCCCGCCATAGGTGTTAAAGAAACGCCCTTCATACCAGTAACATCTTTAAGCATTTCTTGTAGTTCAAACATACAAGTTAAATAGCCCTGTCCGTGTGATACTGGACCCAAAGGATGTCGGCCAGCAAATTCAGGAAGTAGTGCCAATGAATTGCAGGCTCTTGGGTTATGTTTCATCGTGCACGAACCCAATGGATAAAATTGTGTATCAATTGAAAAATTCTTTTGTGATAACTGAGTAAAGTGACGAACAGTTTGTGATTCTGACACTTCAGGTAAGCGTGGATTATCATCTCGAATCAAATTTAATGGTATGTCTGTGTCTCTTGCTTCAGCTGGAGCCTGTGCAAAAGCACGACGCCCATTACGAGACTTTTCAAAAATTAATTCATTATTAACTTGATCATTCATATATTTATAATCCCAGTGCACAAAATGAAATCTTACGGATATATTCTTTATTATGAGTTTTTTTTATTTTCATTGGACATTACTTCAGAGAAAGCATCTATAAAACTTTCGATATCAGTTTTTGTTTTTGTCTCTGTTGCACATACAAGTAATGCATCAGATCCCACAAAGTTGGTTATATCTAAACCAGCTAAAATATTTTGGCCTGCTAGTTCTTTCAGCAATGGGGCCACTGGTTGATTCAATTTCAAGGAAACTTCATGAAAAAATGATCCTGTATATAGGCGTTCTACTCCTCTAATCTTAGTTAATCCATCAATAAGAGTTTTGGTATTTTGGTGGCACCTATTTGCTACATTTTTTAAACCTTCATAGCCTAACAAAGACATATAGATTGTCGCAGCGGTAACCATAAGACCTTGATTAGTGCATATATTCGAGGTAGCTTTTGAGCGCCTAATATGTTGTTCACGAGCCTGTAGTGTGAGTGTAAAGCCGCTATTGCCATTAAGGTCAGTTGTACGCCCAACAATTCTTCCTGGCATTTGTCTTACATATTTTTTCTTGCATGTCATGAATCCAAAATATGGCCCTCCAGAAGACATTGGAATCCCTAAAGGCTGGCCCTCGCCTATAGCTATGTCAGCTCCTTCAATTCCCCAATCTCCTGGGGCTTTAAGCAACGCCAGTGACATTGGATTAGTAATGCTTATCAACAAAGAACCATTTGTATGAGCCCAATCCGTAATGTAATCAACATCATCTAATGTTCCTGTAAAAGATGGCTGTTGTAGAACCACTGCGACCACATCTTTCATTTCTTTAACAAGATCTAAATCAATATTGCCAGTTTCCGTATTCAGCGGAAGCCTCTCAAATGTTAAACTTTGTGCCCCCGCAATTGACGTTGCTACTTTTTCGTAAATTGGATTTACGCCTGGAGCCAATAAAATACGGCCACTGTTAATACTTCTATTAATACGAACAGCCATTAATGATGCTTCAGCTAACGCAGAAGCACCGTCATACAAAGATGCGTTACTTACATCAAGGCCAGTAAGTTCGGTAATCATTGTTTGATATTCATAGATAACTTGTAATGTACCTTGGCTAGCTTCAGCTTGATAAGGAGTGTAAGCACTATAAAATTCTCCACGAGTCGTAATATCCCAGACAGCAGTCGGTATATGATGCTCATAAGCGCCCGCACCAATAAAGCACATCGGTAAGCCATCTAACTTTGCACGCTGCATCATTAGTCTCGATATTTCCATCTCATTAAGAGCATCTGGAACATGCTTTAGTTTGTCTATCTTTAATTCTGCAGGGATTTCATCAAAAAGATCATCGATAGTATCAACACCAATTACTTCTAGCATTTCTTCTTTGTCTTTCTCTGTGTGAGGTATAAAAGGCATTTTCTTTAATCACCTAAATTATGAATGTATTGTTCATATTCATCGGGAGACATAAAATTATTATCAACAATTTGGTCTGTGGGTTTTATACGAGCTATCCACCCATCGCCATAAGGATCAGAATTGATATTTTCGGGAATATCTGCGAGCGATTGATTTATCTCTTCAACCCTTCCAGCTACTGGAGAATAGACATCTGAAGCTGCTTTAACTGACTCTACAACAGCTATTTCTCCAGCTTCAATGACGTCCTGACCCACGACAGGTAATTCCACGTAAACTAAGTCACCTAATGCGTCTTGAGCATGATCAGTAATACCAACAGTCAATAAACCATCATTTTCCTGACGCAACCATTCATGATCTTTCGTAAATAAGAGATCTCCGGGTATTTTATTCATTAATTTTTTCCTTAATATCTATTTTGATCTCTCCTCTATACACAAATGGAGTATCAACTATGCGAGCTTTTAAAGTCTTATTCCTAACTTTAACTTTTACATGATCATATTCACCTGCTGGTAACCTCGCCAGAGCAATTGATCTTCCTGTGCTTGGTGAAAATCCACCACTTGTTATTTCGCCATCACCAAACTCATCAATTAAAACTTTTTGACCATTTCTTAGGACGCCCATATCCTCTAAGATTAAACCAACAAACTGTTTTTTATTTGGAGAACTTTGGAGCTCTTCTAGTGCTTTTCGTCCAATAAAATTACGATCTTTGGGATTCCATCCAATAGTCCAACTTAAACCGGACTCAAGTGGAGAGGTGAATTCATTCATATCTGTCCCATATAGATTTAATGCAGCTTCCAGACGAAGGGTGTCCCGGGCACCAAGACCGCAAGGTGTAATACCTTTTGACAATAACTGATCCCATAGCTTTGGAGCATCGGTATTTGATATGCAAAGCTCAAAGCCATCTTCACCTGTGTAGCCAGTTCTTGCTACAAATATATTTCCAGCATTAAATGAATTAAAAGGCTTCAACAACAATGCCTCATTTTTGTAGTCAAGGGATAGGCATTCGGAAGCTAATTCTCTAGCATGAGGCCCCTGAACAGCAATCATTGATAAATCTTCTCGTTCGTTAATTAAAATATTGAAAGAATAAGCTTGCTCCTGAATCCAAGTAAGATCTTTTTTACGAGTTGCTGAATTAGTAACAAGTCGGAAGCTTTTATCAGAAATGAAATAAATAATTAAATCGTCAACAATACCGCCATTGCAATTTAACATTACAGTATAGAGAGCATTTCCGTAATCTTTGAGCTTTTTGATATCACCCGCCACTAAATATTGCAAAAATTCTCTAACTCGCTCTCCTGACAGATCAATAATTGTCATGTGTGAGACATCAAAAATACCTGCACTCTGACGAACGGCGAGATGCTCTTGCTTTTGTGATCCATAATGCAAGGGCATATTCCAACCACCAAAATCTATAATGCGAGCGTTAGCTGCAATATGCTTTTCAAAAAGTTTAGTTTTTAATCCCATCAGCTCTCATCAATGTTAATTGGATCATGCAAAACAAAAAAACGACAGACACAAAAAAACTGCCGCCCCTCTGTCCTTTGCTACCTGAGAGATCAATGACTAAAGTTAGTCACATTCCCCTTCGGTGGGCCACATTGGCCACTCTCCAGAGCTAATCAACGTAAGCAGTCCTTTTGCCTGAGCGTTTCCGAGCGTGTTGCGCCTTCGGCGTCTCAATTGAACGAGATCTCTTCTGCATAAGTTATAGATTAATAGAATTATTTTATACAACAACTTCACAAGTTACCAGCTAACAATGAATGCTAAGACTAGACTCTTATGTTTTTACCCAAGCTTATTTAACGCCCAAGGCAACCCTTACTGCATGTTTTTTAATTGGTCCACTATGATTAAAAATTTGCATCCCAGCCATTCTTATATATTGAATAAATTTTGAATCCATCATGAATAATTTATTAAGACTTGTCATAAAATGCATCATGGTTAAATTAGGTCCCTTTCGTGCACGTTCATAACCACGTAAAACAAGACGATCTCCAGGATATAAATCATTGTCTATGGCAGAACTTAAGACCGTAGCGAGTTCTAAAGCATCCTGAAACCCTAAATTGACTCCCTGACCAGCTAAGGGATGAATAGCGTGAGCTGCATCGCCAATGAGAGCAATTCCATGCTTAACATATTCTTGTGCATGCTGAGCGCAAAGTGGAAATAAACCTTTCGGGCCAGCTAAAGTCATCTTCCCCAGAACGCTATCTGACGCCTGTGTAATTATCTCACCAAGTTTATTATCATTAAATTTAATAAGTTCTGATGCTTTTTCAGGGTTTATGGACCAAACAACTGATACTTGACCATTAGACAGCGGAAGAATGCCTAAAGGTCCATTATTTAAAAATCTTTGCCGAGCAATCCCTTTATGGTCATGCTCGACATTAAGGTTAGTTACAAATGCAGTTTGATTATAAGGCCACAGGTTAGTCTTAATATTTGCGAGATCTCGGATTTGAGAATTAACACCATCAGATCCAATAATAAGATCTCCACTAGGTATTTCTTTAACTTTAGTGTCAAAATAAAGCTCAACATTAGTATCTTTGAGAACCTTTAGTAAAGCGTCTTGAATAAGGCTATTTTCGATTATGTATCCTAAATACGGCACAGCAAATTCTGCTGCATCAAAATATAAAGATGATTTACTGTCTGGCTTGCAATTTTTATCCCAAACACACATTCCCTGATAAGGAGAAACACGATTTTTTTTTATATGAGACCAAGCTCCAACTAAATCTAGTATTTCCATTGACCCACTAGCTATAGCTGACACACGAAGTGAGTGATCATTTTTTAATGAAAAAAAGGGTCTCGAATTTGCATCTATTACTTTAATCTTAAATATTGAAGCATGCCTTCCTTTACTCAGTAAAGCCGCACAAATTAAACCCGCTATTCCAGCGCCAATGATCGTAATATCAAATTTATTTTTCATCGCAAGGGAATACCGCGAGACAAACGAGGTAACTTTCCTGCTAACCCCATTGTATGTTTTGCAAACATTGGTCGAACTCCAGGAATTAAATCAAATCCAATCATACCAATGTTACGAAGTATTCTAAATTCAGGTCGTAAAGTACCAAAAAGACGAACTAAATTGTCTGTAAAGTAAACTAATTTTTTCTGATCTAACCGTCGCCAACCAGCATAATGATCTAAGATTTCTTTATTACCAGGATCACAAAATCCTGATGGGTTATCTGCAATGCATTCACATAGTGCTGCTACATCACGCATACCAAGATTAAATCCTTGCCCTGAGACAGGGTGGAGTCCATGAGCAGAATTGCCTATTAATACACTTCTTGAGGCAATCAGTCGATTCGCCTTACTCAAAATTAACGGATAATCTGATCGAGCTCCTAGGTGTGAAAAGATTCCGAGCCTAAAGCCAAACTCTTCCTGTAATTCATTGAGAAAAGAATTGTCATCTAAAGAAAGAACGCGGTCTGCGTCATTTTCAGAAACAGTCCAAATGAATCCTGCTCGATCACCTGTTATTGGTAATATTGCAAGAGGACCTTGAGAAGTAAATCTCTCAAAGGCGCGATTAAATAATGGTTTTTCAGTAATTAAATTACCAACTATTGCACGTTGGGCATAATCATATTTTTGTACTTCTATACCAATCATTTCTCTGATACTGGAGTTAGCTCCATCTGCAGCCACAATTAACTTAGACGATAACGAAAGCTTATCATCTCCAGAAATAACTTCTGCTATAACCCTATTATCAGCAAAATCAATATTTTCAATTCGAGCTGGACAAAAGATATCAACATTTTTTGTTGAAAGAAGTGAAGATTCTAGAATGTCGCCTAAAACTCGATTAATGACAACATAACCAAGTGCCTCAACACCTTCTTCTTTAGC
>NYWX01000018.1 GCA_002685275.1 Gammaproteobacteria bacterium
CAAGAAACCATAACACTTAACAAGGGAGACTATCTAGTGTCTAACGCTCAAGAGGGGAAACGTTATTTATTAGAAACACTGGAGCCCGAAGCGGTAGATTCTTTTTTTAACTGGAACTTTTTTGATCCCATTTTACAACAAAAAGAAGGGTTTTCTCCCTATGTATGGGAGGACAAAGCAAAAGAGCTTTTGGAGAACAATCCGCTACTTAAAATAGAATTTGAAACAAAGAAAAAATTAGAGCCTCCCTTTGCCAGTAATTGGTACGCACAATTAGATTGGCTTCATAAAAAGTCTCCTAACTATGAGCGAAACCACTTAAGATACCCTATCATTAGGGTGGGTGGTTAGGTACTCTTTAGGAAACAAGAGTTTAATATTCTCATAAGACTCTGTAAGTGCTTTTTGAGATTTTGCAAAGTTTTTCCAACGCACCTTGGTTATATCTTCTTCAAGTTGAGGTTTTAAATCTCCCTTATAGTTTGAATACATCTCATACCAATAGGTTACCTTAAGCTTTAATTTATCATTGCGCTTAAAAACATGGTATGTTTTGGCAATAAATTTACGCAACTCTAAATCCTGTACGCCGGTTTCTTCTTGGGTCTCTCTCAAAGCGGCAGCCTGATATGTTTCATCTTTCTCAACCTTACCTTTGGGTAAATCCCATTTGCCATTGCGACGTATAAAAAGAATTTCTTTTTTTGCATTAAAAACCAAACCACCACCGGCAAAAACCACCGGTAGTTTTTTTAATAAAAACCGCTCTAACTTTTCTTCATTTTTGTGGTATAAATTAACATACAGCAAAGAACCTTCATTAATTTGACGTATCAATTTTTTAAACTTAACCTTCTTTAGAGGTATGGTTGTGTACTGCTTTCCAATATTTTTTTTGGTAGACAATATTATAGGCAAGTCATTGACAAAAACTTTATACATTTGCAGTTATGATATTAAATAAGGAGACCGCCCAAAAGACAGCCGAATTATTACTGCAAATTAATGCAATAAAACTACAACCACAAGCCCCTTTTACTTGGGCCTCTGGTTGGAGCTCACCAATCTATTGTGACAACCGCATAACCCTGTCCTACCCTGCAATAAGAAATTATATTAGAGAACATATTGCCTCTCAAATAGAAACCCTTTATGGAAAGCCAGATATCATCGCTGGTGTTGCAACAGGAGCCATAGGCATCGGAATGTTAGTAGCAGACTACCTCAACCTACCTTTTTGCTATGTAAGACCAGAGGCAAAAAAGCACGGAAGACAAAACAAAATTGAAGGAATGGTGCAAGAAAACCAAACCGTCGGGGTAGTTGAAGATTTAATTAGCACAGGAAAAAGCAGTCTAGTAGCCGTAGAGGCGTTAAGAGAAGCTAATTTAAATGTCAAAGGGATGCTCGCTATTTTCTCTTATGGCTTTGATGTTGCAGAGAAAAATTTTCAAAATGCAGATATAACACTCAATACATTAAGTAATTACGAACACCTTTTGCTAAATGCTGAAAAGACTAATTTTATTTCCTCTTCGGAGAGCAAACAATTAAGCTCGTGGAGAGAAAACCCAGCTACCTGGTCTGGCAAGTAAAAACAGGTGCGGTTTTAAAACCACTATCAACTTTAATAGTTTTTAAAAATTAATGTATCATAGACGCCCAATATAAAACATAACACATGGAATTAAATAGCAAAAAAGTAACTGTTAAAAAATCAGCCCAAGAACTTTGCGGCTTCTTAAGTGATGTAAAAAACTTTGAGCAACTTATGCCAGAAAGCATCAGTAAGTTTGAAGTAATTAGAGAAGATGCCTTTATTTTTGCTTTAAAGAGTATGCCAGAAATTGCGCTGGAAGTAAAACAAGTTATAAGTCCAACCAAAATAACCTTAGGGGCAATTAGTGATAAAATTCCTTTCACCCTTATCGGAAATATAGAAGCTATAGACAACAACTCCTCATTTATTGAATTACAATTTCAGGGAGACTTCAACCCTATGATGGCAATGATGGTAAAAGCTCCGGTGAGTAAGTTTATAGAAACACTCTCTAGTAATTTAGAAACAATTTAAAAGTGATATTTTATTTCTTTCAGATTGTAGGTATCTCTCCTGGAAGAATCATTCTCTAAAACCAACAGGCCAGATGTAGTAACACCCCTTAGTATAGCGTTAAAAGCAGGCGCTGTCTTTGTTGAATAAACAGCTACAGCATCAAGCCTAAACAACCTTTTATTATAGGAATTGAAAATTGCTTCAAAATCTTGATTTTCTAGACGAGTTAATTCTATTTCCAGTTCTTGCAACAATATTTTAAGCACTAAAGAGATATCAAAATAATTTCCTGTGGCGAGCCTCAAAGAACTTGCCAATGGAAGGTCATTAAATTGCTTTTCGTTTACATTTATTCCAATACCAATTACAGAGGCATCTATTTGATCGCCTTTTATCGTATTTTCAATTAATATTCCGCAGCATTTTTTGCTGCGTGACATAATGTCGTTAGGCCATTTTATACTTATTTCAGGTATTTTTAAATGTGTTAAGGTGTTAAAAACAGCTAGTGAGACAGCCATAGAAACATACCATTGTTGTGAAACTTGAAGCCCCTTGAAACGCTTAAAAACACTTAAAGTTAGACTACTGCTGGGCTGAGAGTGCCATTGGGAATCTACTTGACCTCTGCCCTTTGTTTGTCTTGAAGTTACTACCACTGTATAATCTTTTAAAAAACAAGTTTTTGACAAGTCTTTCAAGTAGGTATTGGTAGATGGTGTGGCACTAAGTTTGATTATATTCACGGGTGACAATTTAAGATTTTATTATAGATGCAAAACACTTATAACAAACAAAAAGTAATAACTTTGCATAAACCAAACGTTTGAATGACCAAGAAAGAAAAAAATACTGACCTCCTTATTACACATATCATTAGAGGAATTGAAGAGGTTAAAGGACAAGATATTGAAATTCTTGATCTAAGAGAAATTGAAAATACAGTTACAGATTATTTTATCATCTGTAATGGTGGCTCAAACACTCAAGTAAATGCTATTGTAGGTTCTGTCCAAAAAATTGTGAGTAAGGCTTTAAAAGAAAAAGCTTGGCACATAGAAGGAAGTGAGAATTCTGAGTGGATTCTTATGGACTATGTTCACGTTGTTGTTCACGTTTTTCAAAAACACATTAGAGATTTTTATGACATTGAAGGCCTATGGGGTGATGCAAAGTCTGTCAAAATCGAAACGTCTCATTAAAAAATAGTAAAGCCACATGGCAAACCAAACACAAGATTCTAAGAATAAAAAAGATAAAAAACCCGATCTAAAAAAACCAAAATTTAGCCCGTATTGGATATATGGATCTATTTTTGTGATTTTTTTAGCGCTGCAACTCTCTGGTGGAAGTAGTTTTTCTCAAACTAAAAAAACAAGCCAAGCTGAGTTTGAAAATTATCTAAGACAAGGTGATGTTCAAAAAGTTGAGATTGTAAACAAAAAAATAGCTAAAGTATATCTTACCCAAGAGGCAAAATTGGATGGAGTGCATTCAAAAAACAAACCAAATGGACTTTTAACTCCTGGAGCCAATGACCCAACTTATGAGTTTGAGTTTGGTGATCTTCAAAATTTTGAGAATAATTTTCAAATCATAAAAAGAGAAAATAATCTAGACACCCAAATTATTTGGAACACAGAGAGCAACCTTTGGGGAGAAGTTATTGTTGGCTTATTACCCTTTATAGTAATTATTGGTATTTGGATTTTCATTATGAGACGTATGTCTGGCGGCGCTGGAGGTGGTGGTGCTGGAGGTCAAATTTTCAATATCGGGAAATCTAAAGCCAAATTATTTGATGAGAAGATAGACGTAAAAACATCTTTTAAAGATGTAGCAGGTCTTGAAGGGGCTAAGGAAGAGGTGCAAGAAATTGTTGATTTTCTAAAGTTCCCAGAAAAATATACCGCCCTTGGAGGTAAAATTCCTAAAGGAGCTCTTTTGGTAGGACCTCCAGGTACAGGAAAAACATTATTGGCTCGTGCAGTAGCTGGAGAAGCCAAAGTACCTTTTTTCTCTCTATCTGGTTCAGATTTTGTTGAAATGTTTGTAGGTGTAGGTGCCTCTAGGGTTCGTGATTTATTTAAACAAGCCAAAGAAAAATCTCCATCTATTATATTTATAGATGAAATAGATGCCATTGGCCGTGCTCGTGGAAAAGCTAATTTCTCAGGTTCTAACGATGAGCGTGAAAACACCTTAAACCAACTCTTAACAGAGATGGATGGTTTTGGGACAGACTCTAATGTAATTGTAATTGCAGCAACAAACCGTGCAGATGTGCTAGACAAAGCATTAATGAGAGCAGGTCGCTTTGATAGACAAATATATGTTGACCTTCCAGATGTAAGAGAGCGTAAAGAAATTTTTGAAGTACACCTTCGCCCTTTAAAAAAGGAAGAAGGTCTAGATACAGATTTTCTGTCTAAGCAAACACCAGGATTCTCTGGAGCAGACATTGCAAATGTTTGTAATGAGGCTGCGCTAATAGCAGCAAGAGGCGAGAAAAAAGCAGTAGGAAAACAAGATTTCTTAGATGCTGTAGACAGAATTGTTGGAGGCCTTGAGAAGAAGAACAAAATTATTACACCAGCAGAGAAAAAGGCAATTGCATATCATGAGGCAGGACATGCAACAGTAAGCTGGATGCTGGAGCACGCAGCACCACTTGTTAAAGTTACAATAGTTCCAAGAGGTCAATCTCTAGGTGCCGCCTGGTACTTGCCAGAAGAGCGTCTTATTGTAAGGCCAGAGCAAATGCTTGACGAAATGTGTGCAACACTTGGAGGAAGAGCAGCAGAGAAAGTAATATTCAATAAAATATCTACTGGAGCCCTTAGTGATTTAGAAAAAGTAACAAAACAAGCAAGGGCAATGGTAACTGTCTATGGGCTTAATGACAAGGTTGGAAACCTCACCTATTATGACTCCAGTGGGCAGTCTGAATATAATTTCAGTAAACCATACAGCGAAAAAACAGCTGAGTTAATTGATAAAGAAATATCAAATCTTATCGAGACCCAATACAAGCGCGCTATTGATTTATTAGAAACCAATAAAGAAAAGCTTACAGAATTGGCAAACGTACTGCTAGACAAAGAAGTTATTTTCAAGGACAACCTAGAAGTTATTTTTGGAAAAAGACCTTTCGAAAAAACTATTAGCGAAATTAAAGCAGCTCCTAAACAGGACAAACAAACTCCAGACAATACACCAAAAGCAGCGGAAGAAAATGATGACCCTTCAAGATAAAGGTTCGTTTTATAGCCATTTTACTAAAGATTAGTATTGTGGGTTTTCTATCACGAGATTTTTACTATCTTTGATACTATAAGAATTTAAACACCCATAAACCCTGCAGATGAGTCTCTTTAAAAGACTTTTAAAAGGAAATCTCCATCTAAAAAAAACACCTAAACAAAAAGGTGATCAGGATGATGGCCTCAAATATTATCCTGAAGATAGTCTTGCTATAGACGAGAGATTTACTAATAATTTCAGAAAAAACGGAGGGAAATTTCTATACTGCACAGACGCTCAAGAAATTAACGAAGCTTTTGATAATATCTTACTAGAGAATGACTGGTATGAAAAAGAGGTTTTTTGCATCAACCAAATGCTCTCTAAAAAATTTGATGGGTACAATCTAAACTTCACCAAAAAAACTACTGCTACTTTTTTCTTGACTACTTGCGAGTCTTTGATATCAAAAAATGGCTCCATTTTACTCTCTTCAAACCAGATTAAGGAGAAAAAACTGGACGAGCTACCTACCAATATTGTCATATTTGCCACTACAAGCCAGTTTGTAGAAAATATAAGTGAAGGGCTACGCATTATCAAAAACAGTGGTGGAAAATTTATTCCAAGCAATATCACTGCAATCCAAGATTTTGAGACAGAAAAAGAAAAGGATTTTATGAGTTATGGAAGTAGTACAAAAAACTTATATTTGCTGCTTCTAGAAGACCTATAGAAGATATATGCTATGAGAGAGATTGTTGTACGAAGTATATCGGGGATTTTATATGTCCTTGTCGTAATTTTTTCCATGTACACCTCTCGTGAAATATTCATGGTGCTTTTTCTCATACTAGGACTTCAAACCCTCAAGGAATTTAAAAAACTCATACAACTTAAATCCTTCACCTCTTATCTTCTACTCCCAATTTCGCTTTTACTGATAAGCTACTATCACCCAGGAGAGATTATACTATATATATTTTTAGGCTGCTGCTTAGTTGTAAATATATTACTGGCCAAAGATTTACGATCTACCACAAATAACCTTTTACTTAAAAAACAAAAATACATCCCTACGATGCTTTACATCATTGGAGGCTTTGTTTTTCTAACACGCATTCCATTTTCTAACGGGGTATTTAAGCCAGAGATTATTGTTGGGGTTTTTGCGTTAATTTGGTGCAATGACACCTTTGCGTATATCATCGGTAAATCATTGGGTAAAAACAAATTACTGGAGAGTGTTTCTCCTAAAAAAACAATAGAAGGGTTCTTTGGAGGGCTCATAGCAGCTATCATCGCAGGTTTCATTATCTTTAATGTTTTAGACATATATACGCTAGGCATTTGGATAACTCTTGGGGTTATTATTTCAGTATTTGGAACCATTGGAGATTTAGTACAATCCAACTACAAACGACAAGCCGGGGTAAAAGATAGCGGAAACCTAATGCCTGGACATGGCGGATTATACGACAGGCTGGATAGCGCTATTTATGCCAGCCCATTTATTTATGCATTTTTACAACTTATAACTTATGTTTCATAAAGAAGGATACAAAATTATTTTAATTACCTTAGTGTTAGCTATTGCAATGAGCTTGGCTGCAGATTATTTCATCGTAAACAATTACCTAAGAAGCACAATTATGCTCCTGGCTATTGTTATGCTTGTACTCGTGTTGCAGTTTTTTAGAAACCCAAAACGAAACATAAAAACAAGCGAAGATCATGTGGTTTCTCCTGTAGATGGTAAAGTTGTGGTTATTGAAGAGGTTTTTGAAAAAGAGTTTTTTAATGAAAAAAGACTACAAGTCTCGGTATTTATGTCTCCCATAAACGTTCATGTAACTCGTTACCCTGTTGCAGGTCAAGTGGTTTTCAGTAAATACCATCCCGGAAAATTTCTGGTTGCTTGGCATCCAAAATCTAGTGAAGAAAATGAGCGTACAACCGTGGTGGTAAGCTCTAAAAACTTCGGAGATGTGCTACACCGTCAAATTGCAGGCGCTTTGGCAAGACGTATTGTAAATTACGCAGAAAAAGGACAACAAGTAACACAAGGAAGTGATAGCGGCTTTATTAAATTTGGATCTCGTGTAGATGTATTTCTTCCTATAGGTACAAAGCTTGATGTAAAACTTAACGATGTTGTAAAGGGAGGAAGCTCCATTCTGGCATCTATTTAAATACAGTAAACTACAGTAATGACTTCACAGGAGATAGACATCGCATTTAAAAAAGCTGTTGAAAGCGTAAACAGGCACAAAGAGCCTTTTCCTGCTGACACATTATTAAAGCTGTATGCCTACTATAAACGTGCTACAAACTCCTGGCACAATCCA
>NYWX01000024.1 GCA_002685275.1 Gammaproteobacteria bacterium
TACTTTATTGCAAAAAAAAATTTATATTAATTAAAGTTTAGGTTTAATCTTACGATTGCATTTGCCTATAGCACTGAAACTCAGTCACGAATATAATGATTTTATTAGCTGGATAATTTTCACCAAAATTTATTCAACATTATACGCCGGGGTGGCGGAACTGGTAGACGCGCCGGATTCAAAATCCGGTTTCTTCGGAAGTGGGGGTTCGATTCCCCCCCTCGGCACCATATATGTTCTGAAGCCCCTGTATTCAATATTCTACAGGGGTTTTCATCTTCATATAGTCCCTATTCCTGTCATGATTCCTGTCATCAAAACTTTAGCTTTATCTTCATAATCTAAAGATTGAGCGCAGTAATCTAATTGGATGATAGGATAAAGTCTTCTCTAAAGTAGTCCATAATGGTGGATTAGAAATGTTTGTAACAAAAAATTGGGGGAAATATGATGAGTAAATTTTTTATAGTATATTTTTCCTTAATACTTATTTTTTTAACCACAATATTTATTTACCTTAGAATCTTAAAAAAATCATATAAAGATTCAAGATTCGTGAAAATATATCAATGGTTAATTGTAATTACCGGTAGTTTATTTTTATTTTCTAATGGACCTGATGATTTAGCAGAATATTTTATTAGAGTTCTAGAAAACAAAGAGAACAGACTGCTAGAAAACTTAGTAGATTATTTTGCATATTTTCTTGGACATTTGATAGGTTTAATCCTAGTACCCCTAATATTGACATTCATCGTGAGGACACCATTGCTGCTCTTTAAAAAAAGTAACAAATAAACAAAATGGAAGTTGATAAAATATGTTGAATTAACGTTTTAGCCCTCTTATATGGAGGAATTTTGGGAGAAAGTAAGAATGGATATTTTTTGGTTGGTTCCCCCTTTTTTTCTTGGAGTGCTCTTGAATGCTTATCAAGAAGAGTTGAGTAGGACGCGATATGGATGGTTAGCCGGTCCTTTGGTATCGTGCTGCTGCAGAGCAAGGTGATGCTGAAGCTCAGTTCTATTTAGGCGGTTTATACTACAATGGAGATGGCGTTCTTCAGGACTTTATCCGTGCACACAAGTGGTTCAACATTGCTTCTGTAAACGGAAATGATGAAGCTTATAAATGATTACTAACCAAATTTTTATATGTTAAATAATTATACTTATATCAAAAAAAATTGAATTTAAGGAGCAAAGAACAATGAAAAACTATAGATTATTGATTTTTATAACAATCTTTTTGTTTGGATGTTCAGAATCAGGTACAACTAACTATGATGGTTTATGGGTAATAGATAAAGAAAAATCGTTAGCAGAATGTAGGAAAAATATGGAATCAGATGGCGAAGGCGAATTATTGCAGGGTTTTGCCGAGCTTATCTGCCAAACAGTAACGGGTATAATTCCTGTTCTAGACATAGTTAATGACCAATTTAATATTTCGACAGCAGATAATGAAGTTCAAAACTGTAACATCATTCCAGAAAATAATGTTGTTTCATGCTCCGCTGAGAGTGAAAACGCTGAAGATTTATCAGATTTTGGAAAAATTATTTTAAAAGACGGTGTATTGAGTTTGTATTTAGATAATACATCCGCAGACGAACCGGATACGATACTCATTTATAATAAAAAATAATTCAAATTTTTCAATAAGCATTATTAGTGGTGAGTTACGAATAAAATTTATTTGTGACTGACCACTTTTAAGCTTGAGTTATATGATATTTTTTTTGTAGGCTAGTGGTACGGGACACTTAAGAACATTGATAATTGCCTGCAAAGGTTGAATAATATCAAGAATGATTTATAAGATGAAATACTGTTCAATCTGTGGAAGTAAAGTTAGTTACAAGATCCCTAAAGCTGATAATCGTGAACGTGCGATTTGCGATGCTTGTGGTGAAGTTCATTACAAAAATCCATTAATTGTTGTAGGTTGTATAGTTGAGAGTGAAGGTAAAATTTTACTCTGCAAGCGTTCCATTGAACCACAATACGGCTTCTGGACCATTCCTGCTGGTTTTATGGAATTAGGTGAAACTCTAGCTGAAGGGGCTGCTCGAGAGACATTAGAGGAAGCTTGTGCAAATATAGAAATTACTCGTCAGTTTGCTTCAATTGATATACCTCATGTAGGACAGGTACACATATTTTTTTGTGGAAAATTAAAAGGCTCTTATGGTGTTGGAGAAGAGAGTTTAGACACTCAATTATTTAGTGAGGATGAAATTCCATGGGATGATATTGCTTTTCAAAGCACTTATTTTGCACTAAAAAAATACTTTGAAGACAATGGAAGAAATAATGGGGTTCATTTTCATGAGATTCGAAAGTAAACAACTCAATTTCAATTTATATTAGATGTCACTTCCATTTTTAATCTTTTCAATAATTCATTTGGAGGCAGGTAACCATTAACCATGGTTCCGCTTTCAAACACTATGGCAGGTGTTCCATTTAGACCAACGCTTTGTCCAAGAGCGTATTGCTCAGAAATTGCAGACATATCACAATTATCCGTTTCAAAGCTTCTATCAAGCTTTGCAGCCGTAAGTGCAGCATTTCTATCTTTAGCGCACCAAATATCCTCTGAAGTATTCCAAGATGGCGATGATGGTCCATTTCTAGGGTATAACAAATATCGAACTTGAATGCCGGCAGAGAGGTATTCATCTATTTGACTATGCAATCTACGGCAATAAACGCAGTCAATATCAGTAAATACAGCAACAGAATGTTTTATATCTTTTGGCGAAAACGTAATAAATTGATCTTCTTTTACTGATGACATCAAAACACGTCGAGAATTTGAGCGCGTGTCCTCACTAAGATTAATTTGGTTGTTTAAATCAATTAAATCGCCCTGAAGAAGATAGCGACCATCTTCGGAAATGTAAGCAACAATTTGGCCTTTATTTAAAGTATACCAACCATCAACTGGACTAAGATTGATATCTTCTTCATCTAAATCTTGAAATATTTCATTTATTTTGGCTCGCACTTCTTCCAAAGAGAGTTTTTCATCCCCAAATGCAGACATGCCACCCAGTGAATTAATAACCAATAAAAAAAGCGTGATTTTTAAAAAATTTTTCATATATATTTTTGATTTTATTAATTGATAAAAACTTATATTACATTGAAAATTTTTGAAAGTATTAAATATCCAAAAAAACTATACAGCTAGCCTCTAGGATGATGAGTTCGATGCAAACCCTGCAACCTTTCACGTGCTACATGTGTATATATTTGAGTAGTTGAGAGATCTCTATGCCCTAACAGCATCTGAACAACGCGTAGATCAGCTCCTCTATTCAAAAGATGCGTAGCAAATGCATGACGCAAACTATGTGGAGAAATCTTTTGATGAATACCAGATTTTTTGGCGTAGCGTTTAATGATGTGCCAAAAAGCTTGGCGACTCATTGACTCACTACGAAATGTTGGGAATAAATAATCAGTTTTACGCTCACGAAGTATCTCTAATCGCGGTCCATTAATAAATTTTAACAGCCAACGTTGCGCTTCTTCTCCGATTGGGACTAAACGCTCTTGATTTCCTTTTCCTACAATGCGAACAACTCCTTGATTAAAATTAAATTGTGATTTTTTAATTTTTACAAGCTCAGAGACCCTTAAACCTGTCGCATATAATAATTCAAGCATTGCCTTATCACGATATCCAAGACGCTCTTTTGTATTTGGTGCATCTAATAAAGACTCCACATCTTGCTCATTAAGAGAAATGGGTAAAGAGCGTCCAATAAAAGGCATGTCAACTTCTGCTGTTGGATCATCACTGCGCAATCCCTCTCTCAGCATGTATCTAAAAAAACGGCGAAAACTTGATAATTGCCTGGCAGTAGATTTTGGTTTTGCTCCAGCTTCGATACTACTAGCCATAAATTTTAATAAGTCAGACTTGGATGCACTTTTAAGTTTTATTTTATTTTTAACTAAATATTTAGAGAGCATCATAAGATCATTACGATAAGCGCTAAGTGTATTTTTTGATAAGCCCTGCTCCATCCAAATTGCATCAATAAATTTATCAAAAAGCTCTTCTAAATAAATATCTGAATTTAATTGAGAATCTTTATCGGTTATGTTCTTCATAATCGATATAATATCGAGTTGTTTAGCTTATTGCATCGTTATTGATAAAATTTGAAAATTTTATAATATGAAAAAACCAATTTTTCTACTAAAATTTCGAAACTACTATAAAAAAATTTTATGGGCGGCTATCATAAAAATTGAAATCACAAAACTTTGTTCATTAAAACAAAAAACAAAGAGGTGATAATTAAGTGAAAATATTCTTTTTTATAACACGACTAGCTTGGGGTCTTTGGGCTTGGTTTAGCTTTATAGTTGCATGTATTTTTTCTTTAGTAGTAACAATAATTGTTCCTGGATCCTTAAGACGTCAAAAACTTGTTACCTATGCTGCAAAAGCTGTTTTTATATTTTCTGGTATCAAAGTATCAGTTAATGGCATAAATCATATTCCATTGGATGGTTGTGTAGTTATTGCAAATCATGCCAGCTATATTGACGGTATTTTACTAAATGGATATTTACCACCAAGGTTTGGTTTCGTCATAAAAGGAGAAATGAGGAATTTTCCTGTTGCTCACTTCCTTTTACGTCGTTCGGGCTCAAAATTTGTAGAACGTAATGAAGCGAGAGGAAGTAGTAGAGATGCAAGGCAACTTATTAAGGCTGCGAAAGAAGGTGAATCTCTGGGTTTTTTTCCTGAAGGAACCTTTAAATTAGAACCGGGCATACGTCGCTTTCGACCGGGCGCTTTTGTTGCAGCATATAAAGCTAAGATACCAGTCGTTCCTATCGCTATTTCTGGATCACGTAAAATGCTACCTGAGGGAAATTTAATTCCATGTCCAACTCACCTCATCATCGACATACTTCCACCGATTATGCCTAATGATTCAAATTTTGAATGCTCAAAGAAACTTGCTGAAGCATCTCGAAGAAAAATAATTTCAGCGACTGGTGAGCCAGATTTACTTCTAAATAAGGTATTTAGAAGTAAATAAATAGTTATTATTTCTCACTTTACTAATTAATTTTTTTAATTTTTAGTATTTACACGCCCTTGTAAAAAAATTTTTGTGAAATAATTTTTTTAAAATATATAAAAATTTCCTTTTCAGGTTATTAAAGTTTTCTACACTAAACTACATAAATCTTTCACAAGAAGTGATAAAATAATTTGACTTATTTGAAAGTTAGGAAAAAAAATTAATCTAAAAAATATAAAAGCTGTAATCACAGGTGGGGCGTCAGGATTGGGGCTTGCAACCGCAAAACGAATTATATCTGAAGGTGGTTTTGTTGTAATTTTTGATGTTAACAAAGACCTTGGTAATGAAAGTGTAAAAGAGCTTGGTAAAAGGGCACTTTTTGTTCATACAGATGTATCAGATGAAAATAATGTTAAATCATCAATTCAGTCAGCTTATAAATTCATGGAAGGTATTAATCTTGCGGTAAATTGTGCGGGTGTAGCTACGGCTGCTCGCACTCTTGGTCGAGATGGCCCATGGCCCTCAGATGAATTTAACCGAGTGATACAGATCAACCTTATTGGAAGTTTCAATATCATTAAGGAGTCGGCAGCGCTAATGCAACTCAATGACATTAATAACGAGGGTGAACGCGGGGTAATAATCAACACGGCATCAATTGCAGCATTTGAAGGACAAATAGGTCAAGCTGCTTATTCGGCATCTAAAGGTGGAATAGTTGGCATGATGTTGCCTTTAGCTCGAGAATTTGCTCAATTTGGTATACGCGTAAATACTATTGCTCCTGGTATCTTTATGACTCCAATGATGGCCGGTATGCCAGATGATGTTCAAAAATCGCTTGAATGCCAAATACCATTTCCGTCAAGGCTTGGTCGGCCTGAAGAATATGCTGAAACAGTAGCGTTTATTTGTAGTAACACAGTTGTTAATGGTGAGACTATTCGTATTGATGGAGCAATACGAATGCAGCCTAGATAAAAAATTACATGTTTGAATAATTTGGCCCGCCACCGCCTTCAGGAACTTTCCATTCAATATTTTGCTGTGGATCTTTGATATCACATGTTTTGCAATGCACACAATTTATTGCATTAATCTGTAGTTTTTTATTTTTATTATCTTCAATGATTTCATATACCCCAGCTGGGCAATACAATTGAGCTGGCTCACCGTATTCTGGAAGATTATAGGTAATTGGAATTGAATCATTTTTTAGCACCAGATGAGATGGTTGGTCTTCCTCATGATTGGTGCTTGATAGAAACACAGAAGACAAACGATCGAATGTAATCTTTCCATCGGGCTTAGGGTAGTTAATTACCTTTGCATCGGATATCTTTTTCAAAGATTTATGATCAGGCTCTTTGTTGTGCAATGTGAATGGGAGTCTTCCAAAAAAAATATTTTGATCGATAAATGTAAATATGCCTCCCCAGAATGTTCCAAGCTTTTGCATACCTGGGTTAAAATTTCTGCTTGTATAGAGTTCTTTGTGTACCCAAGACGACTTTACATTTTCTTCATAGCTAGATAAATCTGCCGATAGAGCACGATTTTCAGACAATTCTTTATGAATACTTTCAGCCGCCAACATACCGGTCTTTATCGCTGTATGTGAGCCTTTTATTTTAACGCCATTTAGAAATCCAGCAGCACATCCAATTAACATCCCACCAGGGAAGGTAAGCTTAGGAAGAGATTGCAACCCACCTTTATTTACAGCTCTAGCTCCGTATGCAATTCTTTTACCACCCTCAAGAAATTTTCTAATTTTTGAATGCTTCTTCCATCGTTGAAATTCTTCGAAAGGTGATAAGTATGGGTTCTTATAGTTAAGCCCAACAATAAATCCAGCCAGTACTTTTTTATTTTCTGCATGATAAAGAAATCCGCCGCCTTCAGTATGCATATCTAATGGCCACCCTAGTGTATGAATAACACGTCCTTCTTCATGCAATTGTCCATCAATATCCCAAATTTCTTTTATGCCAATACCGTAGTGTTGAGGATCTGAATTTTTACGTAAATTAAATTTTTCAATCACTTGCTCGCTAAGGTTGCCACGCACACCCTCTGCAAAAATTACATATTTACCTGTTAGCTCATAACCAGCTTGAAAAGATGATTTTTTTTCACCCTTCTTATTTATACCCATATCACTTGTAGCCACACCAACTACACGATTATTTTCGTAAAGTACCTCTGCTGCTGCAAACCCTGGAAGAACATTAACACCCATATTTTCTGCTTGATCACCCAACCATTTACATAACTTACCAAGACTAATTATAAAATTTCCATGGTTATTCATTGGCTTCGGCAAAAATAATCCGGGAATTGGTAATGCTTTCTTATCATTTATTAAATAATGAACTCGATCATGACTGACAGCTACATTTACTGGTGCGCCCATTTCCTGCCAATCAGGAAAAAGTTCATTTAGCGCGGATGGCTCAAATACATTACCTGATAATATATGTGCGCCTATCTCGGATCCTTTTTCTACTACAGCAACTGATAGGCTGCTGTTTAATTGCATTAATCTACACGCGGCCGCCAAACCAGCCGGTCCGCCGCCAATAATGATGACATCGAATTCCATTGATTCGCGTTCAGTTACTTCAGACATTAAGATTAATTCCAAATATTAATGATGTTAATTATACCAGTGCTGGTAGCGGCTGTAATTTAAGAGATGTAATCTTACTTATTCTAAACAATATCAATAAATATAAGTTAAGGTAAAAATTGAATATTCGCAAAGCATATAAAGAAAGTCTCAGTCGTGAAAAATATGAGCACGATCCTGCACAAATCAAGCTTATTGGTCATCTTGAGGCATTGCAGAAGAAATTAGAAGATCTTAAACCAAGAAAAAATATTTTTTTTCGTTTTCTTAATCCGCAGACACAAGTAGATCAACATAATATTAATGGAATCTACATTTGGGGTGATGTTGGGAGCGGTAAGACTTTCTTGATGGATCTTTTTTTTAAAAATTTAAATATTAAGCGCAAAAAACGTGTTCATTTTCATCATATGATGCAGGATATACATTATCGACTTAAAAAGATTAGTGATATTGAAGACCCTATAGGTTGCATTGCAAAAGATATTGCGCGAGAAACGACAGTTCTTTGCTTTGATGAGTTTTTTGTAAATGACATAGCAGACGCAATGATTCTAGGGCGATTACTGGATGGTCTTTTTTGTGGAGGGGTTGTTCTTATAGCCACCTCAAACTTTAAACCTAATGATCTTTATAAAGACGGCCTACAAAGAAAAAGATTTATACCTGCTATAAAGCAATTAAATTTAAATACAGAAGTCTTTGAGCTAAATGGTGGAATTGATTATAGATCACGCCTTCTTCAGCAGGCAGGAACATATTTTTTTCCAAATAGTAAGTTAGCTAGTAAAAAATTACGCTACTTTTTTAACGAAACGGCTAGTGGTGAGATCTTTGGAAATGGATTTCGTAAGCACGGTCTTATAATTAATGATCGCCAAATTTTAGCGCATTATTGTGCAAAAAATATTGCTTGGTTTAATTTTATTGACTTATGCAGTGGTCCAAGGGGACCAGAAGATTACATTGAATTGGCTCGTCTATATCCAAGTGTAATCATTTCTGGCATTCCTCAATTTGGTCTCGTGCACGAAAATCAAGCACGCCGCTTTATAACCTTGGTTGATGAATTTTATGACCGACGTGTAAAACTTGTTATTTCTGCAGATGTAATGATAGAAAAACTATATTGTGGCAAACTACTTTCTTTTGAATTTGAGCGGACTTTAAGTAGATTAA
>NYWX01000025.1 GCA_002685275.1 Gammaproteobacteria bacterium
AGTTGTTTCTTCCACGAGAATTTCCTCCGTGTGTATTTATTTAAACGGCTTCGTCACCGGTTTCCCCGGTGCGAATTCGAATGGCCTGAGCAATTTCGGTGACAAATATCTTGCCGTCTCCAATCTTGCCAGTACGTGCGGTATTGACTATCGCCTCCACTACCTGCTCAAAAATTTCATCAGCAACCGCTAATTCAATCTTCACTTTAGGTAGAAAATCGACAACATACTCTGCACCTCGGTAAAGCTCTGTATGGCCACGCTGGCGGCCAAAGCCTTTGACTTCAGTTGCAGTGATACCTTGAACACCGATATCAGCAACCGCCTGTCTAACATCATCGAGTTTAAATGGCTTAATTATCGCCGTGATCATTTTCATTGCGAATCTCCTTAATTGAGGTTGATTAAGATTAGAACGACTTACCGACACTGAAAATTAATGCTTGATCGGATCCAGTTGTACCGCTCAAATCTTCATCGTTGAAAATTAGCGAGACACCTAAATCAAGTTCACCAACAGTTGTGCCATAACCAGTTTCAAGATATGAGCCTGAAAAATCTTGAGCAAAACTGCCGTATGTACCGTAAAAACCGTTATTTTCTAGAGTGAGAGAGTAAAAAGCATAATCCTGAGTAGGGGAATCAAAGTTTTTATATTCGCCTAAAGCCATATCAAATGTGACTATTCCATATGAAGCTCCAAGATTAATTTCCTGATAAGTATCATCGAACTCGCCAGTATAAAAATAGCCTGTGTAGCCAACGCTATATCCGAGACCATCAGAAGTCTCTCCGCCATAACCAAAATAGCCATCAACTTCAATTCCATCTTTTACATCAGCGGCCCATGTACCGACATAAAATCCGCCTTCTTCAAAATCTAAGCCGGCGCTTGCAGAAGACTCAGCCTGAAAGATACCGCGATAATAATACTCACTGACAAATCCAACATTAGCTGAGAATTCAGCTTGAGCTGCTCCAGAGATAAGAAGTGCTAGAGCAACTAGCGATTTTTTTCTGGTGTTCATTTTCTGTTTCTCCATTTAAAAGTTATAGTCACAGTGACCTGACCTTATTTATAAAGCAGGAAGCGTGCCAAATAATAAAATGATATTATAAATCAACTATTTACAAAATTTGATGCCATCTTAATGACTCAAGATAGTGCAATTTCTTTACAATTTGATCTTTTTTGGGGAATGAAAAATAGACCTATGAAATTTAATAAATTTTATAAATTAGCCCTATTGTCAAAACATCAATGCGTAAAAAGAGAAAACATTTTCTTCGCTATTGCTCGCAAGTCAGCTGCAAAGGGCTGATAATGAGTTTTAAATAAATATTAAAGCGTGCTGATAAATAACTTAAGGAGTGCAACTCTCTTGAAAATTCGAATTGCGACTCGCAAAAGTCCTCTTGCGCTTTGGCAAGCTGAACATATTGCTGCCAAACTCTATAGTCATGATGAAATTTCAGAAGTTGAACTTATTCCAATGACCACTAAGGGCGATAAGATTCTTGATCGAAGTTTACAAAAAATTGGAGGTAAAGGGCTTTTTGTTAAAGAACTCGAAATTGCTATGTTAGACGGAAAAGCTAATCTTGCGGTGCACTCAATGAAAGATGTGCCTAGTGAATTACCTAACGGCTTTTGCATAGCAGCAACATTAGCAAGGGCAAATCACAGAGATGCTCTCATTACAAAAAATGGTGAAAATCTATATAAATTAAAAGAAAATGCAATTATCGGAACATCAAGCTTGCGACGACAATCTCAGCTTAAAATACTACGCCCAGATTTACAGATTAGGTCACTAAGAGGAAATGTAGACACAAGACTTGCTAAACTTAGAAACGGTGATTATGACGGTATTGTTCTCGCGGCAGCTGGCTTAGAGCGTTTACAACTTAGTAACTATATTAACCATGAATTTTCATCTTCAGAAATGCTGCCAGCTGCAGCACAAGGTGTATTGGGAATTGAGTGCCTTGATAGTGATACTAAACTTTGTGAAATACTCAAATCACTCAATGACAAAACTACGTACCAAACCACTATCGCAGAGCGAATAATTGCTCGTGAGCTCAATGCAAGTTGTCAGTCTCCAATTGCTGCTTATGCGACAATAAAAAATAATTTACTTAAGCTAACAGCTTTAGTAGCTAAACCGAATGGTGAAAATATCATTAAAGATTCGATTATTGGTGATTCAGGTGGTGCAGAACAATTGAGTGAAACTCTAGCTTCTCGTTTAGAAGCTAATGGAGCCAAAGACCTTTTGAAATCAATTGAGACTACGAATGACTCATAAATCGTTAAAAGGAATTGGTGTTCTCATAACTCGACCTAAAAAATCGGCCAATGGTCTAATTGAAGCAATTGAGAGTGAAGGAGGAAATGTTTTTAACTTTCCAGTTATAAATATTGTACCTAGAGGGAAAAACCTGGTAGCTGCAGAGGAAGCAAAACTACCGAATCCAGATATTACAATCTTTATTAGTCGTAATGCCGTTCAAGAAGGCCTTCAATATGCACGAAAATCACTTATAGGGGCTATTGGACCAAGCACTTCAGCGGCCATTAAAAATAATGCTCAAAATGTAGATATAGAACCAACCAAGGGTTTCGATAGTGAAAATTTACTTAAAGAAGCTGATCTTCAAAATATTTCTGGCAAAAGGATACGTATCATTAGAGGTAATAAAGGTCGAAAGTTACTAGGAAGAACATTACAAGATCGCGGTGCGATTGTTCATTATTTATCCGTCTATGAGAGAAAACTACCAGATATCAATAAAGCAATATTGGAGAGAATTGAAACGGCAATGCGAAAAAAACAAATTCATATTGTTACTGCGATGAGCGCCCAAACATACAGAAATATTTTTTTGTTATTCCCCAAAAAATACTTAAAAGATATAGGATCATTGCCACTAGTTACACCCGCAGTTCGTGTAATTAAAGAAGCAAAAAAAAACTACCCGCACTCTAAGTATTTTTTATCAGATAGTATCGATATTCCAAAAGTAATTGATGCAATTATTCTTGCGAGCAAACTTAAAACAAAAATATAAGTACATAAATTATGGAAGCTAAAAAAGACAACTCAACAAAAGATACTAAAAGTGAAAAAAAAATATCAAAATTAAGATGGGCAGCTTATTTATTATTATTTGCTATTGCTGCTTTCATCTTTTTATTTTTTGGTAATTGGTGGGAAAATAAGCAACTTGATAATGAAAATTTTGTTAGCAATGAATATCAACAAAATTTAGAAACCAATACAATTGATTATTCTGTAAACGAGAAAAAGATTAATTCTTTAAAGGAAACTTTCGAAAAGCAATTTCGATCATTAAAATCAATACCCACAAGAATGTCTTCAGTTGAAGATAGAGTTTCTTCATTAGTTGGAGCTTCATCAGATACAAGGAATTATTTTCTTATATCTGAAGCAGAATATTATTTGCAAATTGCAAATTTTCAGTTGCAAATCATAAATAATCCTAAACAAGCGTCACTAGCTCTTCGTATTGCATACGAGAGAATAAAACAAATATCAAGCCCGGATTTAATAGAGATACAACAAATTGTTTTAAATGAAATTGATCTGTTGGAAAAAATAATTACTATTGATTTAGAAAATATAGTACTAAAAATATTAGATCTTTCAAAAATAATTGAAAACCTTCCGTTGAAAAGATTAAATGAAATTACTGAGATAGATAAAAAAACTTCCACAGAAGAAAGAAACATTATACGTGCCTGGAATGCTACAAAGGATGCGATGTCTAATTTAGTGCAAGTAACTTCGCCTGGCTCTCCCAGAGTTCTATCCATATACCCAGAATCTGAAAATCTCTTAAAAAGTAATATGCAATTACAGCTTCAGTTAGCTGGGCTTTCGCTCTTGCAAGGAAAATATACTATCTTTGAAGATAGCTTCAACAATGTTGAGGAAAAAATAGATTATTTTTTTGATCCCAATAATCAACAAATTAAAAATATAAAAATAATGGTCTCAGAAATTAGAGCTGAAGTTGTTACACTACCAGTCCCAGATATTTCAAAATCACTAAATTTACTCAGAGAATTTAAAAATCTCAATGAGACAGTCGAATGAAAATTGGAATAATCACACTACTCACATTATTCGTAAGCTCTTTAGCAGCATATTTTTTAATCGCAGATTCTGGTCATGTTGGCATAGAATATCGCGGTTATCAGATAGCTATGTCATTTCATACCTTAATAATCATGACAACTCTTTTATTTCTATGTATCTGGTTAATTAGTAAAATTATAATAGCTCCTCGTCGTATAGGAGAGGTTGCAGGTCGATATAGAGCAGCACGCGCTGGACAAAAGATGACTCGTGGAATGATTGAGGTTGCCGAAGGAAATTTCACGCGTGGTGAGCGCATATTAGCTAAAGCTGCTAGTACCAGCGATTCTCCACTATTTAATTATCTGCAAGCAGCCCGTGCAGCTCACCTACAAGGACGTAATCAACGACGTGATGACTGGCTTAAATTAGCATACCAAGAGGTGCCAGAAGCAGCTAATGCTGTATTGTTAACTCAAGCTGAATTTCAACTTGACCATGGTCATTATGAGCAGGCTTTGGCTGCCCTAAGACGCTTGGATGAAAATTCAAAAAATCATGGACATGCATTAGCTCTTATGGGGCGTTTATATTTTAAGTTAGAAGATTGGGCATCGCTCAAAGAAATTTTGCCTCGCATTACAAAATATTCACAAATAAAGCCAAAAAAATTAGCAAATTGGAAATCAAAGATTCAATGTGAAGAATTAAGTAATGCAGAAAATGGAAGTGATATTTTAAAAATTTGGAAAAGAATTTCTTTATCTCAAAAATCAAATATTGAAACTCTCATGGCTTATTACCAGGGGCTGATGAGAAATGGTTTACATGAAAAAGCTGAAAAAGAAATAGCCAATTCTATTGAAACAAACTGGCAGCCCGCTCTAATAAAATTATATGGAGATGTTCATGGGGTTGATATTAATAGGCAGATTACAAATGCAGAAACTTGGTTTAAGAACCATAGTGATGATCTAGATCTTTTATTAACAATGGCAAAATTATGTTTAAAAAATGAACTTTGGGGTAAGGCTCGTTACTATCTAGAATTATTGATTGAATCCAATCCAAATTCATCGGCGTTTGAAGTATATGGTGATTTATTAAATAAAATGGGTGAAACAGAGGCTGCAAAAGAAGCATATAAAAATGGCTTGCAAATAAAGAATAAAAACAAAAATTTTTAATAAATAAGCTTCAAAAGCTAAATACTACTTTGGTTGACTGCGTTTTGAGTTTAACCAAGTAATAAGTGGTTCCCAATCATACCAATCTTGCCAAGCAAGATACTCAGGTAATTCAAAAATCCCGATCCCACGAGTATATGCACGTACATAGTTTTGTGCATCTCTTAGTGCTGCGATATAGGGTACTTTTGCCTTTGTTAAATAATCATCCAATTCTTGATAGATAAGTGTATTTTCACGGACTCGGTTAGCAACAACACCAATCTTTGCATTCTTTTTGTTTACTTTTGGAACTGCCTTAAGATTTTTAAGAAAATTTATAGCTGCCTGCATATCAATTGGTGATGGCAGTACAGGAACGACTATTGTTTCTGCATGTTTGATTAAGTCTGTTAATTCTGCCCCTCGTGAACGAGCTGGTGCATCAATAATGAGAAAATCGGCACTGCGAGGGGCATATCTAAGACCGTCTTCAAAGCCGGCAACACCTGCAATCTTCTCAAAATTATCGGGACGGCGTTCAAGCCAATCCAAGCTAGATCGCTGAGGGTCATAATCTGCTAAAGCAACTGCAGCACCTGTAGTTGCCAAGTAAGAAGCTATGTTTGTTGCGAGAGTACTTTTACCACTTCCACCTTTCTCATTAAGAACTACAATATGTCGCATAATAAACTCCAAAGGTAGTATGTTATTTTTAGTAATATTCGTAATAAACTACATGCGCTACATTAAAAAGTCCATTAAACGTGATAAAAATGCATAATTAGCAATATGAAAATTCCATATAAAAAAATGCATGGTACAGGAAATATAATTCTTGTTATTGATCAAAGACTTGGAAATCTTCTTCCGCCATCCAGTGATATACTGCAATTGCTCGGTGATGAAAATACAGGACCAGGTTTTGATCAGTTAATGTGGCTTGGCCCATCTACCAGTAATAATCATTTAGCCAGTTATCAAATATTTAATAGTGATGGAACAAAGGCTAAACAATGTGGTAATGGGGTTCGCTGCGTAGCAAAATACTTGGCTGAAATTGAAAAAAATATAAAATCTTTCTCACTTCTCAGTCCTTCTGGGTTGGTTGCTGCCGATATTCATGAAGATGGCTCTGTTGAAGTTAGTATGGGTATACCAAGTTTTGAACCTAATGATATCCCCTTTTTAGCAAAAGAAAAAAAAATATTATATAAGCTTATGATTAATAATGAAGAAATAGAATTTAGCGCATTATCTTTGGGGAACCCGCATGTAGTAGTTACGGTAAATAGTATTAATAACGCCGACATTGATACTATTGGGCCATTAATTCAAAATCATAATATATTTCCAGATCAAGCAAATGTTGGTTTTATGCGTATCATAAATAGAAAACATATCGAACTTCGTGTTTATGAACGTGGAGCAGGTGAAACAGCTGCATGTGGAACAGGAGCGTGCGCAGCAGTAATCTCTGGTCAAAAGCGCGGACTTCTAGATAACGAAGTTTCTGTTCAACTACTAGGTGGTCAAGTCATGGTAAGCTGTGATGGAAACAAGGGACCTGTTTGGCTTAAAGGCGATGCTATTTTTGTGAGTGATGGAGTTATAGAATTATAAGGAAAGATAAGCTATGAGCACGCAAGTGGAAGTTAATAGCACAAAAGAAGCAATATCTGAAAAATCAGTATCTGATTACCTCTATTTACATCCAGACTTTTTTGAGAATAATCCAGAGCTTTTGATGTCCTTAAATCTATCTCATGCCTCAGGTGAAGCGGTGTCTCTAATTGAACATCAAATCACCATTTTACGAAAAAAAGAACTCTTACTACAGAATCGACTTAATGAATTTATTGATGTTGCGCATAACAATGATTTACTTTCAAAAAAAATACATGAACTTACATTAAGGCTTTTTGGAACAAATAATCTTAATGAAGTAGTAGAAACTTTAAAAAAGAGCATGTTCAACGAATTCGAGGCAAACGAAGCTTTTCTCATTATATTTGATGACAAAAGATCTATTGAAGGCAATAATATAGAGAATTTTTTCCAAATTATTAATAAGCAAAGTAAATTACTTAATCCTTTTAAAAAATTCCTTTCAGAAAATAAAGTTGCTTGTGGAAAGCTTCGCTCAGTACAGAATGATTTCTTATTTAAAAATAATACTCATGAAATTAAATCTTCCGCATTGATTCCAATTGGTCTCAAAAGTGAAATTGGTTTCTTAGTAATTGGAAACACTGATATCAATCACTTTCATCCTGGCATGAGTGTTGATTTTCTGAAACATCTTGGTGATCTTGTGGCAGGTGCACTCAAGCGATATTTATAAAAAGGTGGTTCATAGTGAATGATAATTGCAAGATTGATGAGTTTATTCACCATCTTAAATTCGAACGCCGCTTATCCCCTGAGACATGTAAAAATTATCGTCGTGATCTTCTTGCATTACTAAATTTTCGAACAAAATCTAATATTAACTCTTGGCAGGATATGGACAGTGAGCACTTTCGAACCTTTTCTGCGTCTTGTTATCGTAAGGGTTTAAGTGCAAGCAGTATCCAGCGGTGTCTATCGGCATGCCGTACTTTTTATCGTTATCTCATTCGAGAAAAGTATGTTGATGGTAATCCAATTACAAATATTTCAGCTCCTAAAGGAAAGAAACGCCTGCCTGGCAATATAGATGCTGATCAAATGTCTCAATTACTAGATATACCAGGTAAAGGTTCTTTAGTTAATCGTGACCGTGCAATTCTTGAGCTTCTGTACTCATCAGGACTTAGGCTATCGGAACTTATAAAACTAAATTTTGATGATATAGATCTACAAAATGCGATTGTAAAAGTTACGGGCAAAGGAGGTAAAGAGCGCATTGTTCCAGTTGGAAGTAAAGCAATAGATGCCTTAAAAAAATGGTACCGCTGTCGAGATAAGTTAGCTAATCTTGATGAAAAAGCTCTATTTGTAAGCAACCGAGGAAATCGTATCAGTCCTCGATCTGTACAAGCCCGAATATCATATTGGGCAAAGCATCAAGGTATAGAGATTAAAATTTATCCACACCTTTTCAGGCATTCTTTCGCAACTCATATTTTAGAATCAAGTCAGGATCTTCGCGGAGTACAAGAACTACTTGGACATGCTAATATTTCTACAACGCAAATCTATACCCACCTTGATTTTCAACACCTGGCCCAGATATACGACAAGACGCATCCCCGTGCACGAAAAAAAACAAATCTTAAACGCCAGAAATAGGAAGAAAATATGGAGCAATTTCGAGGTACAACAATCGTTTCAGTCCGATGCAAAGGAAAAGTTACGATTGCGGGTGATGGTCAAGTAAGCATTGGTAACACCGTGATGAAAGGTAATGCCCGAAAAGTACGTAAATTAGCTAATGGAAGAGTAATTGCAGGCTTTGCAGGTGGGACAGCTGATGCATTTACTCTTTTTGAACTTTTTGAAAGTAAATTAGAGCAGTACGGCAACCTCACTAGAGCTGCTATTGAATTAGCTAAAGACTGGCGAATGGATCGACGCCTTCGAAGATTAGAGGCACTTCTTTGTGTTGCTGATTCTGAGTCATCTTTCATTATTTCAGGAAATGGCGATGTCATAGAACCAGAAAATGACTTGATGGCAATAGGTTCTGGTGGGGCTTATGCTCAAGCAGCAGCATTAGCTTTACTCCAAAATACTGATCTTGAAGCTAGAGATATTGCTGAAAAGGCATTATTAATAGCTGGTGATATTTGTGTTTTTACTAATCAAAACATCACTATTGAGGAACTTTAATGTCCCAAATGACACCACGAGAAATAGTTCAAGAACTTGATAAACATATTGTTGGGCAGAATGACGCTAAAAGAGCCGTTGCAATTGCTTTACGCAATAGATGGAGACGTATCCAAGTAGATGAACCTTTGCGAAGCGAGATTACTCCAAAGAATATCTTAATGATTGGTCCCACAGGTGTAGGTAAAACTGAAATCTCTCGTCGATTGGCAAGATTAGCAAGAGCTCCTTTTATTAAAATTGAAGCTACAAAATTTACTGAAGTTGGATATGTCGGTCGTGAAGTTGACAGCATCATACGTGACTTAATGGACGTATCAATTAAATTAACACGTGAAAATGCAATGACAAAAGTTCGTCATCGTGCAGAGGATTCTGCTGAGGAGCGTGTACTTGATGCTTTACTACCATCTTACGAAGCACCAAGCGAAAAAGATGCTGATAATAATAAGACTCGACAAAAATTTCGGAAAATGCTTCGCGAGGGAAAGCTCGATGAGAAAGAAATAGAAATAGAAATTCAGGCATTACCAGTTGGAATTGAAATTATGGCACCTCCAGGCATGGAGGAAATGACTAATCAATTACAAGGTATGTTTCAGAACTTAGGCAGCAGCCGAAGCAAAACACGTAAACTTAAAATAAAAGATGCATTTCGTCATTTAACAGATGAAGAAGCTGCAAAAATGATCGATGAAGATGAACTTAAGGCTCAAGCACTGGAAGCTGTTGAGCAACATGGTATTGTTTTCCTAGATGAGCTCGATAAAGTTGCAAGAAGCTCTGGGACTCAAGGAGCAGATGTATCACGAGAAGGTGTTCAAAGGGATTTACTTCCGCTTGTAGAAGGTTCAACAATTAACACCAAATATGGAATGGTGAAAACTGATCACATTCTATTTATTGCTTCAGGTGCCTTTCATATTGCCAAACCCTCAGACCTCATCCCAGAATTACAAGGGCGATTTCCAATTAGAGTAGAATTAAAATCACTGACAACAGAAGATTTTGTTCGCATCTTAAAGGAACCTGATGCATCTTTGACATCACAGTATTCTGCGCTTCTAAAAACTGAAGAAGTCCATCTTGAATTTTCGGAAAGTGGAGTACGTAGGATTGCAGAAGTTGCTTTTCAAGTTAACGAAAATACTGAAAATATTGGCGCTCGCCGGCTTCATACTGTTATGGAAAGATTGCTCGAAGTGGTTTCATTTGAAGCTTCTGAAAAAAGTGGGTCTAAGTGCTTGATAGATGCTGAATATGTAAATAGTCATCTCGAGGAGCTACTGCAGAATGAGGACTTAAGTCGATTTATACTCTAAAAAGACTAGTGCCTTTCAAGTCTCGCAGGTATTCTCTATAAATGAAGTCTAAAAAAGATAAATCGACTCACTTTGGCTATCAAATTGTTGACGAAAACAAAAAAGCTGGCATGGTCCGAGGCGTATTTGATTCTGTAGCAAGTCACTATGACGTTATGAACGATTTAATGTCAGCTGGCCTGCACCGTGTTTGGAAGAAATTTACAATCGAATTAGCGGCTATAAAATCCGGTCAGATGATTCTTGATCTAGCTGGTGGTACAGGTGATCTAACCAAGGAGTTTATTAAAAAAGTTGGTAAAGATGGGCATGTTATTTTAGCAGATATTAATTCAGCAATGCTTAAAGAGGGTCGTCATCGACTAGTAGATGCTGGGGTGTCTAAAAATATAAATATCATTCAGCTAAATGCAGAGGAGTTGCCCTTTAATGATTCTATATTTGATTGCGTTACAATTGCATTTGGACTTAGAAATGTAACAAATAAAGAAGCAGCTCTTGCCTCCATGTATCGCGTTTTAAAGCCAGGTGGTAAAGTTATGGTGCTTGAATTTTCAAAACCTAATAAATTAATTAAACCAGCTTATGATATGTATTCTTTTAATGTTCTTCCTGCATTAGGTGAGCTAGTTTTAAATGATTCTAAAAGCTATCAATATTTAGCAGAATCAATTCGTATGCATCCTGATCAGGAAACACTTAAGTTAATGATGGAAGATGTGGGCTTTAAGCGATGTCGTTTTCATAACATGGCAGCAGGAATTGTCGCACTTCACATTGGTTATCGGATCTAACTCTAAAATGGAAGCATTAGAAAAAGTCCTTGTTCCATTTGTAAATCTACTGAATAAAAATATTCAAGAATCTACTCCAGCAAAGGAGCTTTGCAAGTCCCTATCTGGAAAAACAATTGCCATTAACGTGAAGCATTTTCCTCTTACGTTTTATTTCATTATAAACAAGGGAGCCCTTACTCTTACAACAATGACTACAAAAGAGCCTGATTTAATAATTTCTGGTTCCTTAATAACTTTAGTTTGTATGAATGACGGGACCGGTGATATAGCTATCCGCGATGGCTCGCTAGATTTATCAGGAGATGCAAGGGTAGCGGATAATTTTCAAAAACTCTTAAAACACGCAAAACCAGATGTAGAAGAAGAAGTTTCTTCTATAATAGGAGATGTAGCAGCTCATCGTCTTGGGAAAATCACTCGTAGCTTTGCTAAATGGCGGCAAGAAGCACATTCAACCATGGAAATGAATATTCGTGAATATCTTCAGGAAGAAAGCCGCAGTGTTCCCAGTCGTTACGAAAATGATAAGTTTACTGAAAATATAGATATCTTACGAGATGACGTAGATAGACTTGAAGCGCAGTTGAATCAGATACTGGAAGATTCATAAAATGACCAAAAGACGTACTATTTTTCGAATCTTCACTATCCAACGTACTTTAGTTAAATATGGTCTTGATGATGTCATAAAAAAAACCCATTTATTTCGTCCTTTGCGTTTTCTATTTCTTCTCATGCCACGTAAATACGATAGCTCAACTCCAATTGGTGTCAGGCTCCGGCTTATGTTAGAAGAATTGGGACCAATTTTTGTTAAATTTGGTCAAGCATTATCTACTAGAAGAGATCTATTACATCCCGATATAGCTGACGAACTTGCAAAGCTTCAGGACGCAGTTCCACCATTTCCAATCGAGCAAGCATTAAAAATTATTGAAACCGCATATGATGGATCGGTTGATTCAATATTTGAGCGTTTTGATAAAAAACCACTTGCGGCTGCCTCTATAGCTCAAGTGCATACAGCAAAACTTAAAACAGGTCATGAAGTAATAGTAAAGATTTTACGGCCTAATGTTAACGAGCAAATTACAAAAGATCTTTCGGTGCTTCGTATTATCGCAGGTCTTGCAGATCGCTATTGGGAGCATGGTAAACGCTTACGACCACTTGAGATTGTGGAAGAGTACGGACATACAATATTAGATGAATTAGACCTTATGCGTGAAGCAGCTAGCGCTGCTCAATTAAAAAGAAATTTTCAAGGCTCTGAAATGCTATATGTTCCTGAAATTTACTGGGATTACTGTCGGCCAGAGGTTCTTGTTCAAGAGAGAATTTACGGTACACCGATAAGTGATATGAAAACATTAGTTGAATCGGGCGCTGACATAAAAGTGCTGGCTGAAAACGGCGTAGAGATATTCTTTACTCAAGTATTTAGACATAATTTTTTTCATGCTGATATGCATCCAGGTAATATATTTGTTATAACTTCAGACCCTAATAAGCCAAAATATGCAGCTGTTGATTTTGGTATTGTTGCAACACTTAACCCTGAGGATCAGCGTTATTTAGCAGAAAACTTTCTTGCATTTTTTGATCGAGATTATCACCGAATCGCTAAATTACACTTGGATAGTGGTTGGGTTCCAGCAGATACCCGTATAGACCAACTGGAGTCTGCCGTTCGAACTGTTTGTGAACCTATTTTTAATAAACCTCTTGCTGAAATATCATTTGCTCAACTTTTAATGAGATTATTCCGCGTTGCACAACGTTTTAATGTAGAAGTTCAACCTCAATTAATTCTGCTACATAAAACTCTATTTAATATTGAAGGACTAGGCAGACAGTTGTATCCACAACTCGATTTATGGAAAACTGCACGTCCAGTTTTGCAACGCTGGATGGATGAGCAAGTTGGTGGTAGAGCAATATTAAAAGATCTTCGTCAAAATCTTCCTCAGATGCGTGATACATTAAAGGAGCTACCCACAATCTTACGTTACCTGGGACGTCAAGCATCAAGTCAATCGGATTTAAAATCAGAAATATCTGAATTGCAGGAAATTAAAAAACTGATAGCTAAACAGCAACGTCATCAAAAAAGAAATTGGTTAATAGTTGCTACCATTATGTTTATTTCTGGTGGCCTTGCTCTACACTTTAGTGCAATGCTAGAACTCACTTTAGGATTATTTACCGCTGGCACTCTCGCGGCATTTACATCAAGACCATAATATGATCTTAAATAAGCGAACAATACGTAGCTTTGTTCGAAGAACTGGCAGACTTACTCCCTCTCAATCAAAAGCACTTAAGGAATTTTGGCCAAAGATTGGCATTGAACATGAAATTCGATTGCTAGATTTGGATGCTAATTTTGGGCGAACTGCTCCCATTGTTCTTGAGATTGGATTTGGTAATGGAGATTCAATGGTTAAGATGGCTGATGAAAAACCAGAAAAAAATTATTTGGGAATTGAAGTATACGAACCTGGTATTGGCCATTGCTTAATAATGGCACGCAATCTTGCACTCAAAAACTTGCGAATTATTGCGCATGATGCAATTGAGGTGCTTGAACATCAGATTCCACTTAAATCAATAAATAGAGTTAATCTTTACTTTCCAGACCCTTGGCCAAAGAAACGTCACCATAAACGACGAATAATACAAACTAGATTTTTAAAAATGATTGCAGATCGCTTAAAAGATAATGGCACGCTAAATATTGCAACAGACTGGGAAAGCTATGCAGAACATATTGAAGAGACCTTTTCTTATGCAGATTATTTTATCTGTACTGAACGGCGTGAGCATAGTGGAGATCAACCTTTCGAGAGACCTCGAACAAAATTTGAACAGCGGGGACTTAAGAGAGGCCACAAAATTTGGGATTGGTGTTTTAAGAAAGCTAACCATTAAATAAAAACTTACTAAATTAGTAAACTTGTATCTCATTATAATTAGTTAAGTTTAGTTTTATTCCACGGCGCTACTTTTGTAAGTAACAACATACCTGGAATTGCAAAAACTATGCAAAGCAAAAAGAAATCTGTCCAACCAATTTGTTCAACAATTATTCCCGTAACAGCATTAGCAAAAACTCTGGGCACAGCCACAATTGCTGTAAATAAAGCAAGCTGAGTTGCTGCAAAAGCAGGATTTGTTGTACGTGCCATAAATGCGATTAACGCTGCTGAGCCAAGACCAACACCCAAATATTCAAAAAAAACAACCGTGCCCAACATCCAGGGATTAGCTCCGACTTCTGACAATATAACAAATCCAAAAATACTAATAATTTGAACCATTCCAAAAATCCATAAAGCACGGTTAATTTCTAATTTCACCATTATAAGACCACCTAGTATTCCGCCAAGAATTACAGCTAAAAGGCCTGCTGTCTTTGAAATTGTGCCAATTTGTGTTCCAGTAAATCCAAGATCTATAAAGAAAGGGGTTTGAAGTGCAGTTGCCATATTATCGCCAAGCTTGTAGAGAAATAAAAACAAAAGCACTAGCAATGCTGGTCCCAAACCTGCACGTCCAAGAAAATCTCGAAATGGATCTATTACTGAATCTTTTAATGTTTTCGGAGGTGAAGGTTCTGCAATTGCCTCATCAATTACAATTGTCATTATTACGCCAATCAACATAAAAAGGGCAACGGCGACAAACACCATGTGCCATGGTAAATAGTCAGCTAAAATAAAACCAAGCGCTCCAGGGACTAATCCAGAAAATCTATAAGCCTGCACATGAATTGAATTTCCCAATCCAAGCTCATTATCTGGTAATAATTCACGTCTAAAAGCATCTAGAACAATATCCTGACTTGCACTGAAAAAGGCAACGGCAACTGAAAGTAAGGCAATACTCAAAATTGATACATCGGGCTTTAAGAAACCCATCACCCCCATGGAAAGCAATAAAGCTACTTGGGTTACAAGCATCCAGCCTCGACGATGACCTAAAAATGGCAGCGTGTATCGGTCAATGATAGGTGACCAAACAAACTTCCATGTAAATGGAAATTGTATGAGTGCGAAAAAACCAATTTCAGCCAGTCCAATTCCCTCCATTCGAAGCCATCCAGGAACTAGCTGAAACAATAGGTACAAAGGCAAGCCAGATGTGAAGCCTGTAAAAATACAAATCAACATGCGACGATTTAAGATCGATTCCTTAAAACTCACTGACTGAGGGCGATTATGTTTAGAGCTATTTTGCATAAACCCAATCATAATCTATTGTTACAGGGGCGTGATCAGAAAATCTCTCATCACGATAAATTATTGAGTCTTTTACTTTATCCTTTAACCCTGATGTTATGACATGATAATCAATACGCCATCCAACGTTATTTTCCCAGGCACGACCACGATTAGACCACCAAGTATATTGATGATCATCTTGAGGTAAAGTTCGAAATGCATCAGTAAAACCATATTCTCCAAATACTTTATCAAGCCAAGCACGCTCTTCTGGAAGGCATCCAGAATTTTTCTGATTTTGCTTCCAATTCTTTATGTCCTTTTCTTTATGTACAATATTCCAATCTCCACAAATCACATATTCAGATCGACGACGACGCAATTTTTTCAAGTGCTCTCCAAAAGAATTAAGACAGCGGTATTTAGCCTCCTGACGTACATCACCTGATGAACCCGATGGTAGATATACAGAAACAATATTGATGTTATTTAATTGAACCTCCAGATACCTCCCCTCTTTATCAAATTCTTTGTCGCCATAACCTCGTACTATTTTTTTTGGTTTATATCTTGTGTAGATTGCAGTACCGCTG
>NYWX01000026.1 GCA_002685275.1 Gammaproteobacteria bacterium
CTCAAAGTGTTTCATTAAATTTTACGAGCGTTTCGGGTGAAACTTACCTCTTAAATTTTATCGATACACCTGGACATGTTGATTTCTCTTATGAAGTTTCCCGCTCCCTGGCTGCTTGTGAAGGAGCATTGCTAGTTGTTGATGCTGCACAAGGGGTGGAGGCTCAAAGCGTTGCTAATTGCATCACAGCAATTGATCAAGGTTTAGAAGTGATGCCGGTTTTGAATAAGATTGATTTGCCAGCAGCTGAACCAGTAAGAGTTATCGCTGAGATTGAAGATATAATTGGTATCGAAGCCAAAGACGCTATTCAGGTAAGCGCAAAGACTGGCAGGGGTATCTCTGAATTGCTTGAGCAGATTGTAAAAGTGATTCCTCCACCTATAGGCGATATAAATAGGAAACTACAAGCATTAATAATTGATTCTTGGTTTGATAATTATGTTGGTGTTGTCTCATTGGTACGCGTAGTAAATGGAGCTCTAGAAAAACACAGTAAAATTACTGTTGTCTCAACTGGGGTTAGCTATAAAGTAGATCGAGTAGGTGTCTTTACTCCAAAAATGGAAGATCGTGAATATCTTAATGCTGGAGAGGTTGGTTTTGTTATAGCAGGAATAAAGGATATATATGGAGCACCAGTGGGTGATACTTTAACTGCAACTCATGATCAATGCGATAAAGCGCTTCCTGATTTTAAACAAGTTCAACCTCGCGTATTTGCCGGCCTTTTTCCAATAAGTGCAGATGATTATGAAAGTTTCCGAGAAGCACTTCAAAAATTACGTTTAAACGATGCAGCATTACATTTTGAACCAGAGTCGTCCGTAGCGCTTGGCTTTGGATTTCGTTGTGGATTTCTTGGTATGTTACACATGGAAATCGTTCAAGAGCGACTTGAGAGAGAATACAATTTAGAATTAATAACCACTGCGCCAACTGTTATTTTTGAAGTTGAGACTAATTCTGGTAATACTATACTTGTTGACAATCCATCAAAATTACCTCAAGTAAATGAAATTATTGAACTTCGAGAACCAATTATTTCTGCAAATATTTTAGTACCAGAAAAGTATATTGGCGCAGTAATAAAATTATGTATTGAAAAACGTGGCGTTCAACAACAAATGCGTTATTTAGGTGGGCAGGTATCAGTTGAGTATGATTTACCTTTAGCTGAGGTAGTTTTAGATTTTTTTGATAAACTAAAATCAGTCAGCCGAGGATTTGCATCCTTTGATTATTATTTCAAATATTTTCAGGCAGCAGAATTGGTTAGACTTGATATTTTACTAAATAATGAGAGAGTTGATGCGTTATCTATCATAATACATAAAAACAACGTTCGCGGACGTGGCCGAAATTTGGTAGAAAAGATGCGAGAGCTTATTCCACGTCAAATGTTTGATGTAGCTATCCAAGCGGCTATTGGCAGTCAAATAGTTGCTCGTAGTAATGTTAAAGCGTTGAGAAAGAATGTTACCGCTAAATGCTATGGCGGAGATGTTTCTAGAAAAAGAAAATTGCTTGAGAAGCAGAAGGCTGGTAAAAAAAGAATGAAGCAAGTTGGCTCTGTTGAAATACCACAAGAAGCTTTCTTAGCTGTCCTTAGAACTGACAAATGAGTTTATATTTTGAGTAACAATTTTGCATTAATTTTAACTTCTCTAACTTTATTCTCAGGAATTATTGTTTTATTAGATCTTCTTATCTGGAAAAAAAGAAGAACTAAAAATAATCAATTACCAAAATTCTTAATATTTTTAATAGAATATTCACGCTCCTTTTTTCCAGTTTTATTCTTCGTCTTATTTGTCCGTTCATTTGTATTTGAACCTTTTCGCATTCCCTCAGGCTCAATGAAGCCAACTTTAATTGTCGGTGATTTTATATTTGTAAAAAAATTCAGTTATGGTTTGAGGTTGCCAGTAACAGAAAAGAAAATTATTGATATTGGTCAGCCAGAGCGCGGAGATGTAGTTGTTTTTAGACTGCCATCAAATCCAAATATTAATTACATCAAAAGAGTAATTGGTTTGCCAGGTGATGAGATTACATTAAACCGTCAGAGGCTTGTAATTAATGGAAGATTAATGAATGTTAATGAAACTGGTAAATTTTTTGATGCCTCACCGGTTTATAGTGAAGATTTGGATGGCAGAGTTCATGAAACTTTATTCTATAATTTAGCTAAGTCTGAACGAGATGGGGTTTATATTGTTCCTGAAGGCGAGTATTTTTTTATGGGTGATAATAGGGATAGAAGTAGGGATAGTCGATATATAGGATCCGTGCCTGAAGAGTATTTGGTTGGTGAAGCAGTGCGTATATGGATGCATTTTGTGCCTTGGGAAATTCCTGAATGGAGGCGAATTGGAATGAGAATTCAATAATCAATTTTCAAGTTATTAGAGTTAAACTGTTTGTTTTTTTTGAGGTTATTATATGCCAGCTAAATTTAAAATCTTTAAGGTAAAATACTTTGAATAAAGCCAAAAACTGGCTTGAAAAAGCATTGCAATATCGTTTTGTAAGCATTGATCTATTTAAGCAAGCGCTAACTCATAGAAGTTTTTCAAAAAAAAATAATGAACGCTTAGAATTTTTGGGCGACGCCGTATTAGATTTTGTGGTGTCAGAAAAATTATTTGAATTGAGGCCTAATGCAACTGAAGGCGATCTAAGTAAACTTCGTTCATTTCTTGTAAAGGAAACTACGTTAGCTGAATTAGCATTCGAGCTTGATCTTGGCCGTCATTTAATTCTTGGAAGCGGAGAATTAAAAGCAGGTGGAAATAGACGCGAATCAATATTATCTGATGCCCTCGAGGCAATCTTAGGAGCAATATTCTTAGATCAAGGTTTTAATGCGGTGCGCGAAGTTATAAATCATATATATTCTAGTCGCTATATAGAGCTTCCAGAATTAAGCGACCTTAGAGATCCTAAGACTAAATTACAAGAATGGTTGCAAGAACGTAAAATGGCTTTACCCAGCTACGAACTTATTCAAGTATTAGGTAAAAACCATCAGCAAAATTTTGTTGTTACTTGCTTTGTTTCTGAAGAGGCTATTTCAACTCAGGGCAAATCGACGACTAGGCGAAAAGCTGAGCAAGAAGCTGCTCAAAAGATGGCAAAATTATTAAAAGAAAAAATACAATGAATACTTACAAAAACTATCGATGCGGTTTAATAGCAATAGTTGGAAAACCAAATGTCGGTAAATCGACTTTTATTAATGCTGTTTTGAATCACAAAGTCAGTATTGTAACTGCGAAACCACAAACAACTCGTCATCGTATTCTTGGTGTGTTAACCAAAAAGAATTATCAAATTATTTTTATTGATACACCTGGTCTGCATAAAAAATCCAACAAAACAATGAACCGCATGATGAATCGCGCAGCAGCAAGTGCGTTAAATGATGCAGATTTAATAATTTTTGTAAGTGACGCTCTTAAGTGGACTGATGAAGATGATGACGTTATTGCAAGACTGGCATCTAACAATATACCTACTATTTCGTTAATAAATAAAATTGACCAAATACGCCCTAAAGAAAAATTACTCGAAGTTATTACACTTATGTCTAAAAGATATAATTTCGAAGAAATCATTCCTGCTTCTGCGAAAAAAAAAGATAATATTGATCTTGTTTTAAATTTTATCCCAAAGTTCCTTCCCATTTCACCTCCACTTTTCCCAGAAGACATGAAGACTGATAAAAGTGAAGAATTTTTTATATCTGAGACCATTCGAGAAAAATTGACATTAATGTTACATCAAGAGCTTCCTTATGGCTTAACTGTTCAAATTGAAAATCTTCTAAAAGAATCTACCAAAATAACCATTAATGCCGTTATATGGGTTGAACGCGATAGCCAAAAAAAAATTACGATCGGTAAAAATGGAGGCGTACTAAAAAGAGCTGGAAGACAAGCGCGATTAGAGCTTTCGGATAGATTTAAAAAACCTGTTCACCTAAATTTGTGGGTAAAAGTAAAGTCAAATTGGGCTGATAATGAAATTGACTTAAATAATTTGGGTTATGAGGTCTAGTAACTATGCTTTTACTATGACAATTGCACGTCGGGTAACACAGCAGCCTGGCTATATCCTGCATTATCGACCGTTTCGTGATAGCAGTCAGATTCTTGAAATTATAACTCGTGATTACGGTAAAATTACTGTTGTTGCCCGCGGTAGTCGAAGTAAAAAATCACGTCTTTCGGGTATATTAAGACCCTTCTTGCCTCTGCGAGTATCGTGGTCTTCTAAGTCAAATCTTGGAACACTAACCGGCGCTGAATCCGATGGTTTATCTGCTGGGATATCAGGAGATAGTATTTTTTCAGCTTATTATGTCAATGAATTATTATTAAATTTTCTTCACCGCTACGACCCGCAGCCAGAAATCTTTATTTTATATAAAAAAATTATACATAATCTTGTTGGAACAAGTGATGTAGCAAAAAAATTAAGATCTTTTGAATTAGAGCTTCTAAAATTACTTGGCTATGGTGTGAATTTTGATCATGACTCTGACAGCATCAAGCCCCTTAATGAGGATCTTTACTATCAATACCAAATGGAAAAAGGTTTTGTTGCTACAAACTCAACTGAAGGGGCTTTAGTCTTTTGTGGCAAATTATTGATTGGTATTTCAGAAGAACGCTTTGAAGATAAAAATGTCTTAAAAGCGGCCAATAGGTTTTTACGTCAAATTATCGATTTTCATCTTGGCGGTAAACAACTAAAGAGTCGAAAAGTATTATTAGATTTACATCGAAATAAAATTGTTTGATTAAAAGAATGGATAACATGAAATGAAAAATAAGAATAACTTATTATTAGGAGTAAATATTGACCATGTAGCTACTCTTAGACAGGCGAGACTAACAGAATATCCTAGACCAGTTGATGCTGCATTATTAGCTGAAAAGGCAGGAGCTGATAGTATAACAGTGCATCTACGAGAAGATCGAAGACACATTCAAAAAACTGATCTTATTGCAATCAAGGAAGTCATGCAAACTCATATGAATTTAGAAATGGCTGTGAGTGAAGAAATGCTAGAAGTAGCATCATTTATTAAGCCATCAGATATTTGTTTAGTTCCAGAAAAAAGACAAGAACTTACCACTGAAGGAGGGCTTGATGTTGAGAGTCAGCTAGATAAAATCACATCAGCTTGCAAACATCTTGCCAACATGAACATTCGTGTTTCATTATTTATTGATCCTGAAAAAAATCAAATCGATGCGGCTTTTGCTAGTGGAGCTCCAGTGATTGAGTTACATACAGGTGCCTATGCAAATACGAAAGGAGACGAGCAGTTATTAGAATTTCATCGTGTTGCCGATGCTTCGGCTTATGGTCATAAATTAGGATTAATCATAAATGCCGGCCATGGTCTGCACTATCAAAATGTCTCATCTATAGCTCAAATTAAAGAAATAACTGAATTAAACATTGGGCATTCAATTATTTCACGTTCTATTTTTGAAGGAATGACAGCCGCTGTTATTGAAATGAAGAATTTAATGAATGAATCAAGAAAAAGGATGGTTGATAAGTGATTTTTGGTGTTGGAACTGACATTGTTGAGATGAAACGTGTGCAATCTATTTGGAAGCGTTTTGGTAATAATTTTGCGGATCGTATTTTGATGAGTGAAGAGATGGACTTGTTTGAACAAACGAAAGATCCAGTGAGATTTTTAGCTATGCGGTTTGCTGGTAAAGAAGCGGCTGTAAAAGCAATGGGAACCGGTTTTTCTAATAGTATATGGTTAAAAGATGTTGGCATTATTAGTAATGAGTTTGGAAAGCCGCTTATCATTTGGTCAAAACGTGGACAGAAGGTTTGCAGTAACTTAGGTATTGATAAGGGTCATATTAGCTTAACGGATGATGCAGGCTTAGTAATAGCATTTGCCATTACAGAAAGAACAAATACAAAAATTAAATAGGAAATTACCTAATATGCATTGCTTTTCTTTTGATATTGAAACTGTTCCAGATATCGATTTTGGTCGTAGATTTTGGGATCTTGAGGGACTATCTGATAAAGATATTGCAGCTGTGATGTTTTTTAAACAACAACAAAAAACAGGATCAGAATTTTTACCGCTTCATATGCATCGTATTGTAGCGATTTCAGTTACTTTTCGAACAGCAGATACTTTTAAAGTATGGACTCTAGGCGATGAGACTTCTGATGAATCGGAAATAGTACAACGTTTTTTCGATGGGATTGATTCATATAAACCAAAGTTGGTGTCATGGAATGGGAGTGGTTTCGATTTACCAGTTCTGCATTACAGGGCCTTAAGGCATCACATACAGGCTCCAAAATATTGGGAAATGGGAGATAAAGAAAATGATTTTAAATGGAATAATTATATTAGCCGTTTTCATTGGCGTCACATTGATTTAATGGATGTCCTTGCAGGATATCAGTTACGTGGACGTGCAAGCCTCGATCAAACATCTGTTTTATTGGGTTTTCCAGGTAAGATTGGCATGAGCGGTAATAAAGTATGGGAAAGATTTCAGAATGGAGCTATTCGTGAGATTAGAGACTATTGTGAGACTGATGTACTTAATACTTGGTTAATCTATCTACGTTTTGAATTTATGCGGGGGAATCTTGATAAAGATGAACTTGATCAAGAATTTTTGATTGTTCGTAAAACCTTGGAAGAGATGAATCAGCCGCATTTCAATGCTTTCATTGATTCCTGGCATTACTCCAATGGGTAAGAGAAAACCTAGAGAGCCAGAAATTTCAAATATAGCATCTACAACGCATGATGGCCGCGGAGTAGCAGATGTCGAAGGTAAAAAAGTTTTTGTTGCAGGTGCTTTGCCTGGTGAAAAAGTTGAATTCATCAGGCGAAAATTTAAAAAAAACTTTGATGAAGCTGAATTATTAAAAGTTATTGAACCTTCAATAGACCGTATTGAAGCAAAATGTAACGTCTTTGGTCGTTGCGGAGGCTGTTCATTACAGCATGTTACCGATCAATATCAGCGTTTAATTAAGGAGCAAGCACTTCGAGATTCTTTAGAGCGTATCGCTGCAGTCAAGCCTAAGAAATGGTTAAAGCCATTGATAGGACCTACTTGGGAATACCGAAGAAGAGCACGTCTAGCAGTTAAGGATGTACATGCAAAAGGAAGAGTGCTGGTTGGCTTTCGTGAAAAGCATGCGCCATTTGTTACAGATATGCACCGTTGTGATGTCTTGGCAAATCCTGTCAATAACATTATTGATGACTTAAGCGAACTAATAGCAAATCTATCAATCCGTGCACGAGTACCTCAGATTGAAATTGCAATAGCTGAAAACGCAGTAGCGTTAGTTTTTAGAGTTCTAGATAAACCTAACGATGAAGATATCAAGCATTTAAATCAATATGGCTTGGAAACAAATTTTCTTATTTACATTCAGCCTGGTGATCTTAATTCAATAGAATTAATCAATTTTGAAAATAACACAGATCTTTTGAAATATTCTCTACCAGAATTTGATATCCAAATAGAATTTAGCCCAATTGATTTTGTTCAAATTAATAGCGACATAAATCAAAAGATGGTTAGTCTTGCGATTGAATTGCTTGACCCAAATCCAAATGATCGAGTTCTTGATTTATTCTGTGGGGTTGGTAATTTTTCTTTACCATTGGCACGTAAAGCAAGAAGTGTTTGCGGTATTGAGGGCGAAAAGATGCTTGTAGATAGAGCCACTCAAAATGCCAAAAAGAATGGATTAAAAAATGTGGAATTTATAACTTCAAACTTAGAAAGATTTGATGGCAAACAACCTTGGGCAAGCCATGATTATGATCGATTGCTGTTAGATCCAGCTCGAAGTGGGGCAGCAAAGATCGTTGAAATGATAAATATATTAAATCCAGAACGAATTGTTTATGTTTCATGCAATCCAGGAACGCTAGCACGGGACTCTGCTACTTTGGTTCATAATCATAAATATCAAATCGAAGCTGCTGGAATAATTGATATGTTTCCACACACTGCGCATGTAGAGTCAATCGCAGTATTTGCAAAATGATGACACTTATTATGAGGTGAAGAATATGTCATTGGGGCCTGTAATGCTTGATATTGATGGACTTACTCTAAGTCCTGCTGACCGGATAATTTTGCAGATGCCTGCTGTTGGAGGGGTCATCCTTTTTACACGAAATTTTAAATCAATTGAACAAGTAACTAATTTAATAAATGAAATTAGATCATTGCGAACCCCATCTCTTTTGATAGCTGTTGATCATGAGGGTGGTCGCGTACAAAGATTTCGAAATGGTTTTACACTCATGCCTTCAATGAGAAAGATTGGTAAACAGTATGAACAAAATCGAAATCTTGGATTGAAAACTGCAGAGTTAGCAGGTTGGATTATAGCCTCAGAATTACGTTCGATTGGTGTCGATCTATGTTTTGGACCATGCGTAGACTTGGATTGGGGCATAAGTGAAATAATTGGTAATCGCTCCTTTCATCATAATCCTGATTTTGTATCTGAACTTGCAACAGCATTTGCACGCGGGTTAAGGAGTGCAGGAATGATGGCTATTGCAAAACATTTTCCAGGTCATGGAGCTGTATCTTCCGATTCGCATGTTCAGTTACCTATGGATCGACGTGAATATAGGAAAATACATGATGACATACGGCCCTTCGAGAGCATGATAAATACTAAAGTTGCAGCAGGTATTATGCTTTCACATATTATTTATCAAAAAGTAGATCGTATGCCTGCTGGATTTTCATCTCATTGGATTCAGCATGAATTACGTTCACGGCTTAATTTTGGCGGTGCAATTTTTTCTGATGATTTAAGTATGAAAGCTACAATTAAATTTGGATCCATGATTAATCGCGCCAAACTCTCTCTTAATGCGGGTTGTGATATGATTTTAATATGTAATGATCGAATGGCTGCATTGAAAACAGTTGATTATCTTGAGAATTATTCCAGTCCAATTTCATTAGTGCGGCTCGCTAGATTACATGGAACTAATTATCAATCATTAGATATTTTGCGGGAAACTAGAAAACGGACGAATGGGCTTTTGTTTTTTTCTAATTTTTA
>NYWX01000027.1 GCA_002685275.1 Gammaproteobacteria bacterium
ACATTAACTGAACTGCAGTATTTATACGAGACCAATCTTCATCTGGAAAATTACCTGTTCGTAAATGCGTTTGATCAACACGGCCTAATGATGAAATCATACGAAAAGCAAGTTGCTGAGCAGGCATTTCCATCGAAAAAATTACCGTAGGTACCTTTGATCCGATAGCCGCATTCTCAGCTATATTAACTGCCAGAGCAGTTTTTCCCATTGATGGTCGACCTGCAACAATTATAAAATCTCCAGGCTGTAATCCAGCGGTCATTTTATCAAATTCAGTATAGCCAGTAGATATACCTGTAATATCTCCGTCTGATTGATGCAAAGCATCAATTCTATCGACCGTAGAGGGTAGAATTTCTTTTAAGGAAGCAAAACCTTTATTGCTACGATTTCCTCTATCAGCAATTTCAAATACAGCTTTCTCCGCATCTTCCAGAATTTCAGCTGCTGTTCTACCGTCACTAATGAACGCACTACCCGCTATTTCATTCCCTGCACTGATAAGAGCACGAAGAGTCGCATGCTCCCTTAAAATTTTTGCATACCAGCGCACATTTGCTGCGCCTACCGTCTCATTTGTAAGGGTTGCTAGATATTCAAGACCACCAGCATTTTCTAACTCACCGTGACTGTCAAGGTGTTCAGAAACGGTAACAACATCGCAGGGACTGCCGCTCTCAACGAGACTCTGAATGGCAGAATAAATTAATTGATGGTCTTTACGATAAAAATCGTTACTTGATATTAAATCAGCAACTTTATCCCAAGCCGAAGAATCAAGCATCAATCCTCCGATCAAAGATGTTTCAGCTTCCAAAGAATGTGGTGGCACTTTTATGTGCTGGCCAACTTCTTTATCGATGCTTTCTTTGTCAACAGCTCGGACCATTCCAAGTTTTCCTCAGTCAACGCTAAATTGACTTTTAAATAACATAAAATCATTAGATACAAAAATTAGTAGCTGACGATTAATATAGTATTATTATTCCGCTGCAACGACTCGAATAAGAACTTCAGCATTTACCTCGCCATGAAGATGAATGCCCACTTGATATTCTCCTAATTCTTGAATAGGCCCATCAGGCATACGAATTTCACTTCGCTCGACTTCAATTTGAATATCTGAAAGTGCTTTTGCAATGTCAATTGGACCAACAGAACCAAATAATTTATTTTCAGAGCTTACGTTAGCGGGGATTATAAGTTCTGTACCATTCATAGATTTAGCTCTAGCTTTAGCTTTTAAAACTTCTTCAGCCGCTACTTTCTCAAGCTCAACACGACGAGATTCAATCTCTTTAATATTGATATCGGTTGCAAGTGCAGCTTTACCTTGAGGAAGTAAAAAATTACGACCATAACCAGCTTTTACTTTGACAAGATCACCAATGCCACCAAGATTTTCAACACTTTCCAATAAAATAACTTTCATAATTTTTAGCCTTTAAACTTTTTTTAATCGACGCCTAAACCCAAGCCAAACATCTATATAACCAATAAATGCTAATGCTACCATTAAAAAGATCTGTAAAATGGGAAAAATTATATACACCACGGCAACGATAATAGGTTGCACTATCCCCTCATCTTTCAACCAATGCAAAATTGCTAATCCTTGCATCATAAACATTGCAAATACAACAAATACTGTATGCTGAAACCAATTTGAGTCAATTAAGAATGCAGTTACAGTTAGAGCAGCTAAAGCAATTGCTATAATTCGACCAAAATCTAAATCTTTAAACTGTCCAAATTCAAATGTTTCAATTGGTAATCTTTTGTATAACGAATAACCAAACAATAAAGCCATTGAATAAATTAACCAAAAAATAAATACCGCCGAAATTGTCAAAATATCTGCAGTTAAAAGTCCAGCTTCTAGCTGCATTCCACTCTCTCTTAATAGTTGCGCCATTACATCCAAATATGGCTGCCAGAACACTGCTAAATCAGGAATAAATAAACTTATAACTAACAAAAACGCGAAAGATACAATCATTAGCATTTGTAAGGTAAGTGTCAAAGATTGCGTCTTTACTAATACCACAACTGCTAATAAGGCAGGTAACCATGCAACGAAAATTAAAGTCAGTATCGATGAAAGCGAGCCACCCAATATCAAAAGCGTCACAGCTGTGATTAGCGCAGTAAAAAAAACAATATTCATTATTTTTCTGTAGCCTTGCGCTAAAGCTAAGAAAACAACAATGGTACCACCAGTAAGCTGGGGAATGGGTAATAGCAAAGTTACTGTCAAAGCTAGAACTGCATTATGTGGTCGTGCTAGCAACCATTTCGAAAACGCTTGCACGAAATCCTTACTCCAATATATTAATGTCGATCAGTATATGGAAGTAACGCAAGAAACCGTGCTCTCTTGATAGCTGTGGCTAATTGACGTTGATAATGAGCTTTTGTTCCAGTGATTCTGCTAGGAACAATTTTGCCAGTTTCAGTTATGTAAGCTTTAAGTAGATTGATATCTTTATAATCAATCTCATCAATCTTTTCTGCTGTGAAACGACAATACTTTCGTCTACGTGAGTAACGATTCATAATAATTCTCCAAAGATGCTTTTAGCATATGCTCATTGAGCTGTATCTTCTTTAATCTCTTCATTATCAGATGCCGCAGAATCAACTTCTAATGGTGATACTTCATTATCTGATGCTTCTTTTGATGTAACTACTTCATTAGAATCCTTTGAGGTTTCTGTCTGAGGATCCTCTACCTTTTTGCTAGTGCTAGCATCTTCTTCGGTTCTCATTGCAGATTCAGCCACAGCTTTTGCATCTCGTCGTTGCTGGGCCTCTTTTTCTTTAGCTTTTTCTTCTGCTACAGAAATAGCCATTGGAGATGCTTCAGTAATGGCGTCATTTCGAACGATAATAAGATTTCTTAGAACAGCATCATTAAACTTAAAAGCGGATTTAATCTCATCAATAACGGTAGGCTCAGACTCAACGTTAAGAAGAGCATAATGTGCCTTATGAATCTTACTTATTGGATGTGCTAATTGGCGGCGGCCCCAATCTTCAGAGCGATGTACCTTACCACCTGAGTCAACAATCATGCTTGTGTACCGCTCTATCATGGCAGGCACTTGATCGCTTTGGTCTGGATGAACTAGAAAAACTATTTCATAATGTCTCATTTTATTCCCTTTCGGATTGTAGTTATTTGGTAAATATAAATAACAAGGGTTAATACCGTCTTAATAGACGGGAACGGAATCCTACCTAAGGCTTAAGCTTGACGCAAGGCCCTTTGACGAACTATTTCAAAGAGACAAACACCTGTCGCAACTGAGACATTCAAGCTCGAAACTACACCCATCATTGGTATGCTAATTAGAGAGTCGCAGCGCTCTAGGATATTTTTACTAATTCCGCTATTTTCTGCGCCCATTACCATGGCTATAGATCCATCTAATTTAGCTTCTAGTAAGCTAATGCTAGCTTTATCGCTAGTACCAATAATATTGATTCCATAATCTTTAAGCCATCTTATGACTCTATTAAGATTACCCACAGCCGCTAGAGGAAGTTGTTCCGCTGCTCCTGATGCTACCTTACTCACAGCGGGACTCAAGCCTGCTACCGCATGTCGAGGTATAATTATTGCATCTACACCAGCTGCATCAGACGTCCTCATGCAAGCACCTAAATTATGCGGGTCTTGGATACCCTCAAGAATAAGAAACAACAGAGGTGCGCTATTTTCAACCATGAGGCGCTCTTCTACCATCTTCCTAAGGTCAGCCTCATCAAGTATTTTTCTATTTTTTAACTCAGCTATAACGCCTTGATGACGCACATTTTGACTCATTTGAGATAGGCGCGACCTATTAGTATATTGAATTTTTACACCTTCAAGCTCAGCAGAATTAATGATTTTTTTTAGCCTCGAATTTGCTGAATCATGTTCTATATAAATACAAAATATATCTTTATCATTTTTAGATAAAAGCAATTCAACTGCGCGAATACCTATTGCATAATGTGTTTTACTCATTAACTTCTCATTCTTAATCTTTATTATTTTTTTTAATAACTTTTGTATTTATAAACAACTCTCAAGCAATTTGAAAATCAATTTTTCGGGTTTCCATATCGACATTTTTAACTATAATCTTGATTGTTTCACCAAGACTGAAGGATCGCCCTGTCCTTTCACCTATTAACCTATGTGACTCTGCTTCGAAACTATAATAATCATTACTCAAACTTTTAACGTGAACCAAACCATCAATCATTAATTCATTAATTTGCACAAATAAACCAAAATTTGTAATGCCTGTAATTATTCCTTCGTATGCCTCTCCAGTATATTTTTCCAAATACTCACATTTTAGCCATGCCTCAACATCACGAGTAGCCGCTTCTGCTCTCTTTTCGTGAGCTGAAGTGATTTCACCATAATTCTCCATTTTTTCTTTGCTGTAGTGAAATCTTCCAACTTTATTATTATTTACAATATGCTTAATGGCGCGATGAACTAGCAAATCAGGATAACGACGTATTGGAGAGGTAAAGTGTGCATATGAGTCCAAAGCTAGACCAAAATGTCCGATATTTGAGGGTGAGTATTCAGCGTGTGTAAGTGATCGCAGTATTATCATTTTTATCGCCGCGCTATCGGGGCGACTTTTAATTTGATTAATAAGCTGATTAAAATGATGTGGTTTGACATGATTCGGATGCGGAACTTTCAAGCCAAGTAATATGAGATATTGCCTTAAATTATTGAAACGCTCAGTATCCGGTTTTGGGTGTATGCGATATAGATTAGGAATTTTGTGATCTTTTAAAAATTTTGCAGCTTCAACATTTGCTGTAATCATGCATTCCTCAATTAAACGATGAGCATCATTACGATGCTCGACTACAATAGAGTCGATAGTACCCTCATCGTTTAATTTAAATTTTGTTTGTGGAATATCTATTTCTATTGCACCTCGATGATTACGATTTTTTTGAAATGTTTTATATAGATCATGTAAATTATTGACTGTGGCTTTAAGATTATTTGGTATCGAATTTTTTGATTTGCCAATTAGAAAATCTCCTACCTGACCATAAGTAAGGCGCGCTTTTGACTTCATCACACCTTCATAAAAATTTGTCTTGGAAACTTTTCCTAAATTATCAATTTGCATATCACACACAATACAAAGACGATCTACTTTTGGATTAAGTGAGCAAAGGCCATTTGAGAGAACTTCAGGCAACATAGGTACAACACGGCCAGGAAAATAAACAGAAGTGCCGCGTATAATAGCCTCCTTATCAAGCGCTGAATCAATTTTTACATAATCAGCTACATCTGCAATTGCGACAATTAACCGCCAACCGTCATTTTTTTTCTCACAAAATACCGCATCATCAAAATCTCGCGCATCCGCACCGTCAATCGTTATTAAGTTCAAATCGCTTAAATCTATACGTTTTTTATCATCTACAGAAATATTATTACCAAAATTTTGAGCTTCCTGTTTGACGTTATCCGGCCAATCAAATGGTATGCCATGTGAGTGAATAGCTATTTCAGTTATTATTCCCTTATCTCCAATCTCACCAATAACTGATGTAATGTGACCAGTAGCTAGTTCGTTTTGCTTTGGATAACTAAGTATTTCTACAACTACTACACTATTATTTTTAACTTGTAACGATTGATCTTTTGAGATGACGATGCGGTGAGGCAACTTAGGATTTTCTGGTAATACAAAACAACAATTTCGTTCTCGGATAAATTGACCAGTTATACTTTTAATTGCTCGTTCTAAGATTTTAACAAGTTTTCCCTGTAATCGACCGCGATAGTCTTTCCCTATAAGTTGAACTGAAACTTTATCACCATCAAATAATGTTTTTGCATGCTGTGAAGCGACAAATATATCTTCCAAACTTTTATCATCACAAATAATGAATCCATAACCATCGCGATGGCTACTAAATTTTCCAGTTACTAGGCTAGTATCTTTACTAATGGAAAACTCATTCTTTTTGTTTTCAAAAATTAATTTTTTATCGGCCATATCTCTTAACTGATCTACCAAAAGAAAGCGCATTCGCTGGCCCTTTAAGCTATATATCTTAAGCATTGACTCAACATTAATAGGTTTTTTAATATCAGCCATTACATCAAGTAATTCATTTCTACTTGGAATTGGATGTTTATAAGGTTTGCCTTGCTTAGTCTTAGATATTTTTTTCTTTGCCAAATTTATGCGCTCCTTCTAAAAAAAGGTAATTTGGTTTTTTTGAACAGTTAACCAACATTATGAATGAAAGAAAAGTTTCGGTTTAATGAAGAACAAACCATACCTCATTTTTTGACATATGTTATCAATCATTATAAAAATGATTAAAAATTGCCCAGATGGCGGAATTGGTAGACGCGCCAGCTTCAGGTGCTGGTCTATATTATATAGGTGGAGGTTCAAGTCCTCTTCTGGGCACCATACATTTAAGTATTTCTTTAAAAATGTTAAAACTAGAATGAAATTATTTATGATGCAATATCTAAAAATTATACTTATGGCCACAATATTCAATTGGATGCTCAGCTCCTCTGTGGTTGCTCAAGTCCATCCAATAACCAATGAGCTATTGGCGGATGAGCAAATTTTTACCTATGTCACCATTGATGAACATACTTCTGTTGATCCACAGATAGTTGAAGATGTGGGTGGGTCAGCAATTATTAGAGATCTTTTCGAAGGTCTATATAACCAAGATAAAGATGGTAACTTAATTCCAGGTGTAGCAATTAGCCATAATACAAATGAAGATAAAACTATTTATAGATTTACTTTGCGTAATAATGCTAGATGGTCAGATGGCAAGGCGGTTACAGCTTTTGACTTTGAATATGCATGGAAACGTCTAGCAAATCCAGAAACAGCATCGCCTTATCAATGGTTTATGAAAGTGATGAATTTGAAAAATGCTAGTGATGTCATATCTGGTGAAATGCCAGTGTCAGAACTGGGTGTAAAAGCTTTATCAGAATCATTATTGGAAGTTAGGCTGGAAAGTAGCTTATCTTATTTCCCATTAACCACTACTCATGCATCTACGTTTCCCTCACCTCAATGGGCAATAGATAAGCACGGTGTAAATTGGGTAAAACCTGAAAATATAGTTTCAAATGGTGCTTATAAACTAACAAAACATGTGCCAAATGAAACCTTAGAGCGCGAGCGTAATGAAAAATATTGGGATAACGCTAATACAATATTAGAAAAAATTGTTATTAAAATTGTGAATGATGAAAATGTAGCTCTTACGCGTTATTTTGCTGGAGAATTTGATAAAACAGGCGTTCCAACTGGACAATTCTTACGAATGCAAAAACAATATCCAAATGAAGTCCATTCAAATCCCTCACTTTGCACTTATTACTATAATCTAAATATGGGAGAAAATGGGCCAGAAGTGCTTAAGGATAAAAGAATTAGGCAGGCACTATCTTATGCAATAGATCGAAACATTATAGTTAAAAATATCTTACAGGCTGGTCAGATATCAGCTTACACCTTTACTCCGGGAGCCACAGCAGGATTCACAGTTCCAGAAGTTAAAATATCTTCAATGACTCAAGCAGAACGTGATCAACAAGCTGCTGAATTACTGAAAGACGCAGGATTCAACAAAGAAAATCCACTCTCAATTGAAATTCTCTATAACACATCTGAAGGTCACAAAAAGATTGCGATCGCAATTAGTCAAATGTGGAAACAAAAGCTAGGTGTTATAGCCAGTATGCAAAATCAAGAGTGGAAAACTTTCCTTACCTCAAGAAATCAAGGAAATTATGAAGTCGCTCGTGGTGGTTGGTGTGGAGACTATAATGAAGCTTCAACATTTCTTGATTTAGTGAATACAGATTCTGGATATAATGATTCTAAATTTTCCAATAAGGAAGTTGATCGATTATTGTTAGATGCGAAAACTTCAAACAATTCTCAACTTAATTATACAAAAATTGAAGAAATCATAGCTGATGAAGTTCCATTAATATCAATTTACCATTACACGAGCGCATCGTTTCTTAAACCAAAATTGAAAGGCTGGCCGCACAAGAATGTTGAAGGTGTTTGGTACTCTAAAAATCTTTATAAAGTAAAATAAAATATGATTCTATTTAAAACGCTGATTTTTTGGAGTCTTTGATCATTAATCATAAAATAATGTTCACGTTATTTGGAAGTCGAATATGCTTAACTTGATATTTCGTCGTATTGCGATTGCGATTCCGACT
>NYWX01000028.1 GCA_002685275.1 Gammaproteobacteria bacterium
AATAGCAATAGCGCCAGACGATACTATAAGTATTTCATGGCCATTATTAAATAAATCTGCAATGTCATCTGCTAAATTATTTAACCAAGATATATTGAAGACACCAGAATCGTCCACCAAAAGTGAGGAGCCAACTTTAATGACCAAACGCCGGTAATTTGAAAAATTAAACTCAGACACTTTACTAGTCAACAAGAAGATGTTGTAGATCAAATGAAGTAAGAGTTACTTCACCTTTAGAGACTGCAACTGTTCCACTTCGAGCAACAGCGGAGATTTTTCCAAGATCACCAATTCTAAGAACAAAAGCATCGATTTCTTTGACTTTGCCAGTCAACTGAACAGTGCAGCTATTTTGCGCTTCATCAAGAACCACTGCGCCAAATTGTTGTGACATTTTCATAATTTTGTTCAACCCATCAGCACTCAATTTTACCTTGATAATAGCTAATTCTCGCTCAAAGTGTTCCCCGAGAGTCATATCATGAATATTTACTACATCAACAAGCTTTGCCAACAGTGCATTTAATTGTGCAATAGCCTCATCAGAGCCTGACACCACAAGTGTTACGCGTGAAACACTTGAATCATTTGTTGGCGCAACATTAAGTGTCTCAATATTGTAGCCGCGAGACGAAAACATGCCAGTCATTCGCGTCAAAGCGCCAACTTCGTTCTGAAGGAGAACTGATATTGCATGCCTCATAAGTACTAAATCCTATCTAATTTTGAGTATTATACGTGAAACCATTATGGTCTCTTTTATTTATAAATTTTGTCGTAGTTATTAGAGTATTGCAATGCTATAAAAATTAGTAAACACTCATAAAAACTTTCAATCAACAAAAACTTATAATTTAATGAATAAAGAGTCTAAAAAATCGAATCTAAAAGCACATTTAATGAATAATAAAGTAATGAGCGGCGCTGATACCGTTGTACAAATTCTAGCTGATGAGGGTGTTGATACTATCTTTGGATATAGTGGAGGCGCGATTCTACCTATTTATGATGCAGTATTTCGCTTTAATGTTGAAAATAAGCGAACTGATGGATCAGATGCCATACCATTGATTGTTCCTGCAAATGAGCAGGGAGCTGGCTTTATGGCGGCAGGCTATGCACGTGCAAGCGGTAAAGTTGGTGTTTTAATGGTGACATCTGGCCCTGGTGCAACTAATACAGTAACGCCGGTACGCGACAGTATGGCAGATTCAGTCCCAATGGTTGTTATTTGTGGCCAAGTTCCAACAGGAGCAATAGGAACTGACGCTTTTCAAGAAGCTCCAGTATCAGCAATCATGGGAGCAGTTGCAAAGCATGTCTTTTTAGTTACGGATCCAGAAAAATTAGAAAGAACTGTTCGTAGTGCCTTTGATCTAGCTAGAACAGGACGTCCCGGTCCAGTAGTAGTTGACATCCCAAAAGATATACAAAACTGGAAAGGTAAATTTAAAGGAGAAGGTGTACTTTCATTGCATGGTTACCGGCGTCGATTAAAAGCTATTACTGAAAATAAACTGTCTAATAAAGCCTGTAAACAATTTTACGAATTGCTATCTAAATCCAAGCGCCCATTAATTTATGCTGGTGGCGGAATCGTAAACGCAAATGCAAGCGAAGTTATGCGTAAATTAGCAAAAGAATATGGTATTCCAGTCACAACAACCTTAATGGCATTAGGAGCCAGCGATACAAATGATCCATTATCATTGCACATGCTAGGTATGCACGGCTTAGCTTCAGCAAATTACGCTGTTGAGGATTGTGATTTTCTTATAGCTATAGGAGCACGATTTGATGATCGCGTTGCTGGCAATCCTTCTAAATTTGCTCCCCGAGCAAAATCTATAGCTCAATTTGATGTTGATTCAGCAGAAATTGGTAAAGTTAAACAAGTTAACTGGCATCATATTGGTATTTTAAATAAAAGTTTATTAGATATTCTTAATTATGGTCGTAGCATTAAATTCAAAAAATCATTCAATACATGGCACAAAGAGATTGCCAACCTTAAAAAAGAATATGCCCTAAATTATGATCATGAGAGTGATTTAATTCAGCCTTATGCGATTATCGAAGAAATAAATAAACACTCTCAGGGTAAAGCAATTATTTCAACAGGTGTTGGGCAACATCAAATGTGGGCCGCTCAATACTTTGATTTTTGTGAGCCTAGGCTTTGGTTAACATCAGGTAGCATGGGAACCATGGGTTTTGGTTTGCCTGCAGCCATAGGTGCACAATTTGCAAAACCAGATAAGATTGTTATTGATATTGATGGTGATGCAAGTATACGTATGAATATCGGTGAATTGGAAACTGCCACAACCTACAATCAACCTGTGAAAGTAATTGTTCTTAATAATCGCGGTGATGGAATGGTGCGTCAGTGGCAAAAAATGTATTTTGATGGGCGCATGTCTGCAAGTGATAAATCTTTACATGCCAAAGACTTTGTTAAATCAGCTGAAGCTGATGGCTTTAATTTTGCTAGAAGATTAGACTCAAAAGAAGATATACCACAGGTAATTCGGGAGTTCATGGAATTTAAGGGTCCTGCATTCTTAGAGGTTATGATCGATCAAGATGCTGGTGTATATCCAATGGTAGGACCAGGTCAAAGTTATGAAAATATGATAACTGGTAATTTTATTAAAACGCGATCCAAGCCTAAAGATGAATCTCTGGAAACTAGCGAAATGTTTTAAAATTGAAGCTAGTAAATAATTAAGATTTATAACTTCCTAAATTTTAATAACAATTCAAGCCTAGCTGAATCTCGTTAAATAATTCTATATCAATATTTCCTCCGCTTAATACTACTGCAGTTGTTTTGTTTTTTGTGTCTATCTTTCCGGATAATATAGCTGCTAAAGCAACGGCGCCTCCAGGCTCTATTACAGTTTTTAAAAATTTAAAAGAAAATCTTATTGCTTCTTCAACTTCTTCATCCGTTACCGTTAAAACACCTGACAGTCTTTTTTTATTTATATTGAATGTTATTTTACCTGGTATTGGTGTTTGCAGAGCATCGCAAATTGATCTTGCATTATTATTAATGCACTGCCGTTCACCTAATCTGAATGAACGAGCTGTATCATCAAAGCTTGATGGTTCCACTGCAAAAATATCAGCATTTGGTAAAAGAGACTTTAGCGCTAAAGCGCTACCAGATGAGAGCCCACCGCCGCCGCAAGGTATCAAAACCTGATCTGGTGGCTCCTGAATGTAAAGAGCATCTTGAGCTAATTCAAGACCAACAGTTCCTTGCCCTGCGATAATCTTTTCATGATCATAAGAAGGTACTAATGTTGCACCGAGCTCTCCCGCAATCTCAGTCGCAATTACTTCTCTATCACCTGAATATCGATCATAACTAATAATTTCACCGCCCAAATATCGCGTATTATCAATTTTAATTTTAGGGGCATCATTTGGCATCACAATGACAGTTTTAATATTCAGCAACGCGCCTGCTGCTGCAACTCCTTGTGCGTGGTTACCCGATGACCAAGCAACAACTCCTTTTGCTGCTTCTATATCATTTAGTTGGCTTAGAAAATTATAAGCACCGCGAATCTTGAATGAACCTGTTGTTTGTAGGCACTCAGATTTAATTAAAATCTTCCCTTCAGTAACTTCATCAAGATGAAAATTTTTTATTAACGGTGTTCTTACGCTTGCTTTTTTTATACGTAGTGCTGCTTGCTCAATATCATAAATATTTACCATTTACTTAGACCAAAGTAAGCTCGTCAATCTTAGCTGCGCAAATAAAATCATTATCAGATAATCCATTTATTGCATGTGTTGTATAACTTACAATACATGCACCGTAACTAAATGATATTAGCGGGTGATGGCCTTCGATTGTAGCTATCCAGGCAACGGCGTTTGTGAATCCAAGTGTATGACTATAAGTCAGAAAATTAAATTTTCGCTCTATTCTAAGACCATCATCACTTATAGACCAATCATCATGTAGAGCATTCATAAACTCAGAACAACGATCATCTTTTAACGGCAGAACACCTCCCTCACATGGTTCGCAATGACGTTTTGTAAGATCTAATGACATTATCTCTTTCCTTAATTAGGCGCAATTGTCTTAATATTTTTCCAAAAAAGTAAGAGGATATTCACTGATAGTGACAATTAACATTTATAGAGTGTCGGCAGTAGCGGAAACTTTTTTACTAAAATCAAACATCATCTCTCTTGATTTGGCTTCATCGTAAGTTAACAGTACCTTGTCTTTGACGATAACTTTACCATTCACGATTACTGTATCAACATTGGAGGCATTTGCAGAGTATACCAAAGCAGAATACGGGCTATACATTGGCACCATATTGGCTGATTTTACTTCAATAATGGCGATATCTGCTAACTTACCTACCTCTAATGAGCCAAGCTCATCCTCACGATGAATTGCTCTCGCACCACCCATGGTTGCCATTTCTACGACTTTAAAGGGTGGCATTGCAGATCTATCTTTGTTGACTAACTTATGAAGTTTTGCAACGTAGCCCATTTGACCAATAATATCTAATGTGTTGCCGCTCATTGGGCCGTCTGTGCCAAGACCTACTCTTAGCCCTTGGTCATACATCTTCAAGGCAGGTGAAACCCCTTTTGCCGATTTAATGTTTGCAACCATATTATGTGCAACCCCAATATCCCTTGCTTTCATTAATGCAATATCGTTGTCTGTAACGAATATAGCGTGAGCAGCAATAAAGCGTTCATTAAGAATGCCGATAGAGTCGAGATACTCAATAGGTGTCATACCATAATCATCTTTAAATTTATTAAGCTCTTTTTCTGTTTCTGCAACGTGCATTGAAACTGGCAAGTTGTATTTTTCAGAAAGAATCTTAATTTTTTCTAAATCTTCTATATTGACGGTATGAGGAGCATGAGGTCCAAACCCTGGCGTAATTAATTCATCATCTTTATATTTTTCGATAAACTCGATTGCTAAATCAATTTTGGCCTGAGTATCCTTGCCGTCTGCTGTAGGGTATTTGATAATATTTTGGGTCATTATCCCTCTTAAGCCAATTTCTTTTACTGCTTCAGCTGCACTTTCTTCAAAAAGGTACATGTCTACCATGGTCGTTACACCAGATCTTGCCATTTCAATACTGCCGTGAAGAGCGCCAAGATATGACATTTCTTTAGAAACCATTTTATTTTCTAACGGAAAGATATAGCGCTGCAGACGATCTGGCACATCATCTGCTAAGCTCCTAAATACAGACATTGAAACATGTGTATGGGTATTGATCATTCCAGGCATAACAATGCCACCTTCAGCATCGATAATATTTTTAGAGGTGTATGTGGCTAATATAGCATCTGAGCCGATCTCAATAATTTTCTTATCTTTGATAATAACGGCACCCGCTTGAATGATTTCTTTGTCTTCATTCATTGTTAATATAGTGCCATTTTTAATAATTATATCTGCCGGCATGGTAACAATAGAGTTATCCGGTGCATTACATCCCCACAACGAAAGAAGAGATAATATTAAAATTGATTTTTTCATAATTTACCGTCGCAACCTTATAATGCAAAATTAACATTAACATTAACATTAACATTAACATTAACATTATAAAAA
>NYWX01000029.1 GCA_002685275.1 Gammaproteobacteria bacterium
AAAATTTCATTTACAGAATCTTTAGAAAGGCGTATAAAATTAATCCATGCAAAAAAGTCTGATTTGGTAATTCTAATCAAAGAGTTGCGTAAAGAGGTATCCAAATCAATTGAAAACAATAGGGAGTTCTTTGAAAATTTTTCTGAGAATATTTATGTCATCTCCTGTGGGTTTAAAGAATTTATTGACGATATTGTTGAAGAATACGATATCCCTTCAGATCGTGTTTTTGCAAATACCTTTAAATTTGATGAAAACGATATCATTGTTGGATTTGATGAAAATAATGTTTTGTCTCAGCATAATGGCAAGATTCAATGTCTAAAAGATTTAAATTTAGATGGAGAGATACAAGTAATTGGAGATGGTTACAGCGATTATGTTACAAGAGAAGTCGGAGTGGCAGATAAATTTTTTGCTTACACTGAAAATGTGGAAAGAGAAAAAACCATCGAAAACGCAGACCACGTTGCACCGAACCTTGATGAATTTTTATTTGTGAACAAACTACCTAGAAACCATTCTTATCCAAAAAATAGGATTAAAATCCTATTATTGGAAAATGTACATCCCGATGCTTTCGAAAAATTATCCGGAGACGGATTTACCGTTGAATTGGTAAAAACAAGTATCCCCGAAGAAGAACTGATTGAAAAATTACAAGGAGTACATGTATTGGGAATACGATCCAAAACCCAGATTACCAAAAAAGTAATTCAAGCTGCAGATAAGTTAATGGCCATCGGTGCATTTTGCATCGGAACCAAGCAAATAGATTTAGACGCATGCAAAGAGAATGGAATTGTAGTTTTTAACGCGCCATATAGCAACACTCGTTCTGTGGTAGAGCTTGCTCTCGGAGAGATTATCATGCTCATGCGTTCTGTATTTCAAAGAAGCACTGAATTGCACAACGGGCATTGGAATAAAACAGCGCAAGGTTCTCGTGAAGTAAGAGGAAAAAAGCTGGGTATTGTTGGATATGGAAATATTGGGAAACAATTATCTGTACTCGCAGAAGCCCTGGGTATGGATGTATATTACTATGATATAGAAGATAAATTGGCTTTGGGAAATGCAACTCGTTTAGACGATATAAATGAGTTGTTAGCACTTTCTGATGTGGTTACTTTGCATATTGATGACAATGCAGCCAATAAAAATTTTATTGGTAAAAAAGAATTGGAATCGATGAAAGATGGAGCTATTCTCGTGAATTTATCAAGAGGTTTTGTGGTAGATATAGAAGCATTAAGAGATGTCTTGAAAAGTGGAAAATTGTCAGGAGCTGCTGTAGATGTTTATCCACAAGAGCCAAGAGCAAATGGAGACTACTCTACCGAACTACAAGGTTTAGACAATGTAATTTTAACTCCTCATGTTGGTGGAAGCACAGAAGAGGTACAAAAAGATATTGCAGATTTTGTACCAGAGAAAATCATGGCTTATATCAATTCTGGAAATACTGTAGATGCTGTAAACTTCCCTAATATTCGTTTGCCTAGACAAGATTTTCATAGGTTTTTGCATATTCACAAAAATGTTCCTGGGGTAATGGCTAATATCAATAAGTTGTTGGCAGAGTTTGAATTAAATATTACAGGTCAGTATTTATCAACCGATTCCAAAGTAGGATATGTAATTACCGATGTTGACAAAGAATACAATAAAAAAGTAATCAAAGCATTGAAAAATATTGAAGGAACTATCAAGTTTCGCGTGTTATATTAATATATCAAATTCGAGCAAAGTACAAATGTTTCGATATTTTTGTCTACCAAAAATTAAACCATAAAGAATGATTGTCCTATCTTTGAATACAATCATTTTTTTATGCGATGACTTACCAAAATACCCTTGATTATGCTAAAAAATTAGATCAAGAAGATGCTCTAGCAACCCTGAGAAAAGAGTTCCATATTCCGAAAGACAAAGACGGAAATGACTGGCTTTATTTTACGGGAAATTCACTCGGGTTACAACCTAAATTGACCCAGAAGTATATTCAGCAGGAACTCAATGACTGGGCAAAATATGGGGTAGAAGGACACTTTGAAGCACAACATCCGTGGATGCCATACCACGAATTTCTCACAGAAAGCATGGCCGAGATCGTTGGGGCTAAGCCTCTAGAGGTGGTTGTGATGAACACCTTGACTACCAATTTACATTTGTTGATGGTTTCGTTTTATCAACCAACCAAAATAAAATATAAAATTGTCATTGAAAGTGATGCCTTCCCTTCCGATAGATATGCCGTACAATCTCAACTAGAATTTCATGGGTTTGACCCTTGTGAAGGATTGGTTGAATGGAAACCTAGAAAAGGTGAGGAGTTACTGCATATGGAAGATTTGGAAACCATCCTGGAAGAACAAGGAGATGAAATTGCCATGCTTTTGATCGGTGGAGTGAATTACTATACGGGTCAGTATTTTGATTTAAAGAGAATTGCCGAATTGGGCCATGCAAAAAATTGTTTGGTGGGAATTGATTTGGCACATGGAGCTGGAAATGTGCAACCCAACTTGCACGATAGTGGGGTGGATTTTGCAGCTTGGTGTACTTATAAATATTTGAATTCAGGACCAGGGTCTTTGGCCGGATTGTTTGTGCACGAAAAACATGCAAACAATAAGAACTTACCTCGATTTGCAGGGTGGTGGAATCACAATAAAAAAACGCGGTTCAATATGCGTCAACCTTTTGATGTAATGGCAGGTGCTGAAGGTTGGCAGTTGAGCAATCCTCCTATTTTATCGATGGCTGCCATTCGCGCATCGTTGGATGTATTTGCCAAAGTTAGTATGAACGCTCTTAGAGAAAAGTCTGTCAAACTTACAGGGTATTTTGAGTATTTAATCCATCAAATTGATTCGGATCAAATCAAGATTATAACTCCCAAGAATCCTAAAGAAAGAGGATGCCAACTGTCTGTTCAGGTAAAAAATGCAGATAAAAACCTGCATCGAAAACTAACGGAAAATCATGTGATTACCGATTGGCGAGAACCAGATGTGATTCGTTGTGCGCCAGTTCCGCTATATAACAGCTTTGAAGACGTTTACAGAATGGTTCAAATATTGAAAAGCTTGTTATGAAAAAGGCCTTAGTTCCCAGTTTGTTTATGGTTGGTACTTTCATGGCTATCAGCCAAAATAAGTACCAAAAAGATTTTGATTACTTTTGGGAATTGATGGAAGACCAATATGCTTATTTCGATCAAAAACAAACCCAATGGAATAAGGTAAAAGAACTTTACAACAGCAGATTACAGACGATCAAAAAAGATTGGGAGTTTACCTTTACCATTGAATTAATGAAACACGAACTGTACGATCCTCATCTAAGTCTCAATAGAAATCTTGATTTTTCGTTTCGTTTAATACCAAATGATTCAGATGCCTATATAAAAGTTGACAATGAAAAATATTATATCTCAGACATAAGAGATAGTTATAGGATTACCGAGTACAACCTTCAAATAGGAGATCAGTTGGTAAAAGTGAATGGGAAAAATATTCAGGAGATCATCCATTCTAATTTGCCAACATCTATTGAAAATCCGGATGAGGAGGTAAGGGAATATTTTGCCAACCTAATTTTTGCAGGTCGCCATAACGAACCGAGAAAATTCGACATTCTGCGAAATAAACAAAGTATAGAAGTTCAAGTACCGAGAGCAACGCCAATCAAGGAATCTTCTTTGTTATTAGAATCTGATATTGTTTTGGGGGATGTAGGATATATAAAAATTAATAATTCTCTTGGTAATAATGAGTTGATCAATATGTTTCCAAAAGTGGTGGATGATCTTAAAAATACAAGAGCTTTGATAATAGACCTTCGTGAAACTCACGGAGGAGGAAATACAGATGTTGCCAAAGCCATTATGGGCCAGTTTATTACCCAAGAAATACCTTATCAAATTCACGAAAGAGTTGGTGTAGAACGAGCACTAGGCATCAAACGGAAATACATTGAAATTTTGTCACCATTAAAAAACCCCTATAGCAAGCCTGTATATGTTTTGGTAAGCCGCTGGACAGGCAGTGTTGGAGAGGCAATTGCTCAAGGGTTTTCAAATATGGATAAGGCAACCGTTATTGGTACAAGCATGGCCCGTCTCTTAGGAGCCATAAAATGTGTTACTTTACCCGATTCCGGGTTAAACGTTTGTTTCCCTTTTGAGAAATTATACAATATAGACGGAACACCACGAGAAGATTTTCAGCCGGATATTCAAACAAGAAATTACAAACAAACATTCCAAAAAACATTAGAATTGATACGTGAAAAAAAGTGAGAAAATATTAATTATTGGCGGAGGATTGTGTGGGTCTCTTCTAGCATTGAGATTGGCGCAACGAGGTTATAAAGTACTAGTTTATGAAGGAAGGCCCGATTTGAGAAAAACTGAAATTTCGGCAGGAAGATCAATTAATTTGGCTTTGTCTAATAGAGGTTTAAAATCATTGCGGCTGGCAGGAGTTGAGGAGAAAGCACGTGAAATTTGTATCCCTATGCGAGGTCGTTTAATGCATGATATTGCAGGCAATACTTTTGAGTCTAATTACTCTGGGAGAGAAGGAGAATATATCAATTCTATTTCACGGGGCGATTTGAACGGCATTCTTCTAACAGAAGCTGAAAAACACGAAAACGTTCACATTCACTTTCAGATGAAATGTCTGTCTGTTGACATAGAAAATAAGGAAGCTACGTTCGAATCTTACGATACCAAAGAACAGTTTGTAATCAAAGCAGATGTTATCTTTGGAACAGACGGAGCAGGTTCTTTATTGCGAAAGAGCTACGAACAGCAATTAGATGGTTTTAATGTTTCTCAAGAGTTTTTGACCCATGGTTATAAAGAGTTAGAAATTCCAGGGGTCCATGGCAAACATCTAATAAGCAAAGATCACCTGCATATTTGGCCACGGGGCGATTATATGCTGATCGCCTTGCCTAATATGGATGGAAGTTTTACAGTAACCCTATTTTTAAGTTATTCTAAAGGTGAATTTAATTTTGATAACCTAACCACGAAAGAAAAAATCACAGAGTTTTTCGAAAGAGATTTTCCAGATACCCTGGCCTTAATTCCAGATGTTTTAAAGGAATTTGAAACCAACCCGACAGGGAAATTGGGAACCGTTAAATGCGCCCCATGGACATACAAAGGAAATACGCTTATTATGGGAGATGCAGCCCATGCCATTGTTCCTTTTTATGGGCAAGGAATGAATGCTTCTTTTGAAGATGTTGCCGAGCTCGATGCTTTTATAGATGCGTACAGCGGTGATTGGGAAAAGATCTTTTTCGAATTTCAAAAAGACCGCAAAAAGAATGCCGATGCCATAGCGGATTTGGCCATCGATAATTATTACGAAATGAGAGATCATGTGGCCAATCCAATTTTTAAAGAAAAAAGAAAGATTGAGATGGAATTAGAAAAGACCTTTCCCGATCTATATTCGTCTAAATATTCTTTGGTTACCTTTAATGAGCATTTGGGCTATCATGAAGCAATGACCAGAGGTAGAATGCAAGATCAGATTTTATTAAAAATGATAAAAACTGGTGTAATTTCTGAGACCACACCTAAGGAAAGAATACTGGAAGAAGTTAAAACTAGATCAGAAGAATTAGGGAATTTATCGGATGAATAGATTCCTCATTTTGCTTCGTGGTGTCAATGTTTCTGGAAAGAATAAGCTACCTATGGAGATCTTTAGAACGCTTTTAATGTCTTATGGGTTTACCAATGTATCTACCTATATACAAAGCGGGAATATTCTTCTCAATAGCGATTGTACTCCCAAAGTTATTGAAAATCAAATCTCATTGCTCCTTCAAGAAAAGTATGGATATAAGATCCCTGTTTTTGTGTATACGAGAGCTGATTGGATGAAGATCATTGGCAATTGTCCATACCAAGAAGGGGAAAGAAAGCTGTACTTTACTTTTTTAAAGGATACTCCAAATCAAGATGCAACGAGAGCATACAAAAATGAAAATGATGAATTTACCATGATAGATAATGTGCTATACCTTGCTTGTGTAAGCTATGGAAAAACCAAATTAAATAATACCTTTCTTGAGAAACACTTCAAGGTTAGTGCAACAACACGAAATCAGAACACTGTAATGACACTTTGGGCCATGCTTACAAAACCATAATTTTACAGTTTTTCCATTCGATAAGACTCTAAAGCAATTCTACTCGGATAGCCCCAAATAATTGACTGCTATAAAATTTGACTTTTCCTTAAAAAGTTTTGTTTGAATCTTCCGAATACATCCAGTAACTTTGGAAAGACATACAAATTAGCCAAATAAGATGACAGAGAAGAAAGTTACCCCAAGAGGAGCCTATCCTCATGTAAAAGTAGCAGGAGATTTTATCTTCGTTTCAGGAACCAGTTCGCGCAGACCCGATAACAGCATTGCTGGAGTTGAGATTATTGACGAAATGGGTACCAAAAGATTAGATATTTTTGAACAAACCAAAGCAGTTTTACAAAATATTGAACGAAACCTGCAAACAGTTGGGGTCAGTTTAAAAGATGTGGTAGAGGTTTCTTCCTTTCTGGTAAACATGAATGATTTTGCTGGCTACAACAAAGCATATGGGCAATTTTTCGATAAAGAAACAGGTCCTTCAAGAACAACGGTAGCCGTACATCAACTGCCACATCCAGATCTCGTTGTTGAGATAAAAGTGGTGGCCTACAAAAAGCAATAATGAAAATTCAAAATTATATTAACGGAGAATTTTTTGATCCAATCTCCAAGGAGTGGTTGGATAATTATACTCCAGAAAACGGAGCGGTTTACTCGCAAATACCCAATTCTGGAGTAGAGGATGTAACCCAAGCCTATCATGCTGCAAAAGTTGCTTTTTCCAGTTGGTCAAATACTGCTCTCGACGAACGTTCGAAGATACTCTCGAAAATAGCTCAGTTGATAAGAGAAAAATTGCCTGAGTTGGCCGCTGCAGAATCCAAAGACAATGGGAAGCCACTTTCATTAGCAACTGCAATTGATATTCCCAGAGCTTCCTCTAATTTTCAGTTTTTTGCCAACGCAATCACCCAGTTTGCTTCCGAAGCACATGAAAGTACTGGGTTGGGAGCGCTTAACTTTACACTCCGCCAACCGATTGGGGTGGTGGGTTGTATTTCGCCTTGGAACTTACCCTTGTATTTGTTTACATGGAAGATTGCTCCTGCATTGGCTGCGGGAAATTGTGTAGTGGCAAAGCCTAGTGAAGTAACTCCAATGACAGCTTATTTGCTAGGAGATATTTGTAATCAGGCCGGATTGCCAAAAGGGGTGTTAAATATTGTTCATGGCTTAGGAACTACGGCAGGTCAGGCAATCATAGCGCATCCAAAAATCAAAGCGATATCTTTTACAGGAGGAACCAAAACAGGAGCACATATTGCAGCTGTGGCAGCTCCGATGTTCAAA
>NYWX01000030.1 GCA_002685275.1 Gammaproteobacteria bacterium
AGATGAAATTGGAAATTTAATATTTGAGCACAACGTTAATACTGGTGATATCTGGCGTATGTGCCAAACCAAAGATCTACCTATTCGAGATTGGGTAAGATTAGCAGTTAATCGCGCTCGACAAACTAAAACACCTGCAATCTTTTGGCTAGATAAAAATCGAGCTCATGACGTGTCTTTAATTAAGAAAGTGAAACTATATTTAGAAGATCATGACACTCAAAAATTAGATATTCAGATTCTCACGCCAATTGAAGCAATGAAGTTCACTCTCAATAGAGTTGCAAATGGAGAAGATACAATTTCTGTAACTGGTAATGTCCTTAGGGACTACCTTACAGACTTATTTCCGATACTTGAACTTGGCACAAGTGCAAAAATGCTATCTATTGTGCCATTGTTAGCAGGCGGCGGACTCTACGAAACAGGTGCTGGTGGTTCTGCGCCAAAACATGTGCAACAATTTTTGAATGAGGGTCATTTGCGTTGGGATTCACTAGGAGAATTCCTTGCTTTAGCAGTATCAATCGAAGATATTTCTGAAAAAACAGACAATTTAGCCGCAAGGACTTTATCGAATGCACTTAATGATGCAAATAGTCGATACCTTGAGGAAAATAAATCACCGTCTCGAAAAGTTAATGAGCTTGATAATCGAGGGAGCCATTTTTACCTTGCAATGTACTGGGCTGAAGCTTTAGCTAAAAATAACGAAAATCCTAACCTTGCAGAAAGATTTACTAAGATAGCCAAAGAATTAGCTCACAATGAAAAGATAATTAACAAAGAACTATTAGATGCTCAAGGAAAAACGGTAGATATTGGTGGTTATTATCAACCAAACATCTTGATGGTCTCTAATGCTATGCGGCCAAGTGCAACACTTAACGCCATTATTGATAATTTATAATTAAACATTACTAATTTACAAAAGCTTCTAATGATATATTCAGAACAGTTACTAGGTATCAGCAACGCAATTGTCGACATACTTGGGCGCATTGATAAAAAATTTTTAGGCGCCATTGGTGCGCCTCTTGGGTCAATGACGCTAATTGATGAAGAACAAGCAGAAAAACTCTATTCGTTACTAAATTCAACAGAAAAAATTTCAGGTGGTTCAGTTGCAAACACTATTGCTGGATTTGCTAATCTTGGAGGCAAATCTTCCTACATTGGAAAAGTCCATGATGATGCTTTTGGAAATATCTTCAATAATGATATGAAAAATTTAGGAGTAGATATTCGGCTTAAGCCAACAAAATTTGGCAAATCAACAGCCAGAAGCCATATCTTGATAAGTGAAGGCGGTCAAAGAACAATGCAGACCTATTTGGGGGCCTGCCTTGAACTTTGTTTATCTGATATTGATTCAATAACAATAAAAAAACCTAAAATAATTCTTTTAGAAGGTTATGTTTGGGATATTGAAGATGGCCCTGCGCTTGCAAAAAAAGCTGCGGAAATTGGTCGGGCTAATAATGCAACTATAGCCATGTCATTATCAGACTCGTTCTGTGTAGAAAGACATCGCAATGAATTTGAAATATTTGTTAAAAATGAAGCAAATATTGTATTTGCAGATGAAGATGAAATTAATGCATTATTTGGCACTAAAAACAGTAAGGAAATTATTAATAAATTATCAAAACTAAATATTTTATTTGTAATAACACGAGCAGAAAAAGGTTCTATTATTATTCGAAATGATCATACGATTTTTCAAGATGCTTTGGATGTAAAAGAAATTATTGATACCACAGGAGCCGGCGATGCTTATGCAGCAGGTTTTTTATTTGGATTTGTAAATAATCATGATTTATCTGAGTGCGCTAAGTATGGTACTTATTGTGCTACTAAGGTCATTCAACAGCTGGGGGCTCGCATTAATAAGGGTATCCTTAATGACTTAATGCAAGTTTAATTTGTGTCAAATAACTTTAATGTCAATAAACATTAATTTTTAATTTACAATTAGTCATATCTAATTTTTCAAGAAGCTATTCCTAGCGCCATTTCAATCATCTCATCGAATGTGGTTGCGCGATCTTCGGCACATAAAGCATCGCCATTAATAACATTATCACTAACAGTGCATATTGCTAGAGCTTCAACACTATTTTCAGCAGCAATCGAATAAATGCCCGCTGTTTCCATCTCAACACCATAGATATTATATTTTGCTAGTGTTTGAAATATTTCAATATCAGGAGTGTAGAAAAGATCGGAAGAAAAAATATTACCGACGTGATATCTTACTTTATGAGATTTAGCTACTTTAATTGCTTTTTCCAATAATTCGAAACTTGCAAGAGCCGCATAATCATACCCGCTAAACCTAATACGATTGAAATTTGAATCGGTTGATGCTCCCATGGCAATTACTACATCTCGAAGGCCGACAGAGGGATGTGAAGTACCACAGCTACCTACTCTTATTATACGCTTTACTTTATAGTCTTTAATAAGCTCTGTGCAGTAAATTGAGGCAGATGGAATTCCCATTCCATGTGACATAACAGAGATTTTTTTTCCTTTGTATTCTCCTGTAAATCCCAACATATTCCTGACATTAGTAACTAATTGAACTTTGTCTAGATAAGTATTGGCAATATATTGTGCCCGCAGCGGATCACCAGGCATCAATACTGTTTCGGCAAAATCGCCATGAGAAGCATTAATATGTTTGGTAGTCATAATATTTTTTTACCATCATTGATTATAGTTTATTGCTAATAATTGTTTTGCTGTGATTACTTTCGATAAATATTACTCTATTATAAAAATGTTAAGAAAAACAGACGTAACAATCAATCAAATCTTTCCCATGGATCGTAGACTTCCATTAGCTAAAGAGCGTATGCTATACAATAAAATAATAGATGTAACATACTGAAAAGAATAGAATCTACGGAGGCTCAAGATGTCAAAAGTCAAGTGCGGTTTAATCCAAATGGCGCTTAAAGGCGACGGCTCAATGAAACCAGAAGAAATTCGGGATCGAATGATTGAGGCTCATATTCCATACATTGAAGAAGCAGCAACGAAGGGCGTGCAAGTGCTTTGCTTTCAGGAAGTATTCACTCAACCATATTTTTGTCCAGGTCAAGATCGAAAATGGTACGCAGCTGCTGAAAAGATTCCGGATGGTTATACAACTAAATTAATGCAGGAGTATGCAAAAAAACATAGCATGGTAATTGTTGTGCCTATATATGAAGAACATATGACTGGTGTTTACTACAATACAGCTGCTGTTATAGATGCAACTGGTGAATACCTAGGCAAATACCGAAAAACTCATATTCCGCAAGTAGCTCCAGGATTTTATGAAAAATTCTTTTTTAAACCTGGCGATTCAGGCTGGCCTGTATTCGAGACTGCTTTTTTAAAATTAGGTGTTTATATTTGTTATGACCGTCACTTTCCAGAGGGATGGCGGGCTTTAGCATTAAATGGTGCAGACTATATTGTTAACCCTTCAGCGACAGTTGCTGGTCTTAGTAAATATCTTTGGGAGCTAGAGCAACCAGCATCTGCAGCAGCAAATGGAGTCTATATAGGTGCCATAAATCGTGTTGGCAAAGAAGAGCCTTGGAATTCAACACATAATATGGGTGAGTTTTATGGATCTAGTTATATAGTTAATCCTCGTGGTGTAATTGAAGCACAAGCTAGCTATTCGGATGATGAACTTCTTGTGCATGAGATTGATCTAGATATGATTCGCGAAGTTAGAGATACATGGCAATTTTTTCGTGACAGAAGAACTGAAACTTACTTATTACTTGCAGATAAGTAGTTTATATCAATGTCAATAAACTCATCTTTAAGTGCCATACGCAGTGTTGGTGAACATATTGAACTTGATGTGGGTGAAGATATTGCTTCTAGTCCGCGCTACAACCCCGATATTGCCCCAACAAAAGTATCGCAGCGTACCTGGACGCGCTGGAATATAGCGTCGCTATGGGTTGGGATGGCTATCTGTGTTCCAACTTATACACTTGGAGGAGTCTTAACTGCTTATTTTGGATTGTCCGTTTCTGAAGCATTATTAACGATACTCGTTGCAAATTTTATAGTTTTAATACCTTTAACATTCAATGCATTTCCAGGGACGCGTTATGGCATACCATGCCCTGTTGTTCTCAGAGCCTCATTTGGGATTATCGGCTCAAATATTCCGTCACTAATAAGAGCTATTGTTGCTTGCGGATGGTTTGGTGTGCAGACTCTTTTTGGGGGTATTGCCATCCACTTAATGTTATCTGCTTTATTTGAAAGTTGGGCATCATTGGGCGGTACTGGAGAAGTGATTGGTTTTTTTATATTTTGGGTATTAAATATTGCAGTAGTTATTAGAGGCTCTGAATCAATTAAGAAATTTGAAACTCTTGCAGCGCCTCTGCTTTTGATTGTTGCAATCGGTCTAGTTATTTGGGCTATACCAAAAGTGTCGATGGTAGAGATTCTCTCTACTCCAGCAAAACGTCCTGAAGGCGCCTCTCTTAGTGGATATTTTATGGCAGGACTCACTGCTATGGTGGGTTTTTGGGCAACGTTATCACTTAATATTCCAGATTTTAGTCGATATGCTGAATCTCAGCGTAGTCAAATTATTGGTCAAATTATCGGACTTCCTCTTACAATGTTTTTATTTTCAGGACTGGGTGTTGTATTGACAGCAGCCTCAGTAAATCTTGTTGGTGAGACTGTTTCTGATCCTGTTAATCTCATTGGTTATATCGATAATCCAATGTGGGTTATTTTATCTATGCTAATGATCATACTTGCAACTATTTCAACCAATACTGCAGCAAATATAGTTGCCCCGGCTAATAGCTTTCAAAATATTGCTCCCCGCTATATCAACGAAAATCGAGGTGTATTAATTACAGGGTTTATGGGTATCTTACTCATGAGCTGGGAGCTATTAAAAAAATTAGGCTGGATAGATACAGATATCAGCGTTGAGAGCATGTATTCAAACTGGTTACTAGGTTACTCCAGCTTACTTGGTCCAATAGCTGGAATAATGATAGTTGATTATTTCCTTATAAAAAAACAAAGGTACAATCTTATAGCTCTGTATCAAGATAATATGGGATACCCAGCTTGGAATATAGCTGGCATGATTTCTTTTTTAATCCCTATTTGCCTAACAATCCTTTCATTTAAAATTGAACTACTCAGTTGGTTTTATACTTATGGTTGGTTTACCGGATCAATACTTGGTGGAATAATTTATTTCCTCGTCGCACGCGCTGATACTAGAGGTGTATCATGAGAACTTTAATCAAGAATGGCACTATTGTTAATGCAGAATTATCAATACAAGCAGATATATTGTGTGTTGACGGAATAATAGCTCAAATAGAGAATAATATTAGTCCTCCTACACCTGAAACAACAATCATTGACGCCAGTGGACAATTTGTCATGCCAGGTGGCATTGATCCTCATACCCATATGCAACTACCTTTTATGGGAACTGTTGCCAGTGAAGATTTTGAAACTGGTACCTCAGCTGGTCTTGTTGGAGGTACTACAATGATTATTGATTTTGTAATTCCTGCTCCTCAGCAAAATATTTTAGATGCCTACAAACAGTGGAGAGAATGGGCTGAAAAATCTGTTTCTGATTATTCATTTCATGTAGCAATAACTTGGTGGGATGATAGCGTTTATAACGATATGGAAACTCTAGTTCGTGATTATGGTGTGAATAGTTTTAAGCATTTTATGGCTTATAAAGGCGCCATTATGGCAAATGATGAAATACTAATTAAAAGTTTTGCAAGGTCGCTTGAACTAGGCGCAATACCAACTGTTCATGCTGAAAATGGTGAATTAGTTTTTCAACTTCAAAACGATCTATTCAAAAAAGGTATAACTGGTCCCGAAGGGCATCCTTTATCAAGACCACCTGAGTGTGAAGGAGAAGCCGCTAACAGAGCAATAACCATTGCTGAAGCACTAAAAGTTCCATTATACATTGTACATAATTCTTGTATTCAATCATTAGATGCAATCACTAAAGCTCGAAGCCAAGGACAGCGAGTTTTTGGTGAAGTATTAGCTGGGCATTTATTAGTTAATGATTCAGTTTATCTCCACAAAGATTTTAATACAGCAGCAGCACATGTTATGAGTCCGCCTTTTCGCTCAAGTGAACATCAAGAAGCTCTTTGGAAAGGTCTTCAGTCAGGAAATTTACAGACAACAGCAACTGATCATTGTTGTTTCTGCACTGATCAAAAGGCAGCTGGAAAAAAAGACTTCAGGTTAATCCCAAATGGAACTGCAGGAATCGAAAATCGAATGGAAGTGCTTTGGCACCATGGAGTTAATTCTGGAAAATTAACGATTAATGAATTTGTTAAAGTAACTTCCACAAATGCTGCACAAATATTTAATATTTACCCAAGGAAAGGAAGCATATCAATTGGAGCAGATGCCGATATTGTTGTCTGGGATCCAGAAGCAACGAAATTAATATCTAGCAAGACTCATCATCAAAACGTGGATTTTAATATTTTTGAAGGAATGGAAGTAAAAGGTTGTCCCTCATTCACATTATCTCAGGGAAATGTTGTATACGAAGATGGTAAATTAAATGTTGAAAGAGGAGCAGGAAGATACATTAATAGACCACCTTTTGCAGGTTATTATAAAACTTTAAATAAACAATCTCGACAAAATGAGCCTGTTGCAGTTAATCGTAAAGCTTAAATGTTCAAATAAATATTAAAGTTAATAATTTTTTAAAATATATATTAAAAAGATAGTAAATATGATTTCAGACGAAGATCTAATAAGTACCGCTAAAAATGCCCGAGATAAATCCTATAGTTATTACTCAGGTTATTCAGTTGGTGCCGCAATAATTGATAATCAGGGTAAATTACACATTGGTGTAAACGTTGAAAATGTTTCTTATCCATTAGGAAATTGCGCAGAAGCTGCAGCTATATCTGCTATGGTTCTTGGTGGTGGAGATAAAATTAAACATATTGCTATAGCTGGTGGTAAAACTAAAATTTCATCTTGCATGCCATGCGGTGGTTGCCGTCAAAGAATATTTGAATTTGCTAACGAAGACACTGTAATAATAACAATGAATGAAAATAATGAATGGCAAAAAAATTCAATCTATGAGTTATTGCCAATAGGATTTGATTCGCACCAACTAGGTTAACCCTTAATTACAGTATAAATCTACTACAATAATACTTTATTAAAATGTCAACATAAGACCTGCGAGAGCAGCGCTCATCAAATTAGACAATGAGCCAGCCAATACTGCTTTGACACCAAAGCGACCAATTAAATCTCTTTTTTCGGGCACAAGAACTCCAAGACCTCCTAATAAAACTGCTATGGATGATAAATTTGCAAAACCGCACAGAGAGAAGGTCGTGATTGCAATCGTTCTAGGGCTCATTCCCTCTAAATACTCATTTAAATGGGAAAACGCAACGAATTCATTGAGTATTATTTTCTCACCAAATAAAGCGCCAGCAGCTTCTGCTTCAGCCCAAGGGATACTCAAAAGATACATTATTGGTTGAAAAATCTTACCGAGTAATAGTTGCAACGTAATACCTTTAATTCCAAAGATTTCAAATAAACCACCAACTAAACCATTAAATAATGCAATCAATGCTACAAATGCAATCAACATAGCGCCTATGGTTGCTGCAAGGCGTAACCCATCAGATGTTCCAGAAGCGGCAGCAAGAATAATATTTTTATGCCTACTGGGTTCGACAATTATCTTTTTATCAAAACTATTCTTCGAAACATTGTCATCAGGCATTATGATTTTTGCCATCATTAAGCCCCCTGGTGCAGCCATTAGTGAAGCTGCTAATAAATATTTAAGCTCAACGCCCATGAGGACATAACCAGCGAGCACAGTTCCAGCAATTGAAGCTACTCCAGAAACCATTACTGTAAAAGTTTGTGCTTCTGATAAATTCTTTAGATAAGGCTTTACAACCAATGGTGCTTCGGTTTGCCCCACAAAGATATTTGCCGCTGCATTCATTGATTCTATTGGGTCTGTACCAACGATTTTATGCATGCCACCGCCGACAATTTTAACCATCCATTCCATAATTCTTAAGTGATATAAAACAGACATAAGCGCTGAAAAAAAGATGATTATAGATAAAACTTGTATCGCAAATATAAAACCTGAGTTACCAACATCGGCTAATGGACCAAAAACCATGTCAATACCGGCTTTTGAATAACCAATTACAGCTAACACTCCTTTACTAACCCAATCAATTGCTTGACGTCCAGCTTCTAAATATAAAACTAGAGCTGCAACTATAGTTTGTAATCCTAATGCAGATCCGACGATGCGAATATTTATTTTTTTTCGATCACTCGAGAAGGCTACTGCAATACCAAGAATTACAATTATTCCTGCTAATCCAATCAAGTTTTGCATAATCACCCTCTTTTTTTCTAGATAGCCATTATTATTAAAATTGCTATAAAGTATTTACTACAATCATACTATTAAGATTCTATTTATAGCAGATTGTTTAGTTGATGCTGACTCACTTAAAGTATAGGCATTTCTTAAATTATTAGCAGCAACTTCTGCGTCTAATTTAGTTGCAGCATGTATTAGTGCGAGCGGCCTATCCTTACCAAGCTTTATCCCGATAGGTGCAATGTTTGTGAATCCGACTGATAAATCAAGAATATCGTCTACTCTTTTTCTACCGCCCCCGAGTTCAATAATGGCATTTCCAATAACATGAACATTAACACTTTCAATGTAACCCTCAGCATATATGGCTTTGGTCACTGGAGCTTTAGGCAAATAATTATCATAATTTTCTATAAAATCTGTAGGGCCTCCAAGAGCTGCGATCATCTTTCCAAAAATTTCAGCAGCTTTTCCGCTCGTAATAGCTTGATTGCATTTTTCTCGTGCGATATCACGGTCATCAGTAATACCACCCACTATCAGCATTTCAGAACCTAACGATAAAATAACATCATCAAGGCGAGATTCACGAATTTCATTCGTTAGATACAAAACTGATTCACGAATCTCTTCAGCATTTCCAGCTGTTGAACCAAGAACTTCGTTCATGTCAGTAATGATGGCATGAGATTTTAAATTAGCTTTTTTAGCAGTCTGAATAAGGCTATTGGCAAGCTCATGAGCTTTTTCATTTGTTTTCATGAAGGCACCTGATCCTACTTTGACATCACAAATAAGACCCTGAATACCGGCAGCAATTTTTTTTGACAAAATTGAAGCTGTTATCAGTGGCACTGATTCAACAGTTGCAGTCACATCTCTTATAGAATAAAAGCGTCCATCTGCAGGTGCTAATTCTCCTGTCTGTCCAATTATCGCACATCCAATATTCTTGACAGTGTCACGAAATAAATCAAAATTTGGAGCTGTTTTATAGCCTTCTATTGATTCAAGTTTATCAATTGTACCACCTGTATGACCAAGCCCACGACCTGCAATCATGGGGACAAAACAACCACAGGCTGCTGCAATAGGAGCCAACATAAAGCTTGTTTTGTCTCCAACACCGCCAGTTGAATGCTTATCAATCACCGGTCCATAAAGACCCTCTTTCTCCCAGTTAAGCATGGCCCCAGATGATGCCATTTTGTCAGTTAATAAACCCGCTTCTTCAAATGACATGGATCTAAAAAAAATAGCCATTGCTATTGATGATACTTGTTCTGCGGAAATGCTTTGATTAGTGAGCCCATCAACAAAAAACTGAATTTGTTTATCTGTTAACTCTTTTCCGTCACGTTTTGCACGAATTATATCCTCAAATAACATCAATAAAACTCTTTCCATAGTCCATCGGTGGTAGATCAAAATATGTCGCCAAACTTTGACCAATGTCAGCAAATGAATCTCTTTTTCCTAGTGATCCAGGGGATATGCAAGCACCTAGTACCAAAATAGGAACATGCTCACGTGTATGATCGGTACCTGGCCACGTTGGGTCACAGCCATGATCTGCACATATGATAAGTAAATCATCCTTTTTCATTAACTCTATAATTTCCGGTAATCGCAAATCAAAATACTCAAGCGCTCTTGCATAACCTTGTGCATCGCGACGATGGCCAAACAATGAATCAAAATCTACGAAATTAGTCAAAACAATAGAGCGATCACCAGCTTCATTAATTGCGGAAAGGGTGGCATTAAATAATGCTTCATTACCACTTGCAGTAATCTTTTTTGTTATACCTCTTTGAGCATAAATATCTGAAATCTTTCCAACACCAATAACATTACCACCACTTTCAACTAATTTATCTAGCACTGTAGGAGCATGTGGTGGTGTCGTTAAATCACGACGATTGCCAGTTCTTATAAAATTTTCAGGGCTATCTCCAATAAATGGTCTTGCGATTACCCTACCAATATTAAACTTATCAACTAACTTACGTGCGATATTGCAAAGATCATAAAGACGATCCAAGCCATAAACTTCCTCGTGACAAGCTATCTGAAATACACTGTCCGAAGAAGTATAAATAATTGGCTTACCGCTATCGATATGTTCATTACCCAAATTCTTAATAATTTTAGTACCAGAAGCATGACAGTTACCAAGAACACCCGGTAAATTTCCATATTGAATAAGATCATTTATTAATTTTTCCGGGAAAGCCTTATTCTTATTTTTAAAATA
>NYWX01000031.1 GCA_002685275.1 Gammaproteobacteria bacterium
TATAGATGGTCGTGGTTGGCGGTCTGACGCCATAATTGAGCGCCGTGAGATCTCTCAATGGTTTATGAAAATAACAGAATATGCTGATGAGTTACTCGATGGACTTGATAATATGCCGGGCTGGCCAGAATCAGTTAAAACAATGCAGCGCAATTGGATTGGTCGCTCGGAAGGTGTTGAGCTTTCATTTAATGTGCTCGGCTACAATAATACTTTGACAGTTTATACAACCAGACCAGATACACTCATGGGAGTTACATATATAGCTGTTGCAGTAGACCACCCGTTAGCTAAAGAGTCAGCATTGACTAATCCTAAAATTGCAGCATTCATAGAGCAATGCAAGTTAAACGATGCTCAAGAAGCGACTTTGGAAACAATGGAAAAGCTTGGAATGCCACTAGGTATTTCTGCAACTCATCCATTAAGTGGCGATGAAATTCCATTATGGGTAGCAAATTTTGTTTTAATGTCATACGGAACTGGTGCTGTTATGGCTGTTCCTGGCCATGATGCACGTGATTGGGAGTTTGCAAAAAAATATGATTTGCCAATTAGGCAGGTTATCTCACCATTAGATAATTCTGAAATTGATGTTGATCTAGAAGCATATCTTGATAAAGGTTTGCTAATAAATTCTGACCAATTTAATGGCCTCACTTCAAATGAGGCATTTGAAGCCATAGCTGATCATTTTGAAAACACAGGTCTTGGCTGTAGAAAAGTCAATTATCGTTTGCGTGATTGGGGAGTATCACGTCAAAGGTATTGGGGCACACCTATTCCAATCATTTACTGCGAAGATTGTGATGCAGTTCCTGTTCCAGAGGAACAATTACCAGTAGTTTTGCCTGAAGACGTTGAAGTAAAAGGAACTGGCTCCCCGCTTAAGGATATTCCTGAGTTTGTTAATGTATCTTGTCCAAAATGCGGAAAAGCTGCAAGCCGCGAAACAGATACTTTTGATACTTTCATTGAGTCTTCTTGGTATTTTGCTCGTTACGCATGCCCAGATAATGATGTTTCTATGCTTGATAATCGCACTAAGTATTGGATGCCAGTTGATCAATATACAGGGGGTGTTGAGCATGCAATTTTGCATTTACTTTATTCTAGATTCTTTCAACGTGTCATGCGTGATGAGGGATTAACTGATATATCTGAACCATTCACTAATTTAATGACACAAGGAATGGTTCTTAAAGATGGTGCAAAGATGTCAAAGGCAAAAGGTAATACAGTTGATCCAGAAGATCTGATAAGAAAATATGGTTCCGATACAGTACGTTTATTTATCATGTTTGCTGCTCCACCAGAACAAGCCCTGGAGTGGTCTAATGATGGCGCTCATGGAAGTTTTCGATTTCTTAATAGATTTTGGACTGCAGTCATTGATCATATAAATGATGCTGAACCATCAGAACTTAAAATGAAAACTTTGACTAATTCTCAAAAAGATCTTCGTCGTAAGTTACACCAGACAATTTTTAAGATTGGCGATGATTTTGGGCGTCGTAATAGCTTTAATACTGCTATAGCAGCATCAATGGAATTACTAAATGCTGTAAACAAATTTAAAGATTCATCAGAAAATGGCCGTGCAATAAAACATGAAGCACTTGAATCCATTGTTATAATGTTGTCTCCAATAGTACCTCATATTTGCCACGCATTATGGCAACATTTAGGTCATAAATCTGCACTTATTGACCAGCAATGGCCTAAATATGATGAGAGTGCAATTGCTCTTGATCTTGTTGAGATGGTGATACAAGTTAATGGTAAATTGCGTGCTAAAATGTCTGTTTCTATTAATATCGACAATACTAAGATAGAGAAATTAGCGATGGATAATGAAAATGTAAAAAGATTTATTGATGGTAAGGCAGTAAAAAGAATTATCATTGTGCCAGGAAAGTTGGTGAATATAGTTGTTTAAAAAATATCGCTTAATCTTATTTTTGTTGATAATTAACTTGCTTTCTGCTTGTGGTTTTCATTTACAAGGAGCTTTCAAAGCTCCTAGTAGTATGGAGCTAACTTATGTAGCAACTAATAATCAATATAGTGCTTTTTACAGAGAATTAAGGCTACAGCTTCTCTCTGCTGGCGTTAAATTAAGCGATTCTCCAGCTGATGCTACAGCTATTCTTAATATTCATTCTGATCAAACATCGCAAAGAGTCCTATCAGTTTCTGCTAGAAATGTACCTACTGAATATGAGGTTTTTTATACAATAAATTATAGCTTAAATAGCGGACAGTATGAGCTGATACCACGACAAACCTTAACTCTTACAAGAGACTACATTTATAATTCAACTCTTGTACTAGGAAAAGAGCGTGAGGAAGAATTAATTCGTGACGCTATTACAAAGGATTTGGTTAGAGTTGTTTTAAAGCAAATATCTACACTTTGAATTATAAATTTTTTAAAAAATTTTCATAAAATAGTGGGATTAGGCGCATCTCCATATATATCTTTTGGATCAAATACTTTCTTTGGCTCCGTCCACTCAAGACAGACATCACCCTTTATCTGCTTAGATTCAAAATCTTTACCCACTGGCACTTTACGATAAAAGCAGCTGCGATAACCTACATGGCAGCTTGCACCCCCAGTAACATTTACTCTCAGCCATATACAGTCCTGATCATCATCAATCAGTAACTGTTGAACTTTTTGAGTAAAGCCGCTTGTAGATCCTTTATGCCATAGAACCTGACGACTGCGACTAAAATAGTGGGCTTCACCACTAGCAATGGTTAACTTCAGCGCCTCACTATTCATAAAGCCCTGCATTAGGAGTTCACCACTATTATAATCTGTAGTGACAACTGTGATTAATCCGCGGTCGTCGAATTTTGGCGCTAAATTATCGCCTTCTTCAACTTGTTCGATAGAATTACGATTTTGAAAATTAACAGACATGGCTTGTACCTTAAGTCCTTAAAAATTTTTATATGAGTAAGAATACCGGGCATAGCAGTTAGCGGCAATATTGATATGATAAGTCTTCTACTATAATTAAATTTAAGAAATATGACATTGCAGCTATTTGATACTCTCCAGGGCAAAAAAGTTGAATTTACCCCCCTAAAAGAGGGTGAAGTAACTATGTATCTGTGCGGCCCTACAGTCTATAACTATGCGCATATTGGTAATGCTAGACCTGCTGTGGTTTTTGACCTACTTGCGAGGCTACTGCGGCGCAGTTATAAATTAAAATTTGTTCGAAATTTTACCGATGTTGATGACAAGATAAATGCAACATCGATTGAGACTGGCAAAACCATTGAAGAGATAACTGCAAAATACATAACTGCTTATAACCAAGATATGAGTGCATTAAGTGTTTGCAGTCCTGATGCTGAGCCGCGTGCAACAGAAAATATCACCGAAATGATTACAATGATTGAAGTGCTCATTACAAAAGGGTTTGCTTATGAGTCAGAAGGACATGTTTTATTTGATGTATCTTCAAATGAAAATTATGGAGTGTTATCTAAGCGAAATTTAAAAGAGATGATTGCGGGTGCTAGAGTTGAAGTTGCACCCTACAAAAAAGCTGCCCATGATTTTGTGTTATGGAAACCATCAACTCCAGATTTGCCAGGCTGGGATTCTCCGTGGGGCCGAGGTCGGCCCGGATGGCATATTGAGTGCTCTGCTATGGCTGAAAAACATTTAGGAAAAACAATAGATATTCATGCTGGTGGTCTTGATTTAGTTTTTCCTCATCATGAAAATGAAATGGCACAAAGTTGTTGCGCTAATGATGGTAAGCCATTTGCCCGCTATTGGCTGCACAATGGTTTTCTAAGCATGAATCAAACAAAGATGTCTAAATCACTTGGAAATGTATTATTTGTTCATGACATGTTAAAGACCATACCGGGGGAGGTAATACGCTTGGCATTATTAAGCGCTCATTATAAGCAGCCGTTAGATTGGTCTGATGATTCAATTAGTTCCGCTCGTCGTAAATTAGATCGATTTTATGGCGCTTTACAAGGAATAAATATCCCAGAAGAATCCATTTTGGAAACCAATGTACCTGAGGATATTATTTTAGCATTAGAGGACGATCTTAATTCTCCATTAGCTATTTCGGTCTTATTTAATCTAGCAAGAGATCTAAATAGAGCAACTAGTCAAGAAGAAAAAGAGAAAATTGCTGCCTTGTTAAGCGTTGGCGGACAATTTATGGGCTTATTAAAGAATGATCCTAACAAATGGTTTACTGAAATTTCTGAGTGTGATATTTCTTCAGAAGAAATTGAAGAATTAATTAAGAAACGACAAACCGCAAAAGAAGCTAAGGATTTTAGGACCGCAGACAAAATTCGTAATCAACTTGTTGATGCTGGTATAAATATCCAAGATGGCCGTGATGGTACTAGTTGGCGCAGGAATAAACTTTGATTAATGAGATACAAATAGCACAAAAAGAACTTATCAAGGATTTTGATATTTTTGAAAACTGGATTGATCGTTATCAATATATTATTGATATGGGTCGCCGTTTACCTAATTTTCCTGATTCTTATCGAATAGATAAAAACTTAATTCCAGGATGTCAGTCACAAGTTTGGTTTGTGGCTCAAGAAGAGGGCGGACGCTTACATTTTCAAGCAATTAGTGACGCTGCCATTGTATCTGGCTTAATTGCTCTTTTACTTCGCCTATATAATGGTCGCACACCAAAAGATATTTTGGACACACCTCCAGATTTTGTAAAGTCATTGCAGCTAGAAGACCACTTAAGCCCAACACGCAGTAATGGTTTATCGTCTATGTTAGCGGCAATTCGAAGTTTCGCAACTAATGCTATTTAGAGTTTCTGATGATTAAGTTTATAAATAAAATACTTTCATGGCCTCTTATCCTCATTTTAAAATTTTATAAGCTTGTATTATCTCCATGGCTTGGAGTGAATTGCCGATTTACCCCGACATGTTCCCAATATGCAATAGAAGCATTAGAGAAGCATGGGATCTTTAAGGGTATATGGTTAACGACTCATCGTATTAGTCGTTGTCATCCCTGGGGTGGTTCAGGATTTGACCCAGTTTCTAAAAATTAATTTGTTTACCCAAAAAATATATAAAAGCATTATTATAATGATATGAATAAACATCTCTTAACAATTTTACGATGCCCAATCTCAAAAAAAGGCCTTAATATTCTAAAAAAAGATCAATTAAGCCTCATAAATTCTGCAATTGATGATGGAGCCTTGGTTAATCATGAGGGTAATTTAGTAATTGATCGCCTTGAAGGGGCCCTCATAACGGATGACAATAAGCTTATTTATCCAGTCAACGATGGCATTCCTGTACTACTTGAGGAGGAGTCTATAAGTATGGAGCAGCTTGCTTGAAGGTCCAAGGTAATCAACTTTCCTTACATCTTAATAAATCTCTAGCTCCTTGTTACCTTGTTTCTGGTGATGAGTTTTTATTAGTGGATGAGGCTTTAGATAGTATTCGTGAAAAAGCACGTAATAATGGTTTTTTATCACGTGAATTACATATAGCAACACCAGGTTTTGATTGGTCTTTATTAAAAGCTTCGATGGGAAATTTATCTCTTTTTACAGAGAAGCGAATTATTGAGTTGCGTTTACCGACAGGTAAACCAGGAAAGGTTGGGAGCGCCACAATAATCGATATCGTAAAGCAAATAGATTCTGATATTTTATTTATTGTTGTAAGTTCAAAACTTGATCGAACCAGCGGTTCATCAAAGTGGGTAAAAGCAATGGATCAAAAGGGGGTTTTATTGCCATTTTGGCCAATAGACATAAATGAATTACCCAGATGGATTTTACATAGAATGAAATCGTTAGGCATGCAGCCAGACAGAGAAGCGGTAATGCTGATTACCAACCGGGTAGAAGGCAATCTTCTTGCAGCGCACCAAGAAATTGAAAAACTTCGCCTTATTCTTGGAGAAGGTGCTGTAAGTGTAGAGGCTGCAAGTAAAGCAGTGGCAAATAATAGTCGTTATGATGTTTTCAAATTGATAGATGCAGCACTTAAAGGAGATAGTCATCGCTCTATAAAAATTCTTGGGAGATTACGTAAAGAGGGCGTAGAGCCAGTTATTATTACGTGGGCACTATCTCGAGAGATAAGAATTTTAGCATTGGTGGATGATGCTATTAGACAGGGAGAAGAGATTGATAAAGCTATGCAAAAGCCAGGTATATGGCAAAGTAGGAAAAACCTTATCCGTCATTGTGTGAATCGACATCAGCAGGGCGATTTTAATAAAATGCTAAAAGTTACAGGACGTGCAGATATGACAGCCAAAGGTCAAATTTCCGGGGATCCTTGGCTTGTAGCAACAGATATAATTCTGAGCTTGTCACAGTGAGCCCTAGTTATCCAATTGGTATATTCGGTGGCACATTTGACCCTATTCATTACGGCCACTTGCGAGCCGCATGCGAAATATTAAATATAATTCAGCTTGGTGAAATTAGGTTTTTACCATGCGGAAACCCATCTCATCGTAAGCTTACGTTAGCTGATTCTGAGACAAGGCTTCGCATGGTGAATGCAGCCATAAAGGAACATAAAAATTTTGTAATTGATGATCGTGAGGTACGTCGAAAAGAGCTATCTTATTCCATTGATACGTTGACAAGTTTGCGTGAGGATTATAGAGACATTTCTTTATGTCTAATAATAGGTATGGATGCATTTATTTGCTTGCATAAATGGCACCGTTGGGAAGAAATCTTGAACTTTTCTCACATTATTGTTGTTGATAGGCCTGGATGCAATTTACCAAATTCTGGTTTACTAAATAATTTAATCAGAGATAAAGGGACAAAAAATATAAGAAAATTACATGATTTGACGCATGGCTTTATTTACGTCCAAGCCGTAACTCAAATGGATATTGCTTCAACTAAAATCAGGGAATTAGCGACTAAAGGTATAAATTTACAATTTCTTGTCCCAGAAGCTGTTATAGATATCATTAAAGAGGAAAATTTATATATGAGCGAAATGAATGAATAGTGAAAAGCTAAGTAATCTCATTTTAGATGCTTTAGAAGAAATAAAAGGATTGGACATTGTGAAGCTTGATGTAAGTGCTATGACGACCGTTACTGATTTTATGATTATTGCAAGCGGAACTTCCAGCCGTCACGTTCAGGCGCTGATTGATAATGTTTCAGAACGCGTAAAGGCTGTGGGTCACAAACCTTTGGGGGTTGAAGGTGAAAGCGGTGGTGAATGGGTATTGCTAGATCTTCAAGATGCATTAGTTCACGTTATGCTTCCTAAGATTAGAGAATTCTATAATTTAGAAAATTTGTGGTCAATTAAACCCTCTGAAAATATAAAATTAACTGACATTTAACTTGTGCATATTCGTATTATAGCAGTCGGTGATCGTCAACCTCCTTGGGTAGATAATGCTTTTAATATCTATACTTCGAGATATCCTCGAGAGTGGAAATTTCGTCTTGATATTATTCCAACAATAAGACGTTTTAAAAATGACAAATCTAACCATGCATTGGAATCTGAAAGTGAAGTTATTCTTTCAAAATTTTCAGCCTCGGATCAGACAATTTTGCTTGATGAAGGAGGGAAACAATTAAATAGTAAATCTTTGGCATTAAAACTTACGGAATGGCAATCTAATGGGCAGGACCTATGTTTCATTATTGGCGGCCCTGATGGTGTTTCTGAGAAGGTTCGACATCAAGTGAGTATGATTTGGTCCCTGTCTGATCTAACTTTGAATCATGGTATGGCTAGAGTAATTTTGGCAGAACAACTTTATCGAGCTCATTCTCTTCAAGTTGGCCACCCATACCATCGTGAATAAAAACATAAATAGTAAATTACAGTTGGCCTCTTCTTCTCCAAGACGAAAGAAAATTTTATCTTCACTGGGCATTGATTTTGATGTTTTTGAAATAAAAATAGATGAAAGTCAGTTAATAGGTGAGTGTCCTTCTGATATGGTTTTGAGGTTGGCAGCCACAAAAGCAGAAGCCCATAAATACGGTGATTTTGTTTTAGGCGCAGACACTATCGTTGTGCATGAAAGTCGAATATTTGGTAAGCCTAATAATGCTAAAGATGCAATTGATATGCTACTTTCGCTATCAGGTAAAGAGCATATAGTTATGACAGGCGTTGCTTTAAAAGCGCCAAATGGTACAAAAAGTTTACTTTCCACAACAAAAGTAAGATTTCGAAAAATTAACAAGAAAGATGCATTGAATTATTGGAAGAGTGGAGAGCCTGTTGATAAGGCGGGCTCATACGGTATTCAGGGTATTGGGGGCATGTTTGTAAAGTCTATAAGCGGAAGCTACTCTGGAGTTGTAGGGTTGCCAGTGTTTGAAGCTGTTTCATTATTAACATCCTCAGGCTTTAATGTGCTAAACCAGTAGACATGAAAAAAGATTCAATTAGAGAAGAGATTCTTCTTAATGTAACCTCAACTGAAGTAAGAGCTGCTTACCTTAAAAACAATCTTTTGCAGGATTTATATATAGAGCGCTCAGAGAGTCCTGGACTAATTAACAGTATTTATAAAGGAAAAGTTGCAAGGATCTTACCGGGAATACAGGCTGCATTTATTGACATTGGCATGGAAAGAACGGCTTTTCTGCATGCTTCAGATATAATATTCAATGTTAATTGTAAAAGTCTTGATATAAAGCAACTTTTACATGAGGGCGAGGATATTATGGTTCAAGTGCTTAAAGACCCACTTGACAATAAAGGTGCAAGAGTAACAACAAACATATCCATTCCTTCTCGCTATTTAGTACTTTTACCAAATTCCACCTCAATTGGCATTTCAAATCAAATAACAGAAAAAGATGAAATCGATCATTTACGCAATGTCGTTGACGACTTATTGAAAGCCAATGTATCTGAGTACGGAGTAATAATTAGAACTCTTGCAAAGAAAGCCAAAATTGAGGATATCGAGGCTGATTTTCTTAATGTTATGAATATGTGGAAAGAAATCAAACAACAATATGATTTAGCTAAACCAAAAAAACCAATTTATAAAGATTTACCATTATCTTTGCGAGTGTTACGCGATTTGACATCAGAAAATTTAGATCGAATATTAGTGGATTCAAGTAAAACATTTAATTTAATGTTGGATTTTTCAAATAAATATATTACAAATAATAGATTCAAATTAGAGCATTATATTGGCAAGCAAAGTTTATATGATTTATATGATTTAGAAGATGAAATTAAGAAATCAATAAACCGAAGAATTTCATTAAAATCGGGGGGTTATATAATATTTGATCAAACAGAAGCGATGACTACAATTGATGTTAACACAGGATCTTATGTAGGTATTAACAAACCTGAAGAAACTATATATCAAACTAATCTCGAAGCTTCTGTTGCTATAGCTCGTCAACTTCGTTTACGCAATATAGGCGGAATTATCATTATTGATTTTATTGATATGAATAATAAAGTGCATCGCAATAATATTTTAAAATCATTCGAAGACGCACTATCAAGTGACCCTGCTCACCATTGTGTAATGTCAATATCATCTTTAGGCCTCGTAGAGATGACTCGAAAAAGAACAAGAGACAGTTTATTAAAAATTTTGGTTGAAGATTGTACATCTTGCAATGGCCTTGGTTTTGTTATGTCGGCCGAGACAGTGTATTTTGAAATCTACCGTGAAATTATAAGAAAAACTAAAGATATGTATTTTAATAAAATAATGGTACATGCTCACCAAAATGTAGTTGCATTATCACTTAATGAGAAAGCTACAAGTTTAAGAGAGCTAGAAAAAAAGATAGGCTGCTCAATCTGCGTGAAAACTGAGTCATTATTTTTTCATGATCAATTTGAAATTATTCTGATATAAAGCTTAGGTGCAGAATGTAATGAAAAAGATTTTTCAGAAAACAATAAGAATCCTTAGCTATACTGCAGCAACAGTCATTATTTTGTTGGCAGTAACCGTTGAACTGTTCCGACTATTTTTACCTCGGATTCCAGAATATCAGGATGATATAAAAGCAGAGGTAAGTGCTGCAATAGGATTGCAGGTGGAATTCTCTAGTATGGATGCGCGTTGGGGAGTTAATGGACCAGAGCTTGCGTTTTATGATTCTAAATTCCTTCATTTTGATAAAGAGACCCAAGCTTATAATAATATCATCAAAGCTAAAGAGGTAAGAGTAGGCATCAATTTATTAGATTTAATTTTTGAACAAGAGTTTATAGTTGAGCGCTTGCAGATTTCAAAAACAATACTTGATGTTAGGCAGCTACAGAACGATGTTTTTCAAATACAAGGTTTTTCATTAGAAAAACTCCTTAGAAGTAAACCTGAAGATTTAATAAAGTCCAAAAAGATCGAAATAATTGGCGAGAATATCGAAATACGGTTTAAAAAATTTGGTGAAAACGACTCTCATTTATTTCATATTTTAAAGTCTCAACTAAAGCTCGAAAAAAACCATATTATTTTTGACGGCAAAATAGACTTACCTAATTATTTGGGCAAACAAATAAATATTTCTGCAAGCAAATTGTATCTTGGAGATAAAGATAATAAAAACTGGGATATTTTTATCGATGCAGATAATATAATTTTAACTAGCTGGTCAAATTTTTTAGAGAGTGATTACCAATTTCAATCTGGCGTTGGTGATATAGAATTAGCGATAGCAGTTAATGATACTAAAATTTCTTCTCTCGTTTCAGAACTAAATTTTTCCAATATCGGTATTAATTCAATCAATTTATTTGATTTCAGTGGCCGTATAGAGGTTGAATTATCTGATATCGATTGGTTAGTTGCCATTAATGAGCTTCAACTTAAGATTGACGATAAATCTTGGCCAAAATCGTCTTTTCAATTTCAAGCAGGACTAGATAAATTAGGAAATACTCTTACTCTAGATGCAAGAGCTTCTTATTTAAATTTAGATGATTTAAAAATATTTCAACCCTGGTTAAGCGAAGATTTAACAAATTTATTTTTTGAATTTCAACCCTCCGGAGAAATAATTAATTTTATTGCTACAGTCTCTGATTTTGGTGGTGAAATTCCCCAATTTAGCCTATCTGCTGAGTTAGATAAAATAGGTTTTGCAGAAGTTTCCAATGGGCTTGGTATTAGAGATTTTTCTGGATTGTTAAGAGCAAATCATGCTGGCGGCCTACTAGAGACTAATTCTAATCAACTATTAATTCATATTCCTGAGTATTTACCTCAAGAAATTACTTTAGATAAGGTAGACGGATCTATAATTTGGAGAAATAGCAAAGATAAAACAACAATTATTTCAAATAATATCATTGTAAATAATGACGTTATTACTAGCGAGAGTAACATTCAATTAGTTTTTTATAAAAATAGTGTAGCACCAGAAATTGATCTCGAAAGTGATTGGAGTATATCTGATCTTGCTCAAATAAAACGTTTCATTCCAAAAAATATAGTAGATCAGAATTTATATGATTGGTTTCAGATGGCCCTAGTTGGTGGATCAGTTGTTCAAGGAAAAACTATTCTAAATGGATCACTAGATAAGTTTCCTTTCGATGACGGTTTGGGGCAATTATCAATGAGGGCCTCAGTTCAAGACATGTCTTTTAAATATCATAAACTTTGGCCTGCAATAGATGACTTAAATATCGAACTTATATTGGATAATACCCGACTTTATACAACTAAAAATAAATCAACGAGTGCTGGAATGTCAGTCGTAAACGCAAAGGTAAGTATCCCAAACTTATTAAGCCCTATACTTAACATACAATCTGTCTCTGAAAGCTCACTAGAGTCAATTCACAAGTTTTCTATGCAAAGCCCTATTGCAGATTTTTTTGATGGGCAATTAAATGCTATTAAAGTTGGCGGGGATGCATTACTGGATTTTAATTTTAACATGCCACTCAAGAAGGAATTATTTAAAGATTTTGAATTCAAGATTCAGATGGAAAGTAAAAATGGAAGTTTAAAAGTTGTAGATTTTAATCCAACAATTACAAACCTTGCAGGTAAGATTTTTTTTGATAGAAATCAAATTATAAGCTCTAACCTTAGTGGATTATTTTTAGGGGAAGAGATAGATATTTCAATGCAGCGCTCAAAAGATCCTAAATATGGTGTAATAGCGACCCTACTTGGTACTCTAACTGAAGATAATCTTATTGACACACTTGGTTTGCCTTTAAAAGATTTAATTAAAGGTAAAATGATATATAAAACTGATATTTTTTTTCCAAGTGGTAAAACGAAAAATAAATCACCACTTACATTTAAGATTGAAAGTGATCTTGATGGGATAGAACTAAAACTACCAGCACCATTTGCTAAGTCTACTGAACTCCCACAAAAAATATCCAGTGATTTCATTGTTCATCAAAGTGAAAAGGTTATCGAGAGCATTGGTTCTTTTAAGGATCATATTTCTTGGAATTTAGCTTTTAATAAATTTGAAAAAAATTGGAATTTTGATCGTGGGGTTATAATGTTGGGTGGCAATCCACCTCAATCTACAGATACTAAAGGCTTACATATTCGAGGAATCACAAATAAATTAAGGTTTAAAGATTGGCTGAATCTATCAAATAATAATAGCAAGGAAGACAGTCTGATAAATAAAGTTCGCTCAGTTGATCTAATAATCAAAGATTTATACCTCCTTGGACAGCATTTGAAGGATCATCGAGTCCGCGTTGATAGAAGTGCTGTTGAATGGTTGATTCAGCTCAATGGAAATGATGTCATTGGATCCATATTTGTACCTTATAATTTTAACAGTGATCGTGAAATGATTTTTAATATGAAAAAATTTAGATTGCCAGGTGATGACCAAGATATAAAAAAAGCATCAGATTTTGATCCTCGTAAATTGCCAACAATAAGATTATCTGCAGCAGAATTTGCTTTTGATGATCGCTATCTTGGAGCAGTGGAGGCAATTTTTGAGAAGACAGAAAAAGGGCTTGTTGCAACTAAGTTTTCTTCAAGTGATACAAGTTTTTCAATAAATGGCAAAGGCAGTTGGCTGATTGACGAAACCGATCCGTTAGGAAGTCGTAGTTCTTTTAGTGCAAATTTGTCTAGTAGTGATGTTGAGCAGACAATGGCGAGATTGGATTACACGCCAGGAATTGATGGCAAAGACATGTCTATCGATTTTGATGTGAGTTGGTCAGGTAATCCGCGACCAGACTTCTTAGATACTTTAAATGGTGAAGTCAAAATTAATTTTGGCAATGGCCAATTGAAAGAAGTTGAGCCGGGTGCTGGACGTGTATTTGGCCTCATGAGTATTCTCGCATTACCGCGGCGGTTATCTTTAGATTTTCGAGATGTTTTTAGCAAGGGTTTTGGCTTTGATGAAATTGCAGGAACATTTAAAATCGAAAATGGCGTTACTCATACATGTGATCTATCGCTTGAAGGTCCTGCTGCTGATATCGGCATTGTTGGAAAATCTGATGTAACCAAACGCACTTATGAACAAGCAGCAATAGTTTATCCGAATGTAGGCAATACTCTACCAATAGTTGGTGCTGTGGTTGCTGGCCCGCAGGCTATCCCTGCATTGTTAATTTTTTCACAAATATTTAAAAAGCCGTTGCAAGGAGTTGGGCAAGCATATTATTCGATTGATGGCTCTTGGGATAAACCTAATGTAGAGCCAACAGATTCACTAGAATTTGTTAAAAGCAGTGAAAAAGTATGTCAAATGCTGGCAGAGGGATAGATTAGAGAATGCGCGTTGCGGTAATACAGATGAATAGTGGCCCTGATGTTTCTATCAACCTTAAATGTGCAAATTCACTATTAGAAGAAGCAGTCAATGATGGATGTAAAATGGCTGTCTTACCTGAAAATTTTGCATTAATGTCGGCAACTAATATTGAAAAGATAAAAATATCTGAGGAACCTGGAAAAGGACCTATTCAAAAATTCTTATCTGATACATCCCGAAAACTTAAGATATGGATTGTTGCCGGCTCAATTCCATTATGTTCCTCTGATGAAAGTGAGGACCGTGTATATGGCGCATGCATTGTTTATGATTCAGCTGGGTTTCAGCAAGCTATTTATCGAAAGATTCATTTATTTGATGTTAATTTAACTGATGAGAATGAAATTTATAGAGAATCAAAATTAATGTGCCCCGGTGATGAGCCGGTCTCTGTAATGACTCCACTTGGCAAGATTGGTTTAACAATCTGTTATGATTTAAGATTTCCAGAGTTATTTAGACAACTTATCGACTCCGGTGTAATAATGTTTACAGTTCCAGCAGCTTTTACAAAAGCAACAGGTGAAGCACATTGGCATACTTTACTGCGAGCTCGCGCTATTGAAAACTTGTCATATGTAGTTGCAGCGGGACAATATGGTGAACATCCAGATGGTCGATCAACATATGGCCATTCATTGATAGTAGACCCTTGGGGTAAGATTTTAGCTGAAGCAGATGATGGAGACTGTTTTATAGCTGCGGATATTGATCCAGTTTCTCCTCAAAAGTTACGTAGTAATTTTCCAGTACTTGATAGCCGATGCTTATCATAATTTTTAGAAAAATTAGGGCAATAATGTGAATTCAATTGAATTAATGATGTCAAATATGCTCAACCCTGCTGGACTTGATGAGAAGTTACTTAATAAAGTATTAAGTGGAATTATGAAGGGAGGCGTTGACTATGCTGACCTGTATTTCCAAATAAGTAGAAATGAAAGCTGGATGCTTGAAGATGGACAAATTCGTGAAGGTAGTTTCAATGTAGATCAAGGCGTTGGAGTGCGAGCGATAAGCGGTGAGAAAACTGGATTTGCTTACTCGGATGAATTATTAGCTCCGGCTCTTCAAGACGCAGCAAATTCAGCTCGAGCTATTGCGAGGCAAGGGCAGGACAGCACCGTGAAAGCTTGGGAAAGAGTTAACCCCAAGATTTTATATCAGATTGATGACCCAACAATAAGCATTGACGATAGCCAAAAAATAAAGTTATTAAAAGATATTGATTCAGCAACCCGCGATTTGGATGAAAATATCGAGCAAGTTATAGTGGGGCTTATAAGCTGTCAGGACTTGATTTTAGTAGCTGCATCAGATGGAACAATGGCTGCTGATATACGTCCATTAGTTCGTCTAAATGTAAGTGTAATTATGGAAAAAAATGGACGTAGAGAGCAGGGCTATGCTGGCGGAGGGGCGAGGACAAATTTAAATTATTTTTTAGATGAAAATATTTCAATGAACTTTGCACGTGAGGCCGTAAGACAAGCGCTAGTTCAATTTGATGCTAAAGCCGCACCAGCAGGCTCTATGCCAATTGTTTTGGGCCCAGGCTGGCCTGGAATACTTTTGCATGAAGCAGTTGGTCACGGCCTTGAGGGTGATTTCAATCGAAAAGGTACATCAGCATTTAGCGGTAAGATTGGACAACAAGTTGCCTCAACTCAATGCACAATTGTAGACGATGGAACTTTAGTGGGTAGACGTGGATCACTTACGGTTGATGATGAAGGTATACCCGGCAAGCAAACAGTTCTAGTGGAAAATGGTATTCTAAAAGGTTATATGCAAGATAAGCTTAATGCCCACTTGATGGGTGTTGAATCAACGGGTAATGGCCGACGTGAATCTTATGCGCATACACCAATGCCCCGAATGACTAATACATACATGCTAGCAGGATCCTACCATCCGCAAGATATTATCGAATCTGTAGACAAAGGTATTTATGCACCTAGTTTTGGCGGGGGTCAAGTTGATATTACTTCAGGCAAGTTTGTATTTTCAGCCAGCGAAGCATACTTAATAGAAAAGGGAAAAATTACACAACCAATAAAAGGCGCCATGCTAATTGGCGATGGACCGGAGGCTCTTAACAAAATATCAATGGTTGGTAATGATCTTGAGCTTGATTCAGGCGTTGGAACTTGTGGAAAAGAAGGTCAATCAGTTCCTGTTGGAGTTGGCCAGCCCACACTTAAGATTGATGAAATTACCATAGGTGGTACGGGCTAATTTTCACCCGTAATACTCTTACCTATTGCTTCTAATAGGGCATCTCTCTCGTTTTGTGTCTTACTAACGACAGTAATATGGCCGAGCTTTCGGCCCTCTCGAGGCATTTTTCCATAATCATAAAATTTTCCAATTTTAAGTTTTTTTGTATCGTTACTAATTTTTCCAATTAAGTTGATCATACCAGCGTAGCCTGTGCTTGATACTGAGCCTAGGGGAAGGCCGCTGACTGCACGAATATGATTTTCAAATTGACTGGTCTCAGAACCTTCAATACTCCAATGACCTGAATTATGCACCCGTGGTGCAAATTCATTGGCATATAAATTACCATCCTTGACGAAAAGTTCTAACGCAAGAACCCCAACATAATCTAAATATTCTAATAATTGATTAACATATGTAGCCGCTTTGCCAGTTAATTCTGAGTCTTTTAAAGGTGACTTTGATGTTCTTAATATACCGTCAAGATGAATATTTTGACTCAGTGGGTATATGTTGATATCTCTATTTAAATTTCGGGTGCCAATACAGGAGACTTCGTAATCAAATTTCAAAAACTGCTCAGCGATAAGAGGTTGACCGCCTAATTCATTCCAAGCTAAGTCAAGATCATTTTTATTTTTTATGAAAAATTGTCCTTTCCCGTCATACCCAAATCGTCTTGTCTTTATAATCATTGGCATACCCAATGAATTTAATGCCTCTTCCATATCTTTAGGAGTCTCGATCGCATGATACTTAGGAAGAGGAATCTTAAGTATGTCAAATAATTTTTTTTCATCGAGACGATCTTGCGAGTGTTTTAATGCATTTAAGGGTGGATAAACAGGCGTAATCTTTTCAATTTTTTCAAGTGCTTCACAAGGCACGTTCTCAAATTCATAAGTGATTACATCACATTTATCGGAAAGGGATAATAATGCTGCTGGATCATCAAATGAACTTTGAATTACTTTTCCAACATTTGATGCAGGTGGGTTGATTGATGGATCGAGATATTGACACTCAATTCCTAACTTTTTCGCAGCAAACCCTAACATCTGACCAAGTTGCCCGGCACCAATTATACCGATTCGCATTTAATTAACTTCTTGGATCGCTATTTTCCAGGACTGCGTTAGTCTGGTTTTTGCGGTAATCATCTAATGATGTGGCAATTTCGTTATCATTGTTGGCTAAAATAGCTGCTGCCATCAAGGCAGCATTTATAGCGCCAGCACGTCCTATTGCCATGCATCCAACAGGAATTCCTGCCGGCATTTGTACTATTGAAAGCAATGAATCTATTCCATTTAATGACTTAGATTTTACTGGTACACCAATAACAGGTATGCGAGTCTTTGAGGCCGCCATACCAGGAAGGTGTGCAGCTCCTCCAGCACCTGCAATAATTATTTTAATTCCCCTTTCAGCAGCAGATTCTGCATAATCAAGTAAGAGATCAGGCGTGCGGTGCGCCGAAACAACTTTAACTTCATGACTCACTCCCAAGTCATTTAATGTTTCTGAAGCATGCTGCATCGTATCCCAATCAGATTGGGAGCCCATGATTATACCAATGTTAATTTTCATAAAAAAATATTATCACTATATGTTAATTAGAAAGTTTATTGAGTTCATTATCGATCAATTCTGCATCAATAAATCTCATTAATTTACCAATATATTGTTTTTGTCTTCGCAAAGCATTATGAGATTTAATTTGTTTAGCCTCAAGAATAGCATCTCTAAGATTTTCTTCTAGTGGTAAACGGTCAATATCTGATTGTTTTAAATCAATGATTTTCTCACCTAACTTTTGAAGTGCAATATACTTACGTTTTTTTGCACTTTTGCTGGGCTTTAATTCATTCACTGGTTAAAGTACTCCTAGCAGTTTTTTATATTATTATATTAAAGTTTAACATGTGTGGGAGTTGTTCCAAGTATGACTGGAAATATGAATCGAAAATCAATAAGTAGTAAAGAACTTGAGAGTCTTGTTGGTTTAGCATTAAAAGAAGCCAAGGCTTTAGGGGCCGATCAAGCAGAAGTAGCTGCAAGTCAGGATACTGGTTTATCAGTAACCGCTCGTCTTGGTGATGTTGAGAATCTCGAATTTACAAATGACCGTGGGTTTGGCATCACTGTGTATAAAGATAATTGTAAGGGTAGCGCGAGTACTTCTGATATAACGCCAACCGCTATTCGTGAAGCTGTTGCTAAAGCATATTCTTTTGCTAAATACACAACAGAAGATTTAAATTCTGGTCTTGCAGGTGCAGAGTTGATGGCAACCAAAATTTTAGATCTTGATCTCGATCACCATTGGGATATCGATGCTGAGCAAGCAATTACGCTAGCCATAAAATGTGAGAATGCAGCAATGGCGCATGATAAACGAATTTGTAACTCTGAAGGTGCAACGGTAAATACAAATCGAGGAATTCGTGCCTACGGAAATAGCCATGGCTTTTTTGGCAGTGCTCCAAAAACCAGCCATGGCATAAGCTGTGTTGTTTTAGCAGAACAAGACGGTGCTAAACAGCGTGATTATCATTACACATCTTCACGTGTTCCCAGCGAGTTAGAAGAAGTTGAATACGTTGGAATAGAAGCAGGTCGCAAAACCATAGCTCGACTTGGAGCTCGAAAAATTAAGACTACAGCTGCACCCGTTCTTTATGCTCCAAGTCTTGCACGCGGATTTATTGGACATGCAATGAGTGCTATCAGTGGGAATGCGCAATATCGTCGTTCCTCCTTTTTGCTTGATGCCATAGGTAAAAAAATATTTTCTGATTTTGTGCAAGTCCAAGAAAGGCCGCATATTCCACAAGGCATGTTAAGTTGTGCTTACGATGGCGAGGGAGTTGCAACTTATGATCGAGATATCATTGTTGACGGTTATTTGGATGGCTACATTTTGGATAGTTACTCGGCGCGACGCCTAGGATTAAAAACGACAGCGAATTCAGGGGGGGTTCAAAATCTTTTAATACCGGGTAGCGATACAAATAAAAGTAAGTTAATTAAAGAAATGGGCTCTGGTTTGGTAATTGAAGAATTGATTGGGCAGGGCGTTAATGGCGTAACTGGAGATTATTCTCGAGGCGCGGCTGGTCATTGGGTGGAAAATGGTGAGATTCAATTTCCTGTGCATGAGGTAACAATTGCTGGAAATCTACTTGATCTTTATCAGCGTATTGTTGGTATAGGTAACGACCAGGATCTACGCAGCGGAATGCGATGCGGCTCTCTTCTTGTTGAAGAAATGAGAATAGCCGGCTCATGATTAAAAAGATTATTTTTCCGTCATCCGTTTTAGAGCTTCTTCATATTTGGAAGCAGTTTGTTTAATAAGATTTTGCGGTAGCTTAGGTCCGGGTGCAGTCTTATCCCAGTCCAGAGTATTTAGATAGTCACGAACAAATTGTTTATCAAAGCTTGGCGGACTTGTGCCAATCTTATATTCATCAACTGGCCAAAAACGAGATGAATCAGGCGTTAATATCTCATCAATAATATGCAGTTTGCCATTATTATCGAGTCCAAATTCAAACTTCGTATCAGCAATGATAATTCCACGCTCTAAAGCAAAAGCAGCGGCACGCTCATAAATCTTAATAGAGATATCTTTTACTTGAGTAGCAAGTTCTTTACCGATGAGTCCAATTACTTGATCAAAGCGAATGTTTTCATCATGATCACCGGCCTGTGCTTTGCTGGCCGGAGTAAACAAAGTTTCGGGAAGCTTTTCAGCTTGCAGCAAATTAGATGGTAAAGTGATTCCGCATAATTGTCCGTTATTTAAATAATCTTCCCAGCCGGAGCCTATTAAGTAACCACGAACAACTGCTTCAATTGGTAGAGGCTTTAAGCGTTTTACAACAAGCGCTTGATCTCGCAATTTATCGCAAACATCAACATCATCTAAAACATCATCTATTTGAAGTTTTGTTAATTGATTTTCAATAATGTCGGCCATCAAATCAAACCAGAAAAGTGAAATTTGAGTAAGTATTTTACCTTTACCAGGTATTGGATCAGGTAATACAACATCAAAAGCTGACAAACGATCAGATGTTACAATTAGAAGGTAATCATCATCTAAACTATAAATATCCCTGACTTTCCCTCGCGAAATTAATTGTAGGCTTGGAATAGAAGTCTCAAATAAAGAGTTTTTATCATTCATAAATTGAATGATCCCTGTTATAGCTAGGTCTATCAAGTATAGATTAATAGGCATAACACCTTTCACAGGTTAGGATTATACTTCTATCGCTATAAAGGGCTGAAGACTCAATTGTATTGGGGAA
>NYWX01000032.1 GCA_002685275.1 Gammaproteobacteria bacterium
CCCTATAACCACTTCTGATTAGAGTGTGATTCAAGCCAGGCATACCTCCATCATAACTCTGAATTGAGGTTGCTGGCACTTCATCAATACCAACACACCAAAAACTCATACCCCAACGTCTAAATATTTCGAGAACTTGTTGATCTACTTTGGCGTAATCTTTCAAAAAATCGTAATAACTAACTTTAGAGAGTAACTTATGTTTTTCAGCTTGAGTGAGGTTTGGTAGGTAGTCTCTTTCTTCAGTCCAGATTCTTATTAAGTCCTGCTTTGCTTGATCATTCATCGGAGTTTTATCTGCAAATTCTTGCCAAGTAATTTTATTGTATCCCGCTACTAATTTTTGCTCATGAAATGATTGATCATCAAACATGATCCCTTTACCTAAGCCCATCGAGGAATATAAAGATTGATCAAAAGCTTCATAAAATTTCTCAACATCTACACCTATCTCTTTTATAAGTTCTTTAGCTTCATCGCTATATGATGATGGGGTATCAATGGTCTCAGTACCACCATAACCAATTCTTGTCTCACCATCTATTGCAAATTCATTACGTTTAGCATGACCACCAAAGTCATCGTGATTATCAAGAATCAAAATTTTTGCATTAGGATGTTTTTTGCGATAATGATATGCTGCAGACAAACCACTTATGCCAGCGCCAACCACAACCAGATCGTAACTCTCCTCATATTGATCAGCAGGCCATTTTTTTCCCAAAACACGTGAATGCATTACTTCCCAAGAGCCATCATGACTTCCTCTCAAACCTGAAAGTAATGGTGGATAGTAATCGTTTGGTAATTTGAACTCTGATTGCAGAGAGCCAAAAACATTTTGAAGAGGGAGCATTGACGCCCCGATAGCAATTTGAGTACCACTTAAGAAATCTCTTCTTGATATTTTATTCGTCATAAAAACCCCATTACTCGTTTTAGGTTAAAGAGTAGCTAATATCTATATTTGAAATCAAAAATATTTATCTCAAACGATTGATTGATAACTGTCATTTTTACTGGATAAATATCACGACACTCTAATAATGCTTGATTTTTTTTTGCAGACAAAACTTCACGCTGCACATCTGGATTATCTATAGATGAGAAAGTCTGGGCATGGATAATCTTATCTTTGGCATTAACACACTCAAAAAATAAATTTTCTTGATTGAGATCTGATTTTTCTATTTTTTTTGGCAATGTAACAAAAATATTAACTTCTGTTTCAAAGAAAATAGTTCCAATTATAATTACTAATGGTAATAGAAAAATTAGTCTTCTCATCTGATTCTTTACCCATGAATGTATTTCCAAGGACTTGCCTCTGAATCTTTTTCGATTTCAACCTCGATAATTGCTGGCCTATTATTATCAATTGCTTTTGCCAATATAGATTTCAATTCCTTCGGTGAATTTAATCGATATCCATCAGCACCAAATGATTCTGCGATCTTTAGGAAATCTGGATTAGTTAAATCAGCACCAATAATATGTGATTCAAATCTATCTTTTTGATCTCGGCGAACATTACCAAATGAACTATTATTAAATATAATAGTAATCAAACCAATATTATGTTGTATTGCGGTAGCTAATTCAGGCATGGCAAACATAAATCCACCATCCCCTATAATCGAAACAACAGGTTTATCTGGTGCAGCAACCTTCACGCCCAAAGCAGTAGGAAACCCATAACCCAATGTTCCTTGGTACCCAGATGATACATAAGTTCTGGGCTCATAGATTGGAAATCCATAGTAAGAGGTAAATCCTGCTTGACATAATTCCTCAACAAAATAACCATCTCTAGGAAGCACATCTCTTATCACATTTAAATATGACATTTGTGGCTGGATCTTCTCAATTGCAGTGCTCATTTTTATTTTTGCTGCAGTAATTCGGTCAATATTACCCGCCTTAAAACCAACTTTATTTATTTTGTTGATTAGGGCACTGACACCATCAACAGAATCGGCAATAATTCCCACATCTGGTTTTAACCGTGTCATCTCTTCTGGATCTATATCTATTCTAATTAATTTTGGAGCATTAGCGTACACAGAGCCAACCCATCCAGGAGGTGATTTATCATAGTATTTCATCATTGATAACCAGCGCATATATTGCATTTCCAAGCGTGAACCAATACCAATCAGTAGATCTGTATCATTCCATAATTTTCTAGCTGCTGCGGATGACACACCTACATCACTATCCTCACTGACAACTCCTTTACCACTCCTCAGTGCTGTTGAAGCAGCGCCTAATAATGAAGATAATTCTCTTACCTCTACACTCGCATGCTGTGCCCCACTTCCAGACATAATCATAATATTTTTAGATTTTGCTATCAGATCTGCAGCCTCACTTATAGCATCATCATCAATAGAGGGTTTTTCTATCTCGGTGTTTCCTGGGAGACATTCCACATCCCATAACTGAGCCATTGTGTCCCAGCACATTTCAACAGAAACTGGGCCAGGTCTACCACTTTGCATAGTCTTGAAAGCTTGATTTATGAAAGCAGGAGTTTCACTGGGCTTGGATATATGTCCAGCATATTTAATGATTGTCTCTAACGTACCAGTTTGACTTGATAATTCATGCAAATGACCTCTTCCTTTCCCAAGAAACTCGGAAGGAACTTGCCCTGTCATGCATAAAAGAGGAACATTTCCACCCGCTGCTGTGCATAATGCAGCTGTCGTATTTAATACACCAGGACCAGGTACAACTGAAAAAGCTCCAGGCTTCCCTGTCGCTTTGGCGTAACCATAAGCCATATAACCAGCACCTTGCTCATGTCGAGTAATTACGGTTTTAATATCAGTTTGCTTATACAAAGCATCAAATATTGGATACGTTTGAGCTCCAGGTAGGCCAAAAACTGTGTCGATACCATTCGCTTTAGCAGCAGTAACCATAGCTTCACCACCTGACATTTTTTTTATTTCTTTCACATTACTATCCTTGTATAAACGAAGCCTATTGCAAATAGAGTCATTATAAAAATACACGACCAATTCCAGATAATTAATATTTTATTCGGTCTATACTTAGTTGGTATTTTTTCTGATGTTATAGCCAAATAATTATAATATGCAATCGTTGGAGCGGCAATTAATCCTACGCTTGTCGCAAAATACAAGAATGCTTTAAAACTACTTAATAAGAATAATAATATAATAATTATTCCAATAACCTGTATGAATGAGAATAGCTTGTATCGATCTGGTAAATGAGCTGGTCTTTTCATAATAACACCAGCTAAACGATCAGTTAAACGAGGCATTACATCCATCAATGCAATTTGAGTTGACCACATAACTGCGAGGCCAGCACTAGCAATTATAGGATAAGACCATTTCCCTATTGTTTCAGTGAAGACACTAAATAGTTCGGCAGCAAACTCTGGTGGAGTAACTGGAACTTCTCTCCCTGTTTCAAATAAAACTGCTGTACCCATTATGACAAAACAAACTGCTAAGAATAAAGTTAAAAAATAGCCTACCTTAAAATCTCTAATTGCATCCTCACCATTAAAATTATCTTGATCCAATTTTCTTTTTTCAACCACCCATTTAGAAAATAAAATAGCACCATTAGTAGGCATTGGCATCCAGCCAGCAACTGCTATCACGAATAAAGATAGAGGTAAATCAATAGACACATCAGCAAATATAGGTCTATCGTTGCTTCCTAGTATAGGTAGGGCAAACAAAAGAGCAGCCAACGTTAATAGTGAGAATACTATAACCAGGATTTTGACAATTTTTTCTGCTTTTCCATACTGACCGTTCATAAGTATTAGTGCTGAGAATATAGTGATAATGATTGCCACGTGAGGTGCTGGATAAGATAAATCAAAAACACTTATGAATAGACCCGCAGTAACCATTGCAACAGCGCTGGTAGCAATAAAAGTGTCTACGATAAAACCAGCCAAGAGCCAAGCTAAAGCCAATTTACTTATGTCACCGTAGGCTTTTACTAAACTTTCACCAGTTGCATTGGCGTAATCTACTGCAAAACGGAATGCTGGATACTTTATCAGCGTCACCGCAATAATCAGCCATAATAAAGATAGCCCATAATCAGCGCCTGCTTGCGTTGAATAAACCAGATGGGAAACACCAACCCCAACCGCTGCGAGCATCAGACCCGGTCCAACACGTGATAAAATTTTGTTCATTCAACTAAGCTTTTGCAACATTTACGATCTGTATATTCGTATATTCATGGAGACCCTCTTCAGCAAACTCCACTCCAATACCAGAGCACTTAACCCCACCAAATGGAACATTAGGAGCAATCCCACCATGACCATTCACCCAAGCTGTGCCACATTCCAATTGGCTGGCTACTTTTGCAGCGCGTACGGTATCAGAAGACCATACAGACCCACCCAATCCTGTCTCAAGAGAATTAGCACGTTTAATTGCATCATCTAAATCTGAGTATTTAATTATTGGTAATAATGGTCCAAATTGCTCCTCATCGACTATGCGCATCCCATCTTTAACATCCGCAACAAGTGTATATGACATGAAATACCCTGGTTTATCAGGCACATCTCCCCCACAAATAACACGACCACCTTGTTTTTTTGCATCCTTAAACAAATCTACAACTTTCTCATACTGCATTTTATTTTGGATGGGGCCCTGAAGGTTATTCTCATCAAGACCATCACCCATTGGAATACCAGATGCAGCTTTAGCTAACTCTTCACATAATTCATCATAAATTGAATCATGAACATATAATCTTTTAAGGCAAGCACACGTCTGCCCATTATTTAAAAATGCACCTTGAATTATATCTGGTGCAACTGTTGCTGGATCAACATCATCAAGAACGATACCGGCATCATTCCCTCCTAATTCAAGCGTCAATCTTTTTAAACTTGCAGAAGAACTGCTCATAACTTTTTTGCCAGTGGGAATAGACCCCGTAAAAATAATTTTTTGAATATCAGGATGCTCTGTCATCCACTGACCCAACTCATCTTCTCCTGCAACACAGTTAAGTACACCAGCTGGAAGACAAGCACTAATGATCTCTGCCATACGCAGTGAGCTAAGAGGAGTATAAGGGGAAGGTTTCATTACTACTGTATTACCCGCACGAATAGCTGGGACTACATGCCAAACTGCTATCATAAGTGGCCAATTCCATGGGAGTATGGAGCCTACAACACCTATTGGCTTTCTGGTTTGAATGATTTTTGCGTTTTCATCATCTTGGATAATTTTATCAGGGAGTTTTAATGTGCTGGTATAACCTGCCCATCCTGCAGCACCACCAAGTTCAAATCTTGACCCTGCCCCCTCAAGAGGTTTACCTTGCTCTTGAGTTAATAATTTAGCCAACTCTTCAGCATGAGACCCAATTGCTGATGCTATTTTTCCACAAACAGCAGCCCTTTCTTCATCTGGAACTTTTGACCAAGTTTTAAAAGCATCAGCTGCTGCTTTTACGGCGCTATTCAAATGGTCTTTTGTTGCTATTGGGCAATCAGCTACTACCTTTTCATTAGCTGGATTTTTCACAGCAAATGTGCTTTCAGTGACTATTTTTTCACCATTGATAATTAGACCATAATCAGACATTCTAGAACTCCTAATTTTTATATTAATATTTAAACTAACAATCCTTGTAAATTCAATAGAGGATTGTGATGTGCAATAACTATTAACACTATGAGGTTAAAATTGATAGGAAAGTATACTTAACATGTTAAATTACTTCAAATCACTATTTTTTCACTATCTAAAAAATACCATAAAATTGAATAATATTTATACTAGATAAGTTAAAGTATATTAAATAAAAAAGGAATTAATTCAATGCAACTTTTAAAGATCAAAATATTCAAAATAATTTTATTAATATCTTTTTTTAGTTTTGGCTCTTATTTATTTGCAAATGAACCTGAATCACCAAATATAATCTTAATTGTTGCTGATGATTTAGGATATTCAGACTTAGGTGTATATGGCAGTGAAATTATAACGCCCAACTTAGACAATATGGCTAAAAATGGAATTCAATTAACAAATTATCATACTGGTCCAACATGCGGACCAACCCGAGCCATGCTGATGACTGGAGTGGACAATCATCGAGCAGGTCTTGGTACAAATGCAGCAGCACTAAGACGGCTTCCTGAGTTGAGAGGTCTGCCAGGTTATGAGGGTTTTTTAAATGATCGTGTAGTGCCCTTCTCAAAAATCTTAAATGAAGGTGGTTACCACACATTCATGGCGGGTAAATGGGATCTTGGTAAAACAAAAGGAAAGCTTCCTACAGATCAGGGATTTGATCGATATTTTGGAA
>NYWX01000033.1 GCA_002685275.1 Gammaproteobacteria bacterium
CCAAATGCTGGAAAATCGACACTAATTACCTCAATGTCACATGCTAAACCTCGTGTTGCAGATTATCCTTTTACAACTTTACATCCAAATCTTGGTGTAGTTCGAGTTGGACGTTTGCAAAGTTTTGTAATGGCTGATATTCCAGGACTCATTGAAGGTGCATCGCAGGGCGCTGGTTTAGGAATTCAATTTCTTAAACATTTACAACGTACAAAATTATTATTACATATTGTAGATATTGCCCCAATCGATCCATTGGCTAATCCAGCAAATGATGTAAAGGTAATTTTAAAGGAATTAGCCAGTTTTTCTGATGATTTAATAAACAAAAAACGTTGGTTAATAATAAATAAGATTGATCTACTGTCTTCAACAGATCAGCAATTTGCGAAAGAAAACTTACTAAAAACACTTAGATGGAAGGGGCCTGTATTTGAGACAAGCTCAGTTACTGGTGCAGGTACAAAAGAACTTGGTAAGGCTATTATGTTAGAGCTTGAAAATAATGATGATTAAGGATTTAAATTCTTGCAAATTTAATATTTTAGAGTCCTAATTAATTTAGTTAAACAGTTAATAACTTGATTCTTTTATTTAATCTACTTTTATGGCGAGCTGCTTTATTTTTTGTAACGATACCTTTATTTATCATCCTATCAATTACTGGTACAGCATCACTGTATGCAGCAGCCGCAGAATCTTTGTCACCAGCATCACATGCTTTTACAACATTTTTGATTTTGGTACGCATTAGAGAACGCATGCTCATGTTTCTTAAGCGAGTCTTTTCACTTTGACGAGCACGTTTTTTTGCTGATTTAATATTCGCCACTACTTTTCCATAACAAGGTAATTAAGAGCGGCGTATTATTCGCGGCTAATGAGTGATTGTCAATAACAACTATTCGTATTGAATGACTATTATTTCAAAATTACCTAAATTACTGATTTTATGACTTTTTTAAGATAAAATTAATTTAATAATGGTCATTAATAATAAAGAAACTGAAAATGAAAATGGACACCAGGTGGATAGTGAAGATTCTATAGCCAGCGCTGGGCTCTTTAAAAAAACCTCTATTGTCGGCGGGATGACATTAATTTCAAGAGTTTTAGGGTTATTTAGAGACATTGTTTTTGCTCAATATTTTGGTGCTAAAATTGTAATGGATGCTTTTTTGGTTGCTAATCGCATACCAAATATGTTGCGTCGTCTTTTCGCTGAAGGAGCTTTCTCAGCTGGATTTATACCTGTTATGGCGCGATATCGTCAAAATCACAATCATGACGAAGCTCGTGCATTCATTGATTCTATATCTGGAACTTTTGGAATCATTCTTTTTATTGTGACTCTAATTGGTGTTATTGCAGCTCCTTTATTAGTAATGATAGTGGCTCCAGGATTTCTTGGTGATGGAGGCGATCTAGACCTTGCGGCATTGATGTTAAAATTTACATTCCCTTATTTATTTTTTATTTCATTAACAGCACTTGCCGGAGGTATTTTAAATACTTACGGAAATTTTTCTGTTCCAGCATTCACACCTGTTATTTTAAATATTGTATTAATTGGAGCAGCCATCCTGGTATCACCAATGCTCGATAACCCCGCAATGGCGCTTGCTTACGGCGTCTTGATTGCTGGATTGTTTCAACTATTATTTCAGCTTCCATATCTAGCTAAACTTCGGTTATTGCCAAAACCAAAATGGGCACCAAAACATGAAGGCGTAAGACGAGCATTTAGATTAATGGTACCAGCCATTTTTGGCTCATCAGCAGCTAAAATTAACGTACTTATAGGGGGCATTATTGCCTCTATGTTGCCAGTTGGTAGCATTAGCTATCTTTATTTTTCAGATCGTTTGATGGAGTTTCCGTTGGGTATATTCAGCATAGCTCTTGGAACTGTGACTCTTCCATATCTTGCAAGTTTATGGGCTAAAGAAGATAAACAGTCATTTAGAGATACGCTTGACTGGTCATTAAAGCTAGCTTTTTTGATAGTGATACCCGCAGCTATCGGATTATTTGTTTTGGCAGAGCCTCTCGTAGCATCATTATTTTTTGGCGGAGTATTTGATGAGCATGCTGTTCGGATGACTTCTCTAGCGCTTAAAGCTTACTCAATAGGTTTAGTTGGTTTTTCATTTGTTAAAATACTTGCTCCTGCATATTTTGCTCGCGAAGATACTAAGACACCCGTCCGAATTGCAATCCTATCTCTTATAGTTAATTTGATACTGAGTATTTTTCTTGCTTGGTATATGACGAGTAATAATATGGACGGCCCTCATATAGGACTAGCCATCGCCACATCATGTGCAGCTCTTTTAAATTCTATCCTGTTGTACTTTGGTTTACGTAATTCTCAAGTTTTGCAGCATTCTAAAGGATGGCCAATTCTTTTTATAAGAATCATTGTCTCATCATTTATTATGATAATTGCATTAAATCATTTCAATCGGCCATTAGATTGGTGGGTTGATGTTACTTTTTTTAGAAGGATAATGCAGCTTCTAATATCTGTTGGTATGGGAGCTGTAACTTACTTTTTGACGATGGCGCTTATAGGTACTAGATTTGAGCATTTTAAAATGAGGAAAAAATAACTTGAAATTGGTTCGTCATATAAGAGATTTACCACATGCGGATTTAAAAGCGGGAAGCGTGGTAACAATAGGAAATTTTGATGGATTTCATTGTGGACATAGAAAACTTTTAGATCGGGTGATTCTTAAATCTCATTCTATGAGAATGTTATCTATTGTAATGAGCTTTGAGCCAACACCAAAAGAATATTTTTCATCAGCTAACCCTCCAGCCAGACTTATGCGCTTCAGAGAAAAGTATGATTTTTTAGAAAGTCAAGGCATTGATATTTTTTACTGCCCTCAGTTTAGCCCAGCCATGCAGAATATTAGATCTATTGACTTTATTCGTCAGGTGCTCGTGCAAGGCATGAATGCAAGACATATTATTGTCGGCGATGATTTTCATTTTGCTCGGAAGCGAGAAGGAAGTATTGAAGATCTTCTTCAAACACAAAAACTGCTTGGTTTTACCATTGAAAAAATTGATAGCATCTTTTATGAAGGAATAAGAGTTAGCTCGACAGTTATTCGTACTGCGTTAGCAAGTGGTAATTTAAATCTCGCAACTTCTTTATTAGGCCGCTCATATAGAATGTCTGGTAGGGTTGTAAAAGGGCGCCAAATTGGAAGGACATTAGGATATCCCACAGCTAATGTAGCCTTAAGAAGGCGTCAATCAGCTATTCGAGGTATCTTTGCAGTCAAAGTCTCTGGACTAAAAGAAGGTATAATTTTTGGCGTTGCTAGTGTTGGCACCCGACCAACATTTGATTTAAAAAAACCAATTTTAGAGATACATTTACTAGATTTTAATCGTGATATTTATGGCGAATATATACATGTTGATTTTATAGCCCATATTCGCGATGAATTAAGATTTGAGTCAGAGGGTGATTTAGTAAAGGCTATGAATAAAGATGCGGAGAATGCAAGATCCATTTTTTCTGTCGAAAAAGGAAAATAAATTGAACATTCCTAATAATGATAAATCACATAATTTACGATTTACTATCTGGATGATTTTAGTTTCTCTAATTGTCTGTGCAGATCAATTAAGTAAATGGTTTATTATTAAATGGATACCTCTTTATGAAAAAATTTCCTTAAACTCATTTATCAATATAACTCATCACAAAAATTCAGGCGCCGCTTTTAGTTTTTTAGCTAATGCAGGAGGTTGGCAGCGTTGGTTTTTAATTCTTATTGCTGGGCTTGTGAGTATCGTTATTATCGCGTGGTTATGGCGTATTCGAAATAAGAAAAAAAATGTTTTATCAGCAGGCTTGATTTTAGTTGTTGGGGGAGCAATCGGAAATTTAATTGATCGTATTTTATTTGGGCATGTAACCGATTTTATTCAAGTTATATTTGGAAATTGGGCTTTTCCAACATTCAATATTGCTGATGCGAGTATTTCTGTTGGCGCTACCTTGTTAATAATTGATACTTTATTTTTTTCTGGTAAAGAGAATTGATATTATTTAAATATATAATTAATTTTTTACAATAATTATTGAGTACAATATTATTTGAATACAATTTTTATGTGCTAAATTTATATATCCTTTCTGTTAATAAGGCCGGATTAGCTCAGGTGGTAGAGCGGTACATTCGTAATGTATAGGTCGGGTGTTCGAGTCACCCATCCGGCACCAGATTTGACGCCTTGTGTCTATTTAAGACTCTCGAAGTTTTTGTTTTGGTGTAAATCTTTTTACTAAATGATTTAAGTTAATTTTTTTCATAATAAACCTGCTACAGTCTATCTTTCTTTGGTGCATCTCGTTCTACATTACAACCTTAAGTACAATATTTTATTTGTTTGAAGTCATCAATTTTTAACTCTAGTCTGAGGCGAGCTACAGGCTTTAAAGCACTTCGTATTAGATAAGCTTGGAGAATCATCAATGTTATTTAATGAACTCGGTCTCACGACCGAATTGCTGCTTACTATTGAAAGGCAGGGTTATACGGAAGCGACACCAATTCAGCAGAAAGCCATACCTCTTATCTTGGAAGGTAAAGACATCCTAGCAGGAGCTCAAACGGGCACTGGTAAAACAGCAGCTTTTACCCTTCCTTTGCTGCAGCGCCTCCAGAGAAACAAGAACGGACCACGATATATTCGTGCTCTAATCCTTACGCCGACTCGCGAACTCGCGGCTCAAATCCATGAAAGTGTGAAGATCTATGGTAAGAATTATAAATTACGAACTATGGAAATTTATGGCGGTGTTAGCGCGCGACCGCAGATTTCAAAAATACATCGAGGCGTAGATATTGTTGTCGCTACTCCCGGCCGGCTGCTTGATCACGTTCGGCAGGGAAACATTAACTTATCAGGTATCGAGATATTCATTCTCGATGAAGCTGACCGCATGCTCGATATGGGCTTTATTCGTGATATAAAACAAATTATCAAGCAGCTTCCTAAAAAACGTCAAAATTTGCTTTTCTCAGCAACATTTTCACAAGAGATTCGTAATCTTTCAAAAAGTCTACTGAACAACTTTATAGAAGTTGAGGTGGCAAAGCGTAATTCGACTGTTGATCGTGTTGAGCAGCTCATTTTTCCTGTCGATAAGCTTCGTAAATGTGAGTTACTTTCAGAACAAATAGGTAAAGGAAATTGGCGTCAGGTACTGGTGTTTACACGAACAAAGCATGGTGCAAACAAACTTACAAAACAATTGAATATCAATGGCATTAAAGCACTCGCTATTCATGGCGGCAAGGGTCAGGGTGCGCGAACAACAGCATTACGTGATTTTAAAGCTGGATATATTCGTGTATTGGTGGCAACTGACATTGCTGCTCGCGGCCTAGATATCGAGAAACTTCCCTATGTGGTTAATTACGAACTTCCGAATGTGCCAGAAGACTACGTACATCGCATTGGCCGCACAGCTCGCGCAGGACAGAATGGAACTGCTATCTCTCTTGTATGTGTTGACGAGTTGAAGTTATTAAAAGATATCGAGAAGCTTTTGAATCGTGATATCAAGAAAAAGTTTATTGATGGTTATGAAGTCGATAAAAGTATAAAAGCTGAGCGGATCAATAAAGGTAGGCAACCCCGAACTAATACCTTGCGCCAAAATAATATGTCTAGCCAAAAAGCATCAGGAAAACCAGTAAATTCAGGTCGGCGCAAAAAGCCATCTCGTCTAGGCAAAAATGCCCGAAACAGGAGAGGCAAGCGTACCGGTGTTTCCGGGTGATAACATCCAATTGTATAGTAGCTGCGTACTAGGTAAAATTAGCCAAAAAGCGATCCAATTGATTGGCAAACTTCAGTTTGTTATGTTGACTGAAAGCAGCTTGACCTCCGCGCATCTGGATACCACTGGATCGCATAGTATCGAGAAAATCACGCATATTAAGTCGCTCACCAATATTCTCCTGTGTAAACATTTCGCCGTGTGGGCTTATGCCGTAGCCACCTTTTTCGATGACTCGGGCAGCCAGCGGTATATCGCTTGTGATTACTAGGTCGCCAAGCTCTAAATGTTTGATGATCTCGTCATCAGCAATATCAAAGCCTGATTCAACCTGCACTGAAGTAATATTTGGAGATAACGGAATTCTAAGCGCCTGGTTTGCGAAGAGTGTTAGCTGAACATTGGTCCGCCTAGCAGCTCGATAGAGTATTTCTTTGACTACGATTGGACAGGAGTCTGCGTCTACCAAGATTTTCATTCTAATATTCCTTAGAAAGATTGGTATTTTTCATGATACAACGTTAAAGCTATAACTTTAGTAGGTCAATAACCTATAAATTTCAAGCTTAAGTCGATATTTTTGATACTATTAAATTTTATCTAATGGGGTAAAGTTTATGGGTAATCTGCCTCTCTTTCATTTAGCATTTCCTGTGACTGATCTTGAAAAGTCTCGAGATTTTTACTGCAATATATTAGGTTGTTCAACTGGCAGAGAGTCTGCAAGATGGATAGATTTTAATTTCTTTGGTCACCAGCTTGTCGCCCATCTAGTAGAGACAAAAGATCATCCATCTGTTAATACAAATCAAGTTGATGGGTGTGCTATACCAGCTTCACACTTTGGAGTAATTTTAGAGTGGAAAGATTATAAGCAATTAGCATCAAAACTTGAAAAAACAAAAGTTGATTTTGTTATTGATCCTCATTTGCGCTTTAAGGACCAAGTTGGAGAACAAGCTACTTTTTTTATTTGTGATCCAAG
>NYWX01000034.1 GCA_002685275.1 Gammaproteobacteria bacterium
CATTGTCCAATATTCCCCACTGCTGCCTCCCGTAGGAGTCTGGGCCGTGTCTCAGTCCCAGTGTGGCTGATCGTCCTCTCAAACCAGCTACGGATCGTCGCCTTGGTAGGCTTTTACTCTACCAACTAGCTAATCCGGCTTAGGCTCATCCATTAGCGCGAAGCCCCGAAAGGTCCTCCGCTTTCCCCCATAGGGCGTATACGGTATTAGCTCGAGTTTCCCCGAGTTGTCCCCTACTAATGGGCAGATTCCTAAGTATTACTCACCCGTCCGCCACTCGACGCCTGGAAGCAAGCTTCCATCGTTTCCGTTCGACTTGCATGTGTTAGGCATGCCGCCAGCGTTCAATCTGAGCCAGGATCAAACTCTTCAGTTTAAGCTTTTAGCTTTTACTAAAGTGCGTAATCACAAGTACTCAATTACTTAAAACTGACTATTTAGTGTTTACGTCTTTGTTTTGCCTTCGCAAAATCTAACGCAAGCACCCACACAAATTATCTGATTGTATTATTAAAGAGCAATGTCTAAAAGTAATTGAATTAGTTCAATTATTTTTAGAACCGACCCCCTTTTTGCAGGCACAAAAAATCTAGTAATGAATCTTTTATGCCATCGTGCTTTATTGGGAGCTACTGAAATACACCATGTCTTTCAGCGAGCCGCGTATTATACGAGCGTATTGAATTGCGTCAACAACTTATTTTAGGTTTTTTTAAAAATAGCTAAAACGCCTCTGCGACGAGGCTTTGAATTATGCTGAATAATGTCTATTTAAGCAGCTTTTTCGGAAAAAAGATGGTCTTTTTTAATCTTAATATAAACATTAAATAAAATTTAAAAAAACTAAAAATTAATGACTGAGAACTCTGGTTCCATTAAATTCCGCACATCATCAAGAAAGGTTAACCTTTGCTAACTTTCTTTTACCAACTTGATAAACATCATTTGTACCAGATTTAAGTTCCAATGAAGCATCTTCAATTTTTTGACCATTAATCTTCACGGCTCCCTGCTTAATCATTCTAAATGCCTCAGAGGAGCTATTAACTAAACCGGAACGCTTTAATAAATGCGCGATACCAATTCTTCCATCATCGCTTTTTAATCGAATTTCAGGAATTTCATCTGGCATAACACCTTGTTGAAATCTTGATATAAAATCTTGTTTGGCTTTCTTTGCCTCTGTATTACCATGAAATCTAGCTACTATTTCAATTCCAAGTTCAAATTTTGCATCTCGAGGGTTTAAGCCCTCATTAACTGCATTTCTTATTGAAGCAATATCTTCAAGAGTTCTAAAGCTTAAAACTTCAAAATAACGCCACATCAGTTCATCAGAGATCGACATAATTTTTCCAAACATTTCTGAGGGTAAATCTGTGATACCAATATAATTTCCGAGCGATTTTGACATTTTTTGAATGCCATCAGTGCCCTCTAGTAATGGAGTCGTCATAACAACTTGTGGTTTCTGCCCAAAATCTTGCTGCAATTGTCTTCCAACAAGCAAATTAAATTTTTGATCTGTTCCGCCAAGCTCGACGTCGGCTTCCAGGGCAACTGAATCATAACCCTGAACTAATGGATAAAGAAATTCGTGTATTGAAATTGGCTCATTATTCTTATACCGCTTACTAAAGTCATCTCTCTCAAGCATTCGAGCAACTGTATGTTTTGCTGCAAGCTTAATTAAGTTATCAGAGCTCATTTTTTTCATCCAAGTTGAATTAAATTCAATACGAGTTTTCTTTTCATCAAGAATTTTAAAAATTTGACTCTCATAAGTCTTCGCGTTTGAAATGATTTGCTCGGTTGTTAGAGGTGGCCGCGTAACACTCCTACCACTAGGGTCACCAATCATTCCAGTGAAATCGCCTATTAAAAAAACCACTTCATGGCCAAGTTTCTGAAATTGACGCATTTTATTGATCAGAACGGTATGCCCTAAATGTAAGTCTGATGCCGTTGGATCAAAGCCTGCTTTAATGATTAGAGGTCTATTTTCATCTAACTTTGTTTGCAGTCCATCCCTAGGTAAAACCTCATCAGCACCACGAGATAACTCTAAGATTTGTTCCTGAATAGCTTTCATTTATATGTTGCTCAGTTTTACTTACAAGTAAGAGTTGGGACTTTAACATTGGTAAGCTAGTTAACACCATGAGTTACAAAATTTTGTCTTTGACGTGAAAAAAACTGCAATGTAAAGTAGTTATAATTATTTATTTATGAGATATGTGACTTGAATCGTCCCATAAGCCCTCTATTACACGATTACAAGCAGTCTGTTCTAAGACAGACTAAAAAATCCAAGGCCCTTCAATGGTTTATGGTTGGCTTGGGTATTCCACTAATTATCATTATTTTTATTAATATACTTAACAAACCTACAAAAAACAAAATATCACAAGACAACATGTTAGAGGCCAATAACATAAAAACCCTCCAAACTTTCCCAGTTGATGATCTAAAACTTGAAAATAATAAAATAAAAAATCAAATTTTAGAGCCTACACCTACTTATGAAGAAATAGAACTCAAGATATCTGAAGGTGACACGCTCGAAAAATTATTTCGACAATATAACCTTAATATAGGTGAGCTTATGTTGATCACTGAGCTTGACAAGGCAAAAAATCAATTTCGTCGCATTAAACCTGGTGATACATTCAAGGTAATTCACAAAGATGATCAAATTATTAGTTTACGCACAAAGATTAATATAGCTAATGATCTAATCATAGAAAGACAGGAATCAGGCTTCGTAGCGAAAATTTTTGAACAGCCTCTTGAAATCAAGAAACGTACAGCAGCTGGTGTAATAACATCATCTTTATTTGAAAGCGCAATAACTGCTGGATTATCTGACAAAATTATCATGAACATTGCTGAAATATTCGCTTGGGATGTCGATTTTGTTTTAGATATACGTCAAGGTGACAGTTACTACGTTCAATTTGAGGAAATTTGGCAAGATGGAAAACATGTTTCTGATGGTGAAATTATAGCTGCAGAGTTCAATAATAATGGTCGAACTATTCAGGCAATACGGTTTATTAATGACGAAGGATATGGCAATTACTTCACACCAAGCGGTAAGAGTTTACGTAAAGCTTTCATAAGAGCTCCGGTGGATTTTACACGTATTAGTTCTAATTTTAATCCCAAAAGAAAGCATCCAATTTTAAATACAATTAGAGCACATCGCGGAGTTGATTATGCGGCACCAAAAGGTACTCCAATCAAAGCTTCTGGAGATGGAAAAATTATTTTTCGTGGCAATAAAACCGGCTATGGAAAAACAATAATTATTCAACATGGAGGAAATATTACAACGCTTTATGCTCATATGTCTGATTATATTCTGAAGGCTAAAGTTGGAACTAAAGTTCGTCAAGGACAAACAATCGGTTTTGTTGGAAGTACAGGTTTAGCAACTGCAAATCACTTGCATTACGAATATCGGGTTAATGGCGTTCATCGAAACCCTCGCACTGTGAATCTTCCTGATGCAAAACCTATCGAAGAAAAATATAGGAGCAAATTTTTAGCCAAAGCTTTGCCGATTGTTCAAGATCTTCAAAGATTCAAGAAAGTACAATCTTCAAAAATTGTTTCAACTAATAGATGAAATTATGCCTGACTACTATATTGGATTAATGTCAGGCACGAGCATGGATGGCATTGATGCTGTAGCAGTAGAATTTACGTCTTCTAAAACTACAATTCATGCATCATTATCTTGTCCCTATCCGGATAACCTTAAGAATCAGCTGTTTAAAGAAATAAATAAGCCCTTAAGTATTACACTTGATAAAAAAGGCGTTTTAGACGAATTGGTTGGTCATTGCTTTAAAAAAGCAGCCATTGATGTAATTGATAAAGGCAACATAAGTAATAAAGATATTATTGCAATTGGTAGTCATGGCCAAACTATTAGGCATCAACCAAATATAAAGAATCCTTTTTCATTACAGATTGGTAATGCAAAAATTATTGCAAATGGGACTGGTATTACTACAGTGAGTAATTTTCGAAAAGCGGATATTGCAGTTGGTGGTCAGGGAGCGCCCCTTGTTCCAGCTTTTCATAAATGGTTATTTAAAGATGGAAATAAAATACGTGTAATTATTAATATTGGCGGTATTGCCAATATGACAATGTTTACAAAAAATAATACTGAAACAATAGGATTTGATACTGGACCTGGCAATATTTTAATGGATATATGGACTCGATTAAATATTGACCTTGATTTTGATGAATCTGGAAAATGGGCATGCCAAGGTTCTGTTATTCCAGAGTTACTTAATGAATTCTTCGCTGATTCATACTTCAATTTATCTGGGCCAAAAAGCACAGGGTTTGAGTACTTTAATCTTGCATGGTTACTAAGCTTTAATTTAAAAAAATATAATATTGCAGATGTGCAATCAACATTATGCGAATTAAGCGTTTTATCAATAACTCATGCTATAAAAAAGTATGCTCCAAATGCTCGCGAGGTTTTTATTTGTGGAGGAGGCGCACATAACATTGAATTAATGCGCAGACTTAATACTTATTCGTTTAAGGCCATAACCACTGCGGAAATTGGTCTGGATCCTGATTGGGTTGAAGCTTCCGCTTTTGCTTGGCTTGCAATGCGTGCCATAAAAGGTCAATTTGGAAATTTACCGAGCGTAACTGGTGCTTCAAAATATGTTGTGCTTGGCGATATTCATAAACCAACCGATCATTAAAAAATTTACACGGTAAACGAAGATCCACACCCACATGTTGTTTGTGCATTAGGATTGCGAATAATGAATTGTGCGCCTTGTAGGTCCTCTTTATAGTCTATCTCTGCGCCGATTAAATATTGAACACTCATCGGATCAATTAAAAGAGTTACACCTTGGTTTTCAATTTGACTATCTCCGTCTTCAATGCTTTCGTCAAATGTAAACCCATACTGAAAACCTGAGCAACCGCCGCCAGAAATAAAAACCCTTAATTTTAAATTTGGATTGTTTTCTTCTAATATTAATTTAGCAACCTTTTCAGCAGCAGCATCAGTAAAAACAACGCCTGGTGATAGTGGTGAATTATTTACGCTTGTCATTTCCATAATTTCTTAATTCTTAGTTTTGTAATTTAGTATTTTTTTAATTTGAGAAAAATTATTCATTGTTTGGCGTTTTTCCTCCTGGATAATGTATCAATTTGCCATTAATTTCTGCACCTTCCGCCATTTGAATTAGATTATAATATACATCGCCATAGACGCGTGCAGTTGCACCGAGCTCAATTCGTTGGCTAGCATGAATATCGCCTTTAACTGCACCATTCAGCATTACATAAGGTACAGTAACACTACCATCAATCTTTCCAATATCACTTATGCTCAACACAGACTTAGTCTCAGGATCAGCATTTAGATTACCTACAACCTCCCCATCTATGTGGCAGCCACCACTAAAATTCAAGTCGCCATCAATCAAACTATTTGGACCAATGAGCGTATCAACAACTGTATTCATATTCTTATTTTTGTAAAACATATAGTACTTCGCCCTCTTGCAAACATTAAAAATTTTAATTTTGATTGATTGACCAAATAAAATCTTGCTTTATATTAGAGATCGATTTGGTGTTTGATATGACTTCAATGTTTATCAATTTTGGAATAAAATTAATTGGTAAAATTATTTTTCTATCGAAATCCTGAAAATATTGAAAAGAAAATGCCCATGGAATCTCCTTATCTTGAGATATCAGCTGTGAAAGCTCATAAGTTTTATCATTTCCATTCTGGCTACCAACAATACTAAAATTTACATTACCTGAAACTTTTCGATCATGCTTCATCGATTGAATGAGAATTAATCGAATATTAAATTCCCGGTCCTTCCTTCCTGGAATAAGTCTTAAGTCCTGAATACGTAACCCAGGATTACCATCTGATGGTGATACAATACCACGATAAAAGGCAATGGCTTCTCGTTGCTCCTGAATTTTTGTCTGAAGTGGAGAGAGTCTAGCTTCAACAAATTTATATGACTCTTGATTGATTTCAATATTAGTTTTTAAAATTGCTATTTCTTGTTTTAGCTTACTAATTTCATTACTCAGCATAAAAGTCTTATCAAGATAAGCCTGCTTATTATTATTAGCATCTATAGAATCAAAGCCTGCTTTAATCCTTCCAAATTCAAAAATTAGGTACGAACCTGCAGAAATTAATAAAGCAAGTACGAAGCGAAATAAAAAAGTTCTAAATATACTTTGCTGATGATAAGGAAACTTCATAGCCAATTTAAAGTAGTTCCTCTATATCTTTTTCAAAATCTGCAATCCAACTTTTTGGCCAAGATTTTGGTCTTTGCGGCAATCCTTCTGGATATACTGAAAGTCCTAATTCATACAGAGCACGCGCGTATACGCGACGTTTAAAATATATTACTTCGTTTACTGGATGCCAAAAATTAACCCATCTTAAGCAATCAAATTCTGGTTTATTACACTTATCAAACTGTATCGCATTACAGTCTGATACAAGCTTCAACAAAAACCATAATTGTTTTTGACCAATACAAATTGGCTTACTATTTTTTCTGATATATTTTTTTGGTAATTTATATTTTAGCCAATCGTTTGTAATACTTAATATTTCAACATCAGATTCTACTAAGCCAACTTCTTCATAGAGTTCGCGAAACATTGCTTGGATTGGTTCCTCATTTTTATGAACGCCTCCCTGTGGAAATTGCCAACCTCTTGAATCAATTCGCCCTCCAAGCATAAGTTGTTTACTAGAATTCATTAGAATTATACCAATATTAGCTCGATAACCCTCCGAATCTATACACTCATGACTCATAAGTTTATCCTCGTAATGAGAGGTATTCCCGACCTTTTTTCATAAGCTCTACAAATGTATCTTCATCATCTTCTGCTATAGCTTTACGTATTTTCATAGCAGCATTGCATAGAGCATCAAGCGACCCCAGACCAAATTTATTTAGTTTTTGAATTTCATAATATAAATGTGGATTATCTTCGGCAACTGCAGCTGATACGAGTAACTGTGAATCAAAAGTTGTTGATGACATTTGCGCAAGCAAGGGTGATGCCTCGCCACTTTCTGCTAAGGCAGTAAAGAAGGCAATATTAAGCGCGTGGGACAATCCTAAAACATATGCAATAACGCGATCATGGTCATCAAGACCCATATCTAGCTGCTTAACCATTGTTGATGAAAAAAGTTTTTTTGCTGCTTTAGTGGCAGTTTGATTGCCAACATCGCAAAAAATCAAATGATGATCGGATAAGAGACGTGTATCTGGTCCAAACATAGGGTGAATTGATGTTACCTTGCAACCAGCTTTCCTAAGTTTTTCCAATCCGTTTATTAATGGTGATTTCAATGAACCAACATCAAAAATCAAACCTCTAGGTTTAAAAGTAGCTAATTCCTCTAAAATTTTTCCTGATACTGCTAGTGGAGCAGCTACAACGATATAGTCAAAATCCAATCCAGCATCTTTCCAGAATTTGAATGTACTTGAGCCATTCTTCACTGACGGATCAGCCACAGTAATTGAGTAACCCTGTGACGCAAAAAAATCAACAAACCACCTTCCCATCTTTCCTGCACCACCAATGATTAAAGCTCGGCTTCCATCACCTTGGCCTTCCGCAGCAACTCGATCACGCTCCTGACTTTCTAACGACGCACGAATAAGCATTTTTAGGAAAGCTTCAATTAAATCTGGGTCAACACCCACATCTTTAGCCTGTTTACGACCCATGTCTAATACGTCTTTCTCTCGAGCATAGTCTCGAGTGCCAGTACCTGATGTTCTTTTAAACTCACCAATCTGACTAACAATTTCTTGCCTCTTAGCTATAATTTCTACTAATTGCTTATCAATTGACGACAGATTTTTACGAAGATTCTCAAGACTCATTAGGTGTATTACTCATGTAATTAAATTTTCTATTCCTTTTACAGGACAAATGCAGATAGTTAAAGTGAAGGTTGCACATTAATTTTATTTTTTTAAAAAAATAATAATACCAGTAACTTAAATTGTTTATATAACTTTTCTTATACAATATTTTTTTTCAAAACAACATCAAGAGGTTTAATAAAATTTTATTATTATATTTGCCAATTAAATATAAATGGTTGAACTTACTTCTTCTGGTTACTGCTATTTTATACGTAAATATGCATGCATATGCGCAACTTACAATCCCAAAAAGGGCACATCTATCTGTAGACATCACTAGAGATGGTCGATTAGTGTTTAATAAGAATGATGATATTTGGGTAATACAAAATGATGGTACAAATGCTCAACAATTAACAAAGGATTTAAAATCTGCAAAACGTCCTCGCTGGTCTTTTAGTAGTGAATATATTGTATATACAGCCGCTACAAAAGATCGTAGGAGTATCTGGTTAACAGAGGTTAATTCTGGTAGAACAGAAAATCTAAGCTTAGATTCGAATGTAGATATTTATCCTTTTTGGCATCCTGATAACCAAAGAGTATTTTATTCCACTAATGTTGATGGTAACGGATACAATTTATGGGAAGTAAATACTCAAACAAGGTCAAGAAAACAAGTAACTAAAACCTCTGGTGATGAAATAGAAGGCGCTTGGTCAAGTGACGGTAAAGATTTAGTTTTTATACATCGCGAGAATGATTGGTTTTCACTTGTTTTGCGAAGCAAAAATCAACCAGATGAAATCTTACTTAGAACAAAAGATAAAATTGCCGGTCCAGCTTGGAGACCTGATGGCACCCTAATTACATTTTTTAAATCAAATTCATCAGACATCAGTATTGAGATGGTTATATTATCTGAGCCTCGTCTAATCAGAAGATACGCTTCAAATGAAGAATATGTTACATCTCCAATAGCCTGGTTAGATCGTCACAATATGATTTATTCAGCAAATGGACTAATTAAAAAAAGACTTTTTAATTCATGGTCATCATATCCTCTAAGATTTCAAAATACTTTTAAACCCAATTTAGTCACATTTAACGCGTATAGGCGACCAATCCTTGAATGGCCAAACGAACCAAAAGGGCAATTTGTAATTAGAGCAAAAAGATTATTTGATGGTGTAAATCCAGGTTATCAATATAACAAAGATATCTTAATTTCAGGCGGACGAATAAAATCAATAGAAGACAATAAAGATTGGCAAGAACTTATTGTTATCGAAATGGCTAATCAAACAATTATCCCAGGTTTTATTGACGTTGATGCCCGTTTACCAAAAGAATTATCAGCTAAAGATGGTCCAAAACTTTTAAGGATGGGTATAACCACTATTGTAGGCAACCATCCAGGCCAGAAAAAACTCAATGTACTCTGGTCTGGAAAAAAGATGCCTGGACCAAGATTTCTCAATTCTGAGAAGTGGCAAAATATACAATTGACAAGATCTGAATTTGACGCTTCAGCTGTTGTTACGACAAGTAAGGAAACTAGCTTTCAAAGTGGGGAAGCAATATCAACTCAAATAAGGGCATCACAAGTTTTAGGGTTAACTCCAGAACAAACTTTGCGAGGAATAGGA
>NYWX01000035.1 GCA_002685275.1 Gammaproteobacteria bacterium
ATATTTTGATCATTATTTAACGTTACTAAATACTGCTTTTTAGATTTAAGTTTCTGTAAGATATTCATATTATATGTAAGAGTGGCTTTTCCAGCCTTTTCTATTGGAATATGATAATTCCAGGCAGCCCAAGTCTTGTGATTTTTTGGCATCAATGATTCATCGTTATGTAAAACTGCTTCATTAGTTTGATATGGCATGGCACTTAATATTTCACATTCAGGCAAGGTAGGATCTCTAAGCAATGACAATGCTTGATCACTGTGGCACGACATAAAAACGTAATCAAAGCATTCTTTTTCTGTTGAGGGTGTCCTTATTTCAACACCTTTATAACTTCTAGATATTGATAAAACTGGACAGTTAAGTCGTATTTTATCTCGATAATTTGCTACAAGCTTGTTGATATATTGGTAGGAGCCACCTTTAATAACCTTCCACTGCGGTCGATCTTTAATCTGTAAAAGCCCATGATTTGCAAAAAAATTTAATAGAAATTTCAAAGGCATATTTAAAATTGAATTCGGTTCAGCTGACCAGATAGCAGCTGACATAGGCAATAAATAGTGATCAATAAATGTCTTACTATATTTATTTCTTAAGAGATACTCTGAAACTAATTCTGAACCATCAAGATTATTTATAATTTTCAGACTTTCTTTATTAAATCGTAATATGTCGTAAATCATGCAATAAAATTTTGGTCTAAAAATATTAATACGCTGAGCAAATAATTTATTTAATGATGAGCCACAATATTCCAAGCCTGTAGATTCAGACTGAACGCTAAAGCTCATTTCACTTAATTGTGATTCCTGGCCTATTTCTTCGAGTAATCTAATAAAATTTGGATACGTGCGATCATTGAAAACTATAAAACCTGTATCTATGGCAAAATTATTATCTTCTTCAGAGACCTGTATAGTATTCGTATGACCGCCTATGCGATCATCTGATTCAAAAACTGTTATATCATGGTCTTTGCAAAGATTATACGCAATAACATTTCCTGTGATACCGCTGCCAACAATTGCAATTTTCATAATTTTACTGAACTTGAGGAATACGCTGTAATAAAGAGATATCGTATCCTATTGATTCGACAAATGAGGTCAATTCGTCATATTCAGATTCTGATATCGTGGGTGTTTTTGACATGATCCACACGAAGTCTCTTTTTTGTCTGGCAATGATAGTTTTGGAATAATTATTATCGACATAAACAATTCTATAGTCGGCTTTTATAGGCCAAATAAACTGCATTCCCCATAAAGCATTGGTATCTTTATCAACTATAAAACCTTTTGGGTTATATTCTTTCAGGGCTCCCTCAAAACCACCTCTTTTAAAATTGAATACTGTTCCAATTGTTCCATCATCATTCAAACTATACGTTTCAATGGCTTCATATATATCTTTCTCAAGAAATGTTGGGATATTAGCGATCACATACCATGAACCCATAAAGCGATTGATATCTACATAATCTACTGTTTTCAATTCAGTCATATCTTTGGCACATCCACCCAAAAAGGTAATTGTTAAGATTGTCAATAAAAATCTTAATTGCTTTAATTTACTTTGCTTCACAAAATTACCCTCTTATTTAATTTTTTTACCCTTAAAACCGGGAAAAAAAGCATTTGTGGTTTTTATATAGTCAGCATAGCCTGGACGTCTGTTTGTAATAGTTTTTTCTAACATTGCGACACCGGAAATTCTTAATAATAAGAAGGTCATTAAAAGTGGAGCGAAAATGTACCACCAATTGCCAGATGCTCCTGAAAATAGATAAAATGACCACCATATACAAAAATTTCCAAAATAATTAGGATGGCGTGTATAGCGCCATAACCCAGTATCAAGTACTAATTTTTCTTTTTGAGCTAAGACTTTTTTCTCATTTAATTTGAAGCGTGAAAGTTGAAAATCCCCAACAGCCTCAAAGATAAATCCGATAAACCATAAGATAACAGCACATAAATCAATCCAATTAATTGCTACATCAGATGAGATACTAGAATATAAAGGCAGAGATATTATCCATGCAAGAAGACCTTGAAGTATAAACACTTTGTAAAAGCTTTTTAATTCAAAATTAGGTTGATTATTTGAACGAATAGTCTGGTAACGATAATCCTCTGGCTGATTTGAGTTTCGTAAGGTTAAATAAATAGATAGCCTCAGTGACCAAACTAGAACAAGTGAAAATACCAGTATTCCTCGATTTGATAACGGGGATTCTAGAAAAGCAAAAGTAACTGCAACGATTAAAAAAAATAATGACCACAAACTGTCTACTATGGTTACATTTTTTTTTACTACACTGAATAACCAGCCTATTATAGATACAAAGAGTATGGCTACCAATGCGGTTAAAAATGGGTATTGATTCATAAAAAATACTTTTTTAATAAAAAATTAATTTGTTGAAAATTTTTTCAATATACAGATTTTATAAAATCATTCTTCTTTAAGAATTTAAACACTTTTCTTTTGAAATAAATAATGTCCAACAAACCACTCATTGCCATCGTTATAATCAAATAATTCTGCACACGCCATAAAAAAGATTCGCCTGCGTTGACACCACAAAGGAATATCTATGTCTTCATAGCATTCACCAATTATTCTTTTTATGTGGCTTATATTTTTATCCATATTTACAAGCCAAGCATTACAAGTCTTAGCATAGTGCTTCCCATTCCAATTCCAACTATCAACAATATTGAGATCTTTGGCAAAGCGTAAAGGTAAATCTACACTGGGCATTATGCCTCCACTAAAAAAATGTCGAGACATCCAATCACTTTCTTCTTCGTCCTGGTACTCGTAAGGCGTTGTTTTATGGCAAAATATGTGCATAAAGAAATTACCATTAGGCAGCAACCACTTATTTATACGCCGAAAAAGCTCTTCGTAATTACGCATGTGCTCAAACATTTCGATAGACACTACTTTATCAAAGGTATCCTCAGTATCAAAAGTATTCATATCACAGGTAATAACATTAATATTATCTAAAGATCTTTTATTAGCTTGTGCATTTATATAATTAGCTTGCAATGAAGAGTTAGAAACTGAAGTAACTTGCGTATTAGGCAACTTTTCAGCAATCCAAAGTGACAGAGAGCCCCAACCACAACCCAGATCCAGTACTTTCATACCATCTTCTATACCAGCACGCTCAGTGGTCGTTTTAAGTGCTTGAGACTCCGCTTCTGATAAGGTTGAAACACCATTAGAATAATCACAGCAGCTATATTTAAGATGGTCGCCCATCACAAGTGGGTAGAAATCAGCAGGAACCTCATAATGTTGCTCATTAGCAGTATCAGTTAATAAGGCAATGGGTGAATCATTCATCATCTGAACGAATTCATTCGTTGCTTTTGAAGCCCACTCCAGATCATCTGAGTGAATCTTTTTAAGCTTAGATTTGAGCAATTTTCGTATTCCAGCTCTTATAATTGTATCTGGAATTAAGCCTGATTCAACCAAATCGATTGATTTCGCCATTATGGCGCTCATGTAGATCTCCAATATTATTTAAATATAATTAATCATTAATTGATCTTAAAATACAAAATTCAACGTAAACTCACAAATTAATATTTTTTGTATAAACATTTATAAAAAAACCGCTTTTTTTAAAAAAAAAAGGGGACACATTTTTCAATGTGTCCCGCAAGTATCAATACAATTTATTTTTTTAAAAATTACCAGTTTGCCACATTCTCAGAGTCAAAACCGTATGCAGCTTCAAGTAAATCACGCGCATCCGTTAAATCTGCGATGTATTGTGTAATACCGCCTACATATACAACGCCACCTTGAGTACCATCTGCTATAACTGGGTGATCACCCATCTTTGTCAAAATAGTTGTCAAATCTGATCTAACTGCTGCATCAACAAATGGAGAGAAGCCGGCAAATTGAAGGCCAAGTGCAAAACCTTTCATCTCTGCCCAATGCTTAGTCAAATTTGTAAATGTACCTATATCAGCATATTCAGCTGTAACAGAATCCACATCGGCGTAATCAGCTATAACATCATTGATGTAATGCACTACGGTAGCCGCCTGACATTTTTCCATTGTAAGACCTGCTGTTGTTGCTGCTGCATCCAATGCAGTTTGTGCTGCAGTAGTGATCTCACCCGCAGCTGCCGCATTTTTCAAGATTTCACGACCAAGTATAAATGCATCAAAGGCCTCTTTTGTAAAGTCCGTTGGATTTGTATTACTTGCTGTTCCTAAATCTCGCTTAGCGCAGTTTGTTGATTGCGCTAAGTTGACTTCGCTTCTTACGTCAATCAGGCTATCTGCATTGGCATCATTGTAACCGTTTGCATAATCTGCCCTACCGCCAGCACCTTTGATTTCTTCATCAGAGTATTCATTATAATTGCGAGCGGCTCCGAAATATCCAAAAGCCTCATCCCAATCGTGCTCACCTGCGGTGTAAGCATTACTACCTTCTAAAGCAAGCATGTTAGCAAAATCTGCTTTAAGGTAATCGTTTGTAGCTTGAGACAAATTAACGGCACCCAATAGGAATTTTTGAATCATTTGACGGTAATCAATGCCTTCCGCGCTTGTGTAGACATTTGGAATTTGAACCGCAACACCACCAGTTGTAGTAACCGTTGGAGTTACACCATCTACTGATATGGCTATTAATTCTGCAAACATAGCGTCAACGAATTCAACTGGAAGTGGATCAGCATCTCCTCCTGCCCAGCCGATCATATTGGCATCAATCATAGTGTTCGGGTCACCACCACCTGCACCATCACCACCTGCTATTTTTCCAACTAAATCTTTTCCTGAGGAAATCGAGCCATATGTCATAGCAGAAGGTGTATTGCCATTATTAGGCAGAAGTGTTTCGCCATCTAATTTGAATGATGAAACAATGGTATCAGATGTGGTTGAATTGTAACGAAAGTAAAAATCAAGATCAGAAGTTGCGTTTGCTGCATTCTCTGTTAATGCCAACATCGCATCCACTAAGTCACTTAAGAGAATCTGACGTTTTGTTTGTCCGGTATAACTTACTGTGTCAGCGCCTGCTGCATCAGTGAATTCATACCTGTCTGGTAAAGTATCACAAGCATCGCCTGATCCATCGGCATCAGCATCAGCTTGATCAGGATTTGATACAGCAACACAATTATCTGCATTATCAGCATAACCGTCAGAATCTTGGTCAGCGAGGGCCGGTGGAGAAGTATAACCACCGCCTGAACCTGAACTAGAATCATCATCACTACCATAACCACCGCCACCACAAGCGGACAGTGCGGCTAGTGCTGTCATAATAGTTGTAATCTTCATCCATTGAAGAATTTGGGGGCTTATTTTTTTCACGTCTAACTCCTGAAAATGTTGTAAATTTCGTGGTGCATCGTAATCTAAATGAGAATGATTGGCAATATCATTTAGATTAATATTTTGTTTTTTTTAATAAAAGTCTTGTTTATTATTCAAGAATATGAATAATAGATGCAAATAAGAATCATTCTTATAACATCACTGAAGCCATTAACTGTATGGGCTTTATTATTATTTTTCTAAAAAAGCTTGATTTTAACAAAAAATACTTCACTTACTAAATGAGAATCATTCGTATACTAGATACAACCTATCTTAGGCAAATTGTAATATGTTCCTGAAAAATACTCTTGTTTTCCTCGTATCCCTTACTCTTATCGCTTGTGTAAGTGAAAGCGAAAACAGTGAATCAAGCTCTGCCAGTGTCAATGAAACATTTGATTTTACTGGCATGATTGCCAATTATGCTGATGAAGTAATAATTCCCTCATATCAAAATTTCTCAGATGAAATTAAAGCATTGAACGCCCCTTCCGGACCTATAACAACTTATTGCAATAGCATAGGACAAGCCAATGAAGCATTAGATTTGGAAACAGCTCAGATAGCTTGGCGTTCAGCAATGACAACTTGGCAGGAAGCAGAGACAATACTCGTCGGGCCAGCGCTTGATAATAGCGGTCAACTAAGAAATAAGATTTATTCTTTTTTCTCAAACGCGCCATTAAGTGCATGCGCAATAGATCAAGCGGTTGTTCTGGCTCAAGACCCTCAATTTGATATTACAACTAGGTCAAATAACCAAAGAGGAATAGATACACTTGAGTATTTGCTTTTCAATGATGATATTACTCACAATTGTCCCGCTCAAATAGTTGAAACACAAAACTGGAATGCACTTTCAATTCAAGATCGCGTAAATCAAAGATGTGATTTTGCAAAAATAATTGTTGATGATCTTGAGGATTCATCTGAAAATTTAGTAAATGCTTGGGCCCCAATTGGAAATAACTTTCGGTCAACTTTCATAGACCCAAAGAATATAAGCACCAGTTTTGAATCGCTTTCCGATGCGTTGTTTTACATTGAACTTGAAGCTAAAGATGCAAAATTAGGCATTCCTACAGGTATCAACAATGGTTGTAGCGAACTAACTTGTATTGAATCTGTTGAGTCGAGCTACAGCGATTCTGGTTTAGAAAATATTAAAGCTAATCTCAATGGGTTTAAGAATGCTTTGACTGGAATTAATGGCTTGGGATTTGATGATATTGTTGCAGCTAAAGGCTTTTCATCAGTAACCCAAGAGTTTCTAAGCAACGTTACAAAAGCAATTAATTTAATAGATTCGATGGACGACACTCTATTAGAGCAAGTACAGCAAATTGAAAACAGTGGATCTGATACTGATTGCCTAAACAGTCAGGCAAACCCAGAAGGAGTTCAGACTGTTCCTGTTTGCAGTCTTCATGGATATTTAAAACGAATATCAGACAGCTTGCGTACTGAATTCATCACCATTGTTGATGTCGACCTACCTACAAGA
>NYWX01000036.1 GCA_002685275.1 Gammaproteobacteria bacterium
AATAATGATCAAAATATAAATGCTAGCAAGATTATATCTCGTATTAAATATGCTCATCCTATTTTTTCTTTAAATGGTATGAAGATGCAAGCACGCCAGGAAGAAATTAATTGTGAAAGAACTTTTTTTTGTGGAGCTTATTGGCGAAACGGGTTTCATGAAGATGGAGTGGTTAGTGCTTTAAATGCTCTTAGTCACTTTAACAAACGGTTAAATAGTGAATAGTTTTATATATGAAGGCAAGGTAAGGCATTCGCGTGTAACTCCTGCAGCGAATACTTTTAGTTATCGAGTATTTATGATGTACCTTGACCTTAAAGAGCTACCTGACCTTTTTTCTAAATATTGGCTGTGGTCATCCGATCGCCCAGCAATTGCAAGATTTAGACGAGAAAATCACATTGGATCAAGTAGTCAAGATCTTAGCGATACAATCCGAGATCTTGTTATGAAAGAAACTGGTAATCGCCCAGAAGGCCCAATAAGGCTGCTCACAAATTTAGCCTATTTTGGATATTGTTTTAATCCAGTAAGTTTTTATTATTGTTTCTCTAAAGATGAAAAAGATTTAAAATATATTGTTGCTGAAGTGAATAACACTCCTTGGGGTGAGCGTGAAACATATGTTATGGATTGTCATGGAACTGAGTCATCAGGTCATTCATACCAATTTAATCCAATAAAAAAGATGCATGTTTCTCCGTTTATGCCAATGAGAGTTGATTATGAGTGGCTGTTTAATAAGCCCAGTAAGTCATTGTCAGTTTCTATGACAAACTCAAAAGATGGAAAAAGTTTTTTTAATGCATCAATTTTACTTAAGCGAAAAAGATTAAATTCAATTTCATTAGCTGGAGTTCTAATAAGATTTCCATTTATGACATTTAAGATCATTTTAGCCATTCATTGGCAAGCTTTATGTCTTTGGTTAAAGCGTTGCCCTGTTTATATTCACCCCGCTAAAAAGAAGGAATCATCGTAAGTATGAGTGAGATGTTTACCCCAAAAACCCAATCAAAATACAGTTTAAATACTCTTGCTCGTCGAGTCGTCATGTCTCGTCTCAAAGATTTGCAGGAGGGTCAAATTAAAATCATTGATAACGACAAAACTTTATTCTTTGGCAACTTAACAGACGATTTTCCTGAACCAATAGAGCTCAATATATTGAATCAAGAATTTTACAGTTGTATTGCTTTCGGAGGTGCCATCGGAGCAAGTGAAGCTTATATGTATAAGTATTGGGCCTCTGATAAGTTAGTTGAAATCATACGTATTCTGATTCGTAACCGCAGTGTTTTGGAAAAAGTGGAGACTGGGTTAGCGCTACTTAAAATACCTGCGCGTAAATTACTGCATGCGCTAAATAAAAATACTCGTCGAGGAAGTCGAAAAAATATTGCTGCTCATTACGATTTAAGTAATGATTTTTATAAGTTATGGCTTGACTCTAAAATGATGTATTCCAGTGCCTACTTTGATTCACCAGACGTATCTTTGGAAGAAGCTTCAACTCAAAAACTCGATAGGATTTGTAAAAAATTAAATTTAAAGCCAGGTGATTCTGTTATTGAAATCGGTACAGGGTGGGGCGGTTTCGCATTACATGCAGCTAAGAACTACGGGTGTCATGTAACTACTACAACAATCTCCAATCAACAATTTAAATATGCAGAAAATATTATAAAAAAATCTGGATTTGAAAATAAAATTACACTCTTAAATAAAGATTATAGAGATTTGAACGGTAGTTTTGACAAACTTGTTTCTATTGAGATGATTGAAGCTGTTGGTCATTCATTTCATGCGTCTTATTTTAAAAAATGCAGTGAATTATTAAAACCAGATGGGCAAATGCTTTTGCAAGCCATTACAATTGCAGATCAGCGTTATGAAGACTATAAAAAGAGTGTTGATTTTATTAATAAATATATATTTCCTGGGGGGTGTTTAACATCTATAACCGGCATGACAGAAACTATAACTAAACACACAGATATGAGATTATTTCATTTAGAGGATATATCTCCGCATTATGCAAGAACCTTAAATCACTGGCACGATCGTTTTTTTGAAAATATTGATAATGTTCGGAAGTTGGGTTTCTCGGAAACATTTATTCGTCTGTGGAAATATTATTTATGTTATTGCGAAAGTGCTTTTACAGAACGCGCAACAGGTGTTGTTCAATTATTAATTATGCGACCTCGATCAAGGCGCGACAAAATTAATTACTGACTATTAATAACTTAAACGTTTTGTTTAATTTTTTTATTTCTGCCTTCAAGGCGCTTAGAAATATCGCTCAATGAGATTTTTTGATCAGCTAAAAGCACCAAAAGGTGATAAAGAAGATCCGCTGATTCATCTATGATTTCATCTCTAGATCCAGTTGCACCAGCTATCGCAAGTTCTACACCTTCTTCACCGACCTTTTGAGCAATACGTTTTTTTCCAGCTTTAAATAATTGAGCTGTATAACTTAAATCAACTGGATTTTTTTGTCTTTCATTAATAATTTTTTCTAAATTTATTAAAAATGTAATTTCTTTATTCATAAATGTAATCCTTTAAAATCTAATACTTATATTTTTCTTTTTAAGAAATATTTTAAGATTTTTGATATCTATTTCAGCGCTGTGAAAAACACTGGCAGCTAAAGCCCCATCTACGCCGGCTTCTATAAATGTCTCATAAAAATGGCTCATTTCTCCAGCCCCTCCTGACGCGATAAGAGGGATATTGCAATTTGATCGCACAGATTTTAATTGTTCATTGTCATAACCTTTACGAACCCCATCTTGATTCATGCAATTTAGTACAATTTCACCTGCACCTCTATCTTGAACCTCAGAGACCCAATCCATTGTTAAGCGTTCTGTTGCTATTGTTTTATTCGGATCACCTGTGTATTGATAAACGCTATAATTAGAGTTCTCATTATGGCTGTCTATCCCAATCACAACACATTGAGAGCCAAATCGTTTTGCTAATTTAGTAATTAGTTCAGGTTCAGCAAGTGCTGGGGAGTTTATTGATATTTTATCAGCACCTTTGTTGAGAATTTCTTCAGCATCAGCAATGGTCTTAATTCCGCCAGCAACACAAAATGGTATGTTAATGAGAGAGGCAACATCTGAAACCCAGCTTCTATCAACACTTCTACCGTCAGGGCTTGCTGTAATGTCATAAAAGACAAGCTCATCAGCACCTTCAGCGCTATAACGCTGAGCTAATTCAAGTATACCTCCAACAATACGATGGTTTTTGAATTGTATGCCTTTAACAACAACGCCATCACGCACGTCTAAGCATGGAATTATTCGTCTAGTTGGAATTTTAAAATCTCCATTTCAGTTATTCTTCCGTCAAGTAATGCTCGACCTGTAATTGCAGCAGATAAACCAAGATCATTTAAGTCTTGAAGGTCTCTTATATTTCTAACTCCGCCAGAGGCCTGTATGTGTATATTTGGGTACCTTGATAGCATTTCAGAATAAAGCTCAAAGTTAGGGCCGGTCATCGCACCATCTCGATCAATATCAGTACACAAAATATGCTGCAATCCAGTATTAATATAGCTGTCTAAACAATCCCACAATGAAATGTCAGAATCTTCTGTCCAGCCATGGGTTGTTAAAATAGGAGTATCTTTTTTATTAAGTTTTACATCAAGAGCAAGTACAATCTTGTCGATACCTAGTTTATTAATCCAAGTTTTTACAAGTTCTGGGTTGCTGATAGCTGTACTTCCAATTACACAACGATCAACGCCATGAGAAAGCCATTCTAATGCGTTCTCAAACGTTCTTATTCCACCACCTAACTGAACCTTTAAACCTGATAATTTTGAAATTTTACTAACTATCTTCTGATTTTCTTGATGACCAGTTCTAGCACCATCAAGATCAACAATATGAAGATCAGCTACTGCTAGTGATGAAAATTTATGTCCAATTTCGACAGGGTTTGAGCTGTATTTTGTTACCTTATTGAAATCACCTCTTAGCAACCGTACGCAATTACCGCCCTGGAGATCTATAGCTGGAATTATTTTCATATGTTTTTAAACCAAGAAATTAGCTAATAACTTTGAACCAACATCAGAGGATCGTTCTGGATGAAACTGTGTTGCAAAAAAATTATTTTTTTGAATAACTGCTGAAAAAGGCTCATCGTGTTTGGCTGAAGCAATAGTGAATTGAGATAATGGTAATGCGTAGCTATGTATGTAATAAAAAAAACTTTTGTTTTTAATATTTCTGAAAATATTATTTTTTACCATAATATTTGTTGAGCACCAACCCATATTGGGTACTGGTTTGTCAGGGCTTGCATTTAACTTACTGACAACACCGGGAATAATACCTATGCACTCCACATCTTCTTCTTCAGATGATTCGCATAATAATTGCATTCCGAGACATATACCCAGGACTGGCTGTGTAAGGTTTCTAATCACATCTACAAGACCAGCACTTTTCAACCTATGCATTGCATCTTTGGCTGCTCCGACACCCGGTAATAATACTCGGTTAGCATTTTTTATAACTTCACTGTCTGTTGTTAATATAGATTTTGTTTTCAAGCGTTTCAAAGCATAAACAAGCGATGCAATATTAGCGCCACCACTATCAATGATAACAATTTCTTTCATCCTGAAAGTGTTCCCTTAGTAGAGGGCAATTCTGTATCGAGTATTTGAATAGCTTGTCTTAAAGCCCGCCCTACCGATTTAAAGCATGCTTCAATCATATGATGCGTATTTTCACCTTTTACATCTATATGTAATGATGCTCCAAGTGATTCCGATAATGAACGAAAGAAATGCTCAACCATTTCAGTGGGCATTTCTCCAACACTGTTACGTGGAAATTCAGCTGAAAAATTGAATGCTGATCGACCTGAAAGATCAAGAGAAACTTTAGCTTCACTCTCATCCATAGGCAATAAAAATCCATATCGACCAATACCAATTTTACTACCAAGCGCTGCCTTTAATGTCTTTCCAAGACAGATAGCAGTGTCCTCAATAGTATGGTGCTCATCTATCTCTAAATCTCCATCGCATAATAATGTAAGGCTAAAACCACCATGTTTTGCAATCTGCTCAAGCATATGATCATAGAAACCGATACCAGTGTTTATTTTGATTTTTTCTGTTGAATCAAGATTAACTTCTGCGGAAATCTTTGTTTCATTGGTTTCACGCTTATGTATGGCTGTTCGATCGGAATGACATAACAGGGTTACTATTTCAGGCCAACTTAATGCTTCAGAGGATTTGGAATTTGTTAAAATCCCACGTATTCCAATTTCATCAGCAAACTCCATGTCAGTTGCTCTATCTCCAATGACTGCAGATTTTTTAGTATTTATATTAGTAGATGCTAAATAACGAGTGAGGAGACCTGTTTTAGGCTTTCGACATGTGCAATCTTCATCTGGCATATGAGGGCAAATAAATATTTCATCAAATTCTATACCTTGAGAATTAAGTAGGTCCATTATGTATTTTTGGCAAAGCTCAAAGGCTGCTTTCGGATAAGATTTATTTCCAATTCCATCTTGGTTGCTTACCATTACAAAATGAAAACCATATTTTGATAATTGTATTAATGATGGAATTACATTTGGAACCAGTTTTATTTTTTCGAGTGTATCTACCTGAAAATCTTCTGGCTCTTCAATGATGGTTCCATCACGATCTATAAATAAGATATTTTTATTCACATTCAACACTCCACCAGTTTTTCAAGCACATCCAATAAAAACCGATTATCTTTTTTGCTACCAATTGAAATGCGAATACATCCAGGCAGTTTGTATTCAAAATTTCTTAATAAAATATTCTGCTTATCAGTAGCAGTCATCAATAATTCCGTGTCATCTACACAAATTAAAAAGAAATTTGCATCACTAGGCCAAACTTTTTTAACAAAAGGAAGTTTATTAAAAGCTTCCATGAGATATTTACGCTCAGAAATGACATTATCTATAATTTTTTTTGTAATTTTTAATTGATTTGATTGCATCACATCTTCAATGCATTCAATGACTGGAGTTGCAAGCGCATAAGGCGCCTGTATGGCATTGAGCATCCTAACCACATCATTTGATCCTATGACTGCCCCACACCGTGCACCTGCAAAACCAAGTGCTTTTGATAGAGTTCTAAGTACTATTAGGTTTGGATATTTATTTATAAGCTCAACTACAGATTCCTCAGCACTAAATTCTATATATGCTTCGTCAACAACTACAGCAAATTTGCTGTTACTTGCATCCATTAACTTTAATAATTCAGCACGAGGCAAGCTCCTACCAGTTGGATTATTTGGCGAGCAAAGAAAGATTATTTTTGTATTAATAGAGCATTCTTTAATGAGGCTATCAAAATTAATTTTAAAATCATTATCTGCATAAGTTGGAATTTGAATATTCTTCGCATTTTGAATAGTCGCATAGTGATTATACATTTCAAAAGTAGGGTTTATTGTCAGGATGCTATCTTGACCGGCAACGCAAAATACCCGAATTAATAAGTCAATTGCTTCGCTTGATCCACGTGTGACTAGAAGCTGATCTGGAAGGCATTTAAATCGATCGGCCATTAGTAATTGGAGTTTCTGAGGGCGGACTTCAGGGTATCGATTAAGCGGTCTTCGAAAGTCTCTTGCAGAGCTTGAAAAAGGCGATTCGTTAGCATTTAATCGAATAGTATTATCAACTTGAACAGCTGCCTCGTAAGGCACTAAAGATTGAATTTCTTTACGCGCTAGCTTTGATATATTCATTTGGAGGCCTTTAAGCGTCGAATTACAGCTGCAGCATGAGCGTCCAAACCTTCAATGTTTGCAAGACAGATGACAGCATCACTAAGATTGATCAGCCCATCTTTTGATAGTTCTTGAACTGTCATTTGACGCATGAATTGCTCAACTCCCAATCCACTGTATGCATTTGCATAGCCATAGGTTGGTAGCACATGATTTGTTCCACTACAATAATCACCAACTGATTCCGGAGCCCATTTACCAACAAAGACTGATCCAGAGTTTCGGATTTCCTCAAGCAATATACGTGGATTTTTGGTTTGAATAATCAAGTGTTCTGGCGCATAAAGATTGCTTATTTGCACTGCAGATTTTATATCTTTAGATATAACAATATTCGAATTTCGTAATGTTGCACTTGCTATGTTTGACCTTGAAAGGCTTAACAGTTGATTATCAATTTCTTTCTGAACTGATATAGCTAAATCTAAATTATCTGTAACAAGTAAAACATGAGAATCCACACCATGTTCTGCTTGAGACAATAGGTCCGCTGCAACAAATTCAGCTGATGCAAATTTATCTGCAATTACAAGAAGTTCAGATGGACCAGCTGGTAAGTCTATAGCAGATCCATTAGGGTCAGAGCTAACAATAGATTTTGCTGCAGTAACCCAAGCGTTACCTGGTCCAAATATTTTTTGTACTTTAATTAAACTTTCTGTTCCATATGCCATTGCTGCAACTGCTTGCGCGCCACCGATTTTATATATTTCATCGACTCCCGAAAGACTCGCCGCAAGAAGAACAGCAGGGTGTGCTGTGCCATCTGATTGTGGTGGTGTGCAAAGTATAGTTCTTGGACAACCAGCAATTTTAGCCGGCACTCCCAACATTATTGCTGCAGATGGAAGTGGAGCAGTGCCAGCTGGTACATAAAGGCCAACGGCATCTAAAGGTTGACTAATTCGCTCACAACGAACTCCAGGCATTGTTTCAATATCTATAGTTTTAGGTATTTGTTGCTCATGGAATTTTTTTACATTTTGAATTGCTAAATTAATTGCTTTAAGTGCTTCAGATGGTAATTTTTTTTTCGCAGCGTTAATTTCATTATCAGATACTCGAATATTCTGAATAGAAACATCATCATATCTATTTGTTAATTCAAAAAGGGCACGATCCCCATTAAGGCGAACTTCTTCAA
>NYWX01000037.1 GCA_002685275.1 Gammaproteobacteria bacterium
CGTAGAGAAATGCTAAAACGTTATGGTGAGGATACTTACACTGCAGGGTATCAGGTAGTAACATCATTAGATTCACGCATGCAAAAAGCTTCTAATTATGCTCTACGTAATGGGCTACTCGAGTTCACTCGTAGACGTGGATATCGTGGCCCGCTCTCAAAGATTGATCTTAGTGAAGAACTATTGTCTCTTCCCCCCAAAACATGGCCTCTTGAAACACTAGAGCCGTTAAATCAATATGCTCCTGGTGGGTTGTCATTAGCAGTTGTAGCTGAAATTTTTGAAAATAATAATGTAAAAATAATCTTTCAAGATGGAGGTGATGAAATTTTACCGTGGTCTGGTCTTAGCTGGGCAAGCTCTTTTATTGATCGTGAAAATCGTGGTCCGTCTCCAAAATCTGTAAAAGAAATTTTAGCCATTGGTGATGTTATTTATGTAATGCCAACTACCAACGGAACTTGGGCGCTAGCACAAATTCCAGATGCACAGGCAGCGCTTGTATCAATGGATCCATATGACGGAGCCATTGCTGCTTTAACAGGCGGTTTTGATTACACAACAAGTAAATTTAACCGTGCAAGACAAGCATATCGTCAGCCAGGGTCCGCTTTTAAACCGTTCATTTATTCAGCAGCTCTAGAGCACGGAAATACAACAGCAACTGTTGTTTTAGATGCGCCGGTTGTAATCAGTTCGGCTGAGCTTGAAGCAATCTGGAGGCCTATCAATTACAGTGGCCGCTTTTATGGACCAACTCGAATGCGTGAAGCGTTAGTTCGATCGATGAATTTAGTATCAGTACGCTTGCTTCTATTTGAAACTGGTATTAGAAATGCAGTTAAACACATCAAAAATTTTGGATTTAATGATGCAACACTTATCAAAAATGGATCACTTGCACTGGGTGGTGGGGATGCGTCTGTATTAGATATGGCTCAAGGATATGCAATAATTGCAAATGGTGGTTATGGCATAAAACCATACATTATAAATTCTATATTTAGCTCCAAAGGCGAAACATTATACCAAGCTAAACCTGCTGTTGTGTGTCACGAATGCTTAGAGAAAGGATCAGAAAAACCTATTATTGTTGAGGAATTTGCTGCGGAAAGGGCACTTAATCGAGAGATGATGTTAGAAGAAATAGCTAATGTAGTAGATTCATATCGACCTACAGCAATTGATGCTCCAGAATTATTTGAACATATAAATGCTGCGCCACAATCAATAACCCCTCAAAATGCATATTTGGTTCAAGACATGATGCGTGACGTAGTAAGACGTGGCACGGGAATTCGAGCGCGAAGGGAACTAGGAAGGTCAGATTTATCCGGAAAGACTGGCACATCAAATGATAGAAGAGATGCTTGGTTTGGCGGTTTCAATGCTGATATTGCCGCAGTTGTCTGGGTAGGCTATGACGATTCACAACCTCTTGGCCCAAAAGAAGAAGGTTCACGTACGGCACTGCCTATTTGGATTGAGTTTGCTCGCATAGCACTCGAAAATATTCCAGAGCATCAGATGCCAATGCCAGAAGGTATAGTATCTGTTCGTATTAATAAAGAGACTGGTTGCCCAGCAAGAGCAAGTCAATCCAATGTAATTTTTGAGGTGTTCCGTGAAAACAATGTGCCTCAATGTGAGCAATTTGATGAAATTGCAGATCCATTCAATAATGCAGCAGAGGCCGATTCGACATCAAAAAAGGATAATGGAAGCGAAAGTCTTTTTTAACTTTAAATACAAATTTTATGAATAAAAGACTTACTAATAATTTAAAAAGAGAGCGCCAGGTGATTGCTCAAGAATCTGCACGTATTATGATTGGTCATGGCATTCGTGATTATAGTCATGCAAAACAAAAAGCAGCCGATCGACTTAACATGAGCTCAAATGGATCTCTACCCAGTAATAAAGAAATTGAATTAGCCATTTCAGAACAATTACAAATATTTGATAGCAAGAATCATGAAAAATTATTGAGAAAGATGCGAAAGACAGCACTCTCAATAATGCAAATTTTTAAAGCCTATTCACCACGTCTAGTAGGTCCTGTTCTTAAAGGAACTGCAGATAAAAACTCTGCAATTAATTTTCATATTTTCACTGATAGCCCCGAGTCAATTGCTTTTGAAATTACTAATATGAATATTAAATTTAAATCATACGAACGTAGACTAAAAACATGTCATGGAAATTTCGCAATGTACGCAGGATTTGAATTCAATTTTAACAATGAAATAATTCAAATAACTATATTTCCATTTGACGGGATCAGGCAGTCGCCGAATTCGCCTATCAATGGAAAGCCAATGAAACGAGCAGATATAAATGTTGTTATAAATTTACTCGCAAACGTATGAATAAATTATTATGAAAAATATAGTTATCGATCGTTGATGAGTACATAATCTCTTGCAACTGGGCCTTTATAAAGCTGACGTGGTCGAGCTATTTTACCTTTAGGGTTAATAATCATTTCCCGCCAGTGCGCTGTCCATCCTACAGAGCGTCCAAGTGCAAACATAACAGTAAACATAGATGGTGGAATTCCTAAAGCACGATAAATAATACCTGAGTAAAAATCGACATTAGGATATAAGTTTCTTTCTTTAAAATAATCATCTTTCAAGGCGACTTGTTCAAGCTCTTGAGCAAGATCAAAAAGAGGCGTATCTTTTCGATTCATCTTTTTCAGTACTTTATAACACATTTCTCTAATTATCGTGGCACGTGGATCGAAGCTTTTATAAACCCTATGTCCAAAACCCATCAATCGAAACGGGTCATTTTTGTCTTTGGCTTTTTCAACATACTTACTAATCTGGCTAACGTCACCAATTTCTTCAAGCATTTCAAGGACGGCTTCATTTGCACCGCCATGTGCAGGGCCCCAAAGGGCTGAAATTCCAGCTGCAATGGCAGAATATGGATTAGCCCCAGAACTTCCAGCCATTCTTACTGTAGATGTCGAGCAGTTTTGCTCATGATCAGCATGTAGAATGAATAACAAATCTAATGCCTCTGCTGCAATAGGATCTATTTGATAAGGCTCAGCAGGCACTGCAAACAACATATGAAGAAGGTTTTCACAATAATTTAAATCATTGCGAGGATAAATAAATGGTTGTCCACTATTAAGTTTATATGCTGCAGCAGCTACGGTAGGTAATTTAGCTAAGATTCGATGAGCAAAAATATCTCGATGCTCAGGATTCGAAGCATCCATTTCTTCATGGTAATAAGCAGACATGGAACCAACAACAGCTGACAAAATAGCCATTGGATGCGCATCATAACGAAATCCCTTGAAAAAACTCAGCATACCCTCGTTAAGCATCGTATGAAGACGAATATTTGCATCAAACTTTTCAAGCTCTTGAGTTGTTGGCAATTCACCATGAAGCAACAAATAGGAAACTTCTATAAAACTAGAATTCTTAGCGAGTTGCTCAACCGGGTAACCCCGATACATCAGCACACCTTTTTCGCCATCGATGAATGTTATATCTGATTCACAACTACCTGTTGATAAAAATCCAGGATCATAAGTAAGGACCCCCTGATCTTGATATAGTCTTGCTATATCAATTACATCAGGTCCAATAGTACCGCTTAGAACTTGTAAATCCGTTTCCAAGCCATCCGGACTTTTTAGGTAATATCTTTTCTTACTCATCTTGTTCCTTTTAATTCTTGAACTTCAATATTATTGAGCATAACAAAACACTCAGCAATTTGAGATATTGAAAAGTCATTATATAAAGATACTGGAAGACAGTCAGAATATCTTGAGATTAACTTTTGCCGTATTTTTTACGGAACTTGTCAACTCGACCGCCAGAATCAACTAATTTTTGCTGACCTGTATAAAAAGGATGAGAAGCGCTTGACACGTCAATACTCAAGTATGGGTAACTTTGACCTTCAAACTCTTTGGTCGCAGAGGTTGGCACCGTAGAGTGAATTAAGAAATATTTATCTACAGAAGTATCATGAAAAAGAACCTCACGGTATTCTGGGTGGGTATCAGGTTTCATTTTAAAGTTCTCCCAAACACATTACTTCACAAAAGGGCGCGTAGGATATAAGGAAGTGAGGTTCTCCGCAAGTCCCATTTTTATCCACAGAACCTGTGGACAAAACTGTGGATGGAAATTGAGTGAATGCTCTAAGCTACGGTTTTTCATAGATCGTTGTTAAAATGCCTAATTTTTGTTCAATTTCTATTGGTATTAAAAAACAATAACTTACAAGGTATTTGCAATAAAAAAAGTTAGCAGACAGCTCTCTCTGACTGATAATAAAGGCATAGATGCGAATTGTGCATAAGAGAATAACTTGTAATACTCTTACAAGGTGTCTAATTAAATTGGAAAGCTCAACCCTTGCAGTTAATCTATTTAAGATCCAACGTTATTAACGATAAATTCAGACTGTAAATCATTTAAAAAACGGCGCCCCAAAGTTGTTGGAATCCAAAATTTGTTATTCTCCTGCTTAATAAGACCCTTTCTTCTAACATTTGCAATTGCGCTCATCAAATCAGTTACTGTTAAACCAGTTCTTGTAGTAAACAAATAATCCGTAAAGCCCTCATTAAGTCTAAGGGCATTAAGCATAAACTCAAATATTATATCGCTTTTTTCCAGACATCTTAATTCTTCGCCAAACCCTTTAGTCTCTTGCATAATCATATATTGCAATGGGTTCGTTGGTTTTTGATAACGATATATCTTTGAAGAAAGAGTAATTTTACCATGTGCACCCGCTCCAACTGCAAGATAATCGCCAAAGGACCAATAGTTGAGGTTATGCTGGCACCGATCTTGTCCTTTTGAATATGCAGAAACTTCATATTGTTGATAGCCAGCACAATTAAGAATCTTTTGCCCACTGTCTTGAATATCGAAAATTGCTTCATCATTGGGAAGATTATTAGGTGGTTTTTTATAAAAAACGGTATTTGGTTCCAAAGTTAATTGATACCAAGAAATATGATTAGGACGCAGATCAATTGCACAAGACAAATCTGACATTGCTGCCTCTAAATCCTGATTAGGCAAGCCATACATTATGTCAATATTAATATTTTTAAAGCCAGCTGCTCTAGCGCTAATAAAAGCACGTGAAGTATCTTCACTATTATGAACACGGCCCAGTAACTTCAAACTATTATTATTAAAACTTTGTGCCCCAATAGATAATCTTGTAATACCTGCATCTAAATAACCAGTAGGTAAATCATATTCCAAAGCGCCTGGATTTTCTTCCATAGTAATTTCAGCGTTCTTTGCAACAGAAAAATACTGCTTTGCACCATCAATTATTTGAAAGATTTCTTCTGAAGTGAAAAGACTTGGTGTTCCCCCTCCAAGGAAGATTGTTTGAATCTCTCTACCATTAACTCTAAATGATTGTTGCTTCATATCATGCAGTAATGCCATGACATAGCGTTCCTTTGGTATATTTTTACCAGCACGATGTGAATTAAAATCACAATAAGGGCACTTTTTTATACACCATGGTAAATGAATATATAAAGATAATGGCACTTTCATCATGTGTATTTTTTTTTGATCAAATCAACTAATCTACGTAAAGCTTTACCACGATGACTTAAAATATTTTTCTTTTGAACGCTTAACTCAGCTGAACTACAACCACACTCTGGAATAAAAAATAAAGGATCATAACCAAAACCTCCTTCACCATTTAACTCATGCAATATTTCCCCAGACCATAATCCCTCTGCAATGAGTGGTTTATGATCTGCATTAACAAAAGTAGCAACGCAATGAAACGTAGCTGCCCTGTCATCAATGTCTTCTAAGGCATTAAGTAACTTAATATTGTTAGCGCTATCATCCCCGTGCTTACCAGCATATCTAGCTGAGTGGACTCCTGGCTTGCCGTTGAGTGCATCAACTGTAAGCCCAGAATCATCGGCGATTGATGGTAGTCCAGTCACTTTTGCAGCGTGACGGGCCTTGATAAGGGAATTTTCTTGAAAACTCTTTCCGTTCTCAACAGCATCTGTCACGCTATACTCAGACTGTGCTATAACTTCAATTTTAAGGCCTTTCAATAACTCAGAAATTTCTTTGATCTTACCTGCATTGCTCGTTGCCATAACAATCTTGGTTAAAGAAAGGCTCACTTCAATGCCTCTATAATGGCCTTATTTTGTACAGACATTATTTCTTTTATCCCAGATCGTGCAAAATCTAACATTATTGATAATTCTTTATCATTAAATGAATGATTTTCTGCTGTACCCTGAATTTCAATAAAATTACCGGTAGAGTTCATCACTACATTCATATCTGTTTCAGCTTTAGAGTCTTCACTATAATCAAGATCAAGAACAGGCTTGCCATTATAAAGACCAACTGACACAGCAGCGACTTGCTCTACTAAAGGATTATTTTTTAATTTACTGTTATTGGTTAAACGATCCATAGCAATAGCTAACGCAACATAAGCGCCACTAATAGAAACTGTACGTGTCCCTCCATCTGCTTGTAAAACATCACAATCAAGCGTTATCAGACGCTCACCTAAAATTTGCATATCTGTTACAGCTCTTAATGACCTGCCTATTAAACGCTGTATTTCAATAGTTCTTCCGCCCTGTTTTCCTCGCGTTGCTTCACGGCTTGAGCGTTTATGTGTTGCAAAAGGTAACATTCCATATTCACCAGTTACCCATCCCAAGCCCTTACCGCGCATCCAGCTAGGTACACGCTGATCAATACTAGCAGTACATAAAACCTGAGTGTCTCCAAAAGAAGCTAAAACACTTGCTTGCGCATGCTTTGTAAAATCTGTAACAAAAGAAATTTCCCTCATACTTGCCGCATCGCGTCCACTTGGGCGCATAATTATTCTCCAAAATATTAAATTAATACTTAAATTAAATTTGATACAAGCTTTGTTAAAAAATAATCAACATCTTTAGATGTTAATATTATATTGTTTATTCAAATGTACAATTACCAAATAATCTAAAAAAATGTCTGTATTCAAATAAAATAACCAAAATGTTTGGCCTATTTTAAATCAAAACATAGAATAGATTATTTAAAATAAAAAATATAAATAGTTAGTTTTTAATTTAATCTGGAGACTTTAACTGATGTTGCATAGTATGACCGGCTTTGCACATAAGTCCGTAGAAACTGAATTCGGAACATTGACCTGGGAAGTACGTACATTAAATCATCGCTATCTTGATGTGCAATTCAAATTACCAAATGTTTTTAACTCAAAGGAGCAAGACTTCCGAAAACAAGTAAGCAAGACGCTTACTCGTGGAAAGGTTGAATGTAATTTATATTTCCAAAAAGCTGTCGACAAAACAACTGACATGCAAATTGACAATGATCTCTTTGAAATTCTGAGTGCTCGTATTTACGAAGTATCAAAAAAATTAGCTACTAAATCGGTCAATCCTATAGAATTATTGCGTTGGCCTGGTTTAATTAAACCAATGGAATTAGACGCAAAACCATTACATCAAAGCGCAAGCTTATTGTTCAGTGATATTCTAAGTAGCATTTCAGAGATGCGCCTTAGTGAAGGTGAACGCATCGCAAAAGTACTTAATTCAAGATGTGATGAAATAGCAATAATTACAAAATTGGTTCGAAAACGAATACCGACAGTGTTGAGTGATTCTAGAATAAAACAACAAGAGCGATTAAAAAAACTCAATGTAGAAGCTAATCCAGAACGTCTCGAAATGGAATTGGCTTTATTTTCACAAAGAATCGATATTGATGAAGAAATCGATAGACTCGAGAGTCATATTGTCGAAATTCGTGATGCGATATTTAATAAAAAAGTAGTGGGCAGAAGACTTGATTTTCTAATGCAAGAACTTAACCGTGAAGCTAACACACTTGGATCAAAATCGGCTGATGTAGAAACAACCAAAGCTTCAGTAAACTTAAAAGTAGTAATTGAAAAAATGCGCGAGCAAATTCAAAATGTTGAGTGATAAAAAAATAAGGCCGGCAAGTCTATTTGTATTTGCAGCTCCATCAGGGGCTGGTAAAACTACTTTAGTTCATGCTCTGATGACTAAACATAGTGATGATTTGAGATTTTCAATTTCATATACCACTCGTAAACCACGATCTAATGAAGCAGATGGAGTCGATTACTTATTTATAGATGTTAAAAAGTTTATGGACCTGAGAAAATCAAGTGAATTATTGGAACATGCAGAAGTTTTTGGAAATTACTATGCAACAAGTAGAAGTCAGGTTGAAGCTCATCTTTCAAAAAAACTTAATGTTGTGCTTGAGATTGACTGGCAAGGTGCGCAACAAGTGCGCAAATCTATGCCTGAGTGTATAACGATATTTATAATGCCACCGTCCATAAAAGAGCTTGCTCGACGTTTACGAGAACGTCGTACAGATAAACCCAAAATTATAGAACGACGTCTAAAAGATGCAAAAGGGGATATGTCGCATTGGGATGAATTTGATTATGTTGTTGTCAATGAAAATCTTAATGACGCGATTATTGATCTTGAATCTATTTTAAATGGTACAGGCGATGATCTATTATCAAGTAATAATAGATTACGCGACAGAGTTAAGAATATTCTTAATTAATTCATTATAACTTTTAGTTATAAGTACTGTACTGAGCATGAGTTCCAACTAGAATTATTTAATAATTTAAATAAACATCTTTTCAAGTAAGGATTATACTTAAATGGCAAGAATTACAGTTGAAGATTGTCTTGATCACATACCGAATATTTTTGAAATGGTACTAGTTGCCGCTAAACGTGCGCGACGCTTAGCTCATGGCTCTGATCCAATGGTTGAACTCAAAAATGACAAACCCACAGTATTAGCTCTTCGTGAAATCTCTGATGGATTAATTAATTCCTCCATTCTTGAAGAGACCGAGGAACCAGAAACAGAGGATATTCTTCAAGCAGAGCTATCTAACGATAACCAACCATTGAAATAATTCTTTAGGTGATTAAATAACCTCTAAATGTTTATAAATTGTTTCCGCCAATATGAGAGCAACATAATTAATGCTCCACAGGTATGATTGGAGTATGGATTATACTGCTGCAATTCTATCAAAGTTACCGGGCGCAAATAGGCGTGATCATGGTGTCCGGCGACTTGTTGAAACGCTTCAATCATATTTACCAGAAGAGCAACTTAAAGCTATAACTTCAGCTTATGAGTTTGGTGCTAAAGCTCATGCTGGGCAGTCAAGAAAAACTGGTGAGGCATATATAACTCACCCTATCGCAGTTGCTCAGGAATTAGCTGAAATGCGCCTTGACTTCCAAGCAATAATAGCTGCTATCTTGCATGATACTATAGAAGATACTTCTGCATCTCTCGATGACATCTCAAATATATTTGGTAAAGAAGTTGCTTTGCTAGTTGATGGAGTTAGTAAGCTTGATCAAATTCAATTTCGTAGTCGCATAGAAGCTCAATCTGAGAGTTTTAGAAAAATGATGCTCGCTATGATTGAAGATATTCGTGTCATCTTAGTCAAGCTTGCAGATCGACTTCATAATATGCAGACACTTAATGCAATGCCTGTCGAAAAGAAAAAACGTATTGCAAAAGAAACGATTGATATTTACGCACCAATCGCGAATCGTCTTGGAATAAATCGACTTAAGGTTCAACTAGAAGATCTTGGTTTCCAGCATTTACATCCTTTTAGATATCGAGTTCTTAAGGCCGCGCTTAAAAAAAGTCAGGGCAGTCAAAAACAAATTGTTAAAAAGATTTCTAAGGAATTTGACATTGCACTTCTTGATGAGGGCGTTAAGGGCGAAGTCGTTGGAAGACAAAAACACTTATATAGTATCTATAAAAAAATGGTAACAAAGAAGCGTCAACTAACCAATGTTGTTGATGTCTATGGCTTTCGTATAATTTGTGACGATGTAAGTTCTTGCTATCAAGTCCTTGGAGTAGTGCATGGACTCTATAAGCCAATGCCAGGGCGATTTAAAGATCATATCGCTATTCCAAGAATAAATGGTTATCAATCTTTGCACACTACATTATTTGGTCCAAAGGGACTGCCATTAGAAGTGCAGATTAGAACGCGTGATATGGATAGATTAGCAGAATCTGGGGTTGCATCTCACTGGATTTATAAAGCAGATGAAAAAACTGACGCGGGGCCACAACGCCAGACAAGAGAGTGGTTATCAAATCTTGATGAACTTCAGCAATCAGGCACACCTGAAGAGTTTTTTGAAAGCGTAAAAGTTGACTTATTTCCAGACAAAGTTTACGTATTTACTCCCAAAGGTGACATTTTGCCATTACCTAAAGGATCGACAACAGTGGATTTTGCTTATGCAGTACATACAGATGTTGGTGATCATTGTGTAGCGGCAAAAATTAATCGTAACTTAGTTCCATTGCGTACAAAATTACACAATAGTCAAACCATTGAAATTATCACTGCTCGGGGAGCTAAGCCAAACCCTAACTGGTTAACCTTTGCCAATACAGCAAAAGCCCGCACGGCCATTCGATATTATATGAAGAACCTTCGATCATCAGAATCTATTGATCTGGGTAAACGCTTGCTAGATCAGTCATTAAAAGATATTGGATCTTCATTACGTAAAATAGGTAAAGTTCGCATTACAGAAGCCTTAAAAAGTCTTGGACTAGACAGTAAAATTGAACTTTATGAACAAATTGCTTTAGGTGAGAGACTCGCACCAATCACAGCTCGTTTTTTAACTGGGAAAAATAGTGAAAATGGCGAAATAAATTCAAGCATAACCATTTCTGGTACTGAAGGAATGGTAATTAGTTATGGTAAATGCTGTTATCCAATTCCTGGAGACAGTGTAATGGGATACCTAACTGCTGGTCGGGGTATTGTTATTCATCGTAACCAATGTGGAAATCTATCAACATTTCGAAAACAACCTAAAAAATGGATTTCTGTTAATTGGGAAAAAAGTATTGAACGAAGTTTTCTATGTCAAATACAAACTGACACAAAAAATAAACCCGGTGTTCTCGCAGAAGTTGCAGCAATTATTGGTGACTGTGATTCAAATATTGAACAAGTAGAAGTGCTAGGACGCCATGAGGACTGTTCAGTAATATCTTTCTTACTACTTGTAAAAGACAGAGTACATCTTGCTAATATTATGAGAAATGTGCGTAAAATGAGTAATGTTATTCGTATTTCACGGGACTGTACATAATAATTAAGAGGAACTGATTATGAATAAAAAAGCTATTCACACTAAGGATGCACCTGCTGCTATTGGAACATATTCTCAAGCAATTAAAGCTAATGGAATGGTATTTATATCAGGACAAATTCCACTTGTTCCATCTACCATGAAAATAGTAAAAGGTGATTTCGAAACACGTGCAAGACAAGTTTTTAAAAATCTTCAGGCTATTTCTGAAACTGCTGGTGGCAATCTAAATGATGCAGTAAAAATTACTGTTTTTTTAACAGATCTTAAAAATTTCTCAAAAGTAAATTCCATTATGGAAGAATTTTTTGAGATGCCCTTTCCTGCGCGTGCCGCTGTTGGTGTTTCATCTCTTCCAAAAGACGTAGATATTGAGGCAGACGCAGTCCTTGCAATCTAAATTATCATTAAATTTTCTGAAAGGTGTCGGACCGGCGCTCTTAAAAAAACTAGAAAAATTAAATCTTTATAGAGTTGATGATTTACTTTTTTTCTTACCTCTTCGTTATGAAGATAGAACAAAAATTCTAAAAATTGGTTGCCTAAAAACAGGTACTCGAAGTTTGGTTTCTGGAAAAATCTTACTTGTTGAAACTACATTTCGTGGCCGACGAAATTTATTGGTTCATGTAAAGGACAATACCGGTGAATTAACATTGCGTTTTTTTCATTTTTCAAAACAACAAAAACTACAATTTAAACCAGATTTATACATCAATTGCTTTGGAGAAGTTCGTAAGGGTAGATTAGGTTTAGAAATGATTCATCCTGAATATCGTATTACAGGCAAGAAACAAATCACTACGACAAATGAATCACTTACACCAATTTATCCAGCAACTAAGGGTATCCAGCAGGGTCGCTTAAGAAATTTAACTGATCAAGCTCTGCAGAGCATGCGTGAAGCTCCTCCTAAAGAATTATTACCAAAAGAAATTACCAAAAAATTTGATTTTATTTCGCTTGAGAGTGCAATTAATTTTTTACATCGGCCTCCTCCTGAAACTAATTTGAACGAAATAATCTCCGGCACTCATCCATTTCAGCAACGACTGGTATTTGAAGAATTACTGGCACATTACCTTAGCTTAAAAAACATTCGAAGCCTCACTGCAGCTGAAAAAGCTATTGCTTTAAGCGATGGTGGCAAAAAAGTTGAAAATTTTATTAACGAACTTCCATTTAAATTAACAAACAGTCAAAAAAGTGTAACTGAAAATATATTGTCAGATCTCGAGAAGCCTCAGCCAATGATGAGACTTTTACAGGGTGATGTTGGCTCTGGTAAAACAATTGTTGCTGGAATAGCTTGTCTAAAAGCAATCGTAAACGGAGCCCAAGCAGCAATTATGGCGCCAACTGAAATCCTTGCAGAACAGCATTGGCGTAGCTTTTCAGAATGGTTTCAACCCTTGGGAATAAAAGCTGCATGGTTAAGTGGAAGTCAGCGAGTAGCGTCGAGACGAGAGTCTCTTGAGTTGATATCAAGCGGCAATGCAAAATTAATTATTGGAACACATGCTTTGTTTCAAGAGGGTATCAATTTTAAAAGCCTTGGGTTAGTGGTTATAGATGAACAACATCGTTTTGGAGTTCATCAAAGGATGGCTTTTAGAAATAAAGGAATTTCCAAGAAAAAAAGACCTCATCAACTAGTAATGACTGCAACACCTATTCCACGCACACTGGCAATGGCAGCTTATGCTGATCTTGACACTTCGATTATAGATGAATTACCTCCAAATCGTCAGCCAATCTCTACTGTTGCTGTTCCAGAAACAAGGCGTGATGAAGTCATACAACGAGTTGAATCTTCTTGCTCAGGAGGACAGCAAGCTTACTGGGTCTGCCCCCTTATAGAAGAGTCCAATGCACTCAACTGTCAAGCCGCTGAAGCAAGTCATTTAATGTTAACTGAAATGTTGCCAAAATTACGTATAGGCATTGTGCATGGTCGTATGAAACCCGCAGAAAAAGAGCGTACTATGAAAGATTTCAAAAAAGGACATATTCAACTTTTAGTAGCAACTACTGTAATCGAAGTTGGAGTTGACGTTCCAAATGCTAGTCTAATGATTATTGAAAACGCTGAGCGAATGGGTTTGTCTCAGTTACATCAACTTCGTGGTAGAGTTGGTCGAGGTAAAATACAAAGTCATTGCGTATTACTTTATAAATTACCTCTAGGAAAAATATCTAAAAAACGGCTTGCCGTTCTAAGAAATACTAACGATGGTTTTATTGTTGCCCAACGTGATCTCGAATTACGTGGGCCTGGTGAATTATTAGGTGCCAAGCAAACAGGGTTGCCTCAATATCGTGTAGCAGATATTGGTAGGGATGCATATTTAATGCCTCAAGTACAAATAGCAGCAGAGATAATTCTTAAAAACCCTAAAAATTATTCATCAAAAATTATACGACGATGGCTTGGTGACGCTGGTCGATATGGAAAAGTATAGATTTTAAATATTAAAAATATATTGAAAATGACTACTCAAAAACTTTTTAATTACTGCAAACTCATGCGACTTAATAAGCCAATCGGAATTTGGCTATTACTGTGGCCAACACTGTGGGCGCTCTGGGTTGCAAGCGAAGGATGGCCAAACCAAAATTTATTCATCATATTTACACTAGGTGTGATCATTATGCGTTCTGCTGGCTGCGTTTTGAACGACTATGTAGATCAAAATATTGATTTACATGTAAAGCGAACTCAGATGCGGCCTATTGTTTCTGGTCAGATATCGTCTAAAGAAGCATTAGTTTTATTTATTCTTTTAGGTCTAGCTGCAATTAGTCTTGCAATGATGCTAAATAGAATGACTCAGTTACTTGCAACCATAGCAGCCAGTCTCACAATTATTTATCCCTTTATAAAACGGTTTTTTTCCTTACCGCAATTTGTTTTAGGTATTGCCTTTGGTTGGGCCATACCAATGGTGTTTGCAGCCGTAACTGGAGGTGTTCCAATTATTGCATGGCTTTTATTTGGAACAGTCGTGATATGGGCTGTTATATACGATACATTTTATGCAATGATTGATCGTAATGATGATATAAAAGTTGGCGTAAAATCGACAGCAATCTTATTTGGCGACGCGGATCTTTTTATCATTGCAGGACTGCAAAGTATAATGCTTGTAATGCTAATTTTTATCGGATTTTTTATTAAGTTAAGTATTTGGTTTTTTTCTTCTATTTTTATAGCAAGTATATTTATGATTTATCATCTCTGGTTAGCTCGCAACAGAGAGCCTCATGGATGTTATGCTGCTTTTAAAAATAATCATATTATAGGGCTTGTTATTTTCTTTGGTTTTTTAATACATTACACTTTTAATCCTGGTTAAATTTAGATAAAACTATTTATTAAAATTTTCTAATGCTAAATCGTAAACACATACGGCGACGATTTGAGAAAATCGCAAATCAATTTGATCATGCCGACTTTGTTCATAAAAAAACACGTGAAGGCCTGCTAGAACGTCTGAAACCTGTCTTAATTAATGCTTCAACAATTCTTGATCTTGGATCTGCAACAGGCAGTACAAGCAATGAGATCAAAAAGCGTTTTAAGAAAGCCAACATTATCTCATTGGATCTTTCACATAATATGCTTTGTGAAGCTAGGAAAAAAAAATCATGGTTTTCTAAGACAGCTTACGCTCAAGCAGATGCAATTGCTTTACCATTTAAAAATTCTTGTTTTGATCTTGTTTTTGCAAATATGTTATTGCCTTGGCTTGATAATCCAACATTAGCTTTCCAAGAAATTGCAAGAGTATTACGAAAGGGGGGTGTTTTTGCTTTTACAACTCTTGGTCCAGATAGTTTTCGTGAAATCGCTCGATCTTGGAATGAAGTTGATTCAAAAAAACATGTTAACCAATTTATTGATATGCATAATTTAGGCGATAGCCTAGTACATTCTGGATTAAAAGACCCTGTAGTTGATGTGGATCGTTTGTTAATCAGTTACAAAAACATTGAAAGGATGATTACCGACCTAAAAAATAGTGGTTCACGAAATATGTTACAAGCGCGAAGCCGAGCAATGACAGGAAAAGGGTCATTCAACAAAATGATAGCCGCTCTAAATAATCCTAAAACAAACGAAATTAAATTAAGCTTAGAATTAATCTATGGTCATTGCTGGGGCTATGGAGAGAAGCTTGATCCAAAAAATTATCATATTGATGCTACTCAAATACCACTTCGTAAAATCTAAAAATAATGATTAATTTCATAAATTAGTTTGTCTGGTCTGTTTTGCACTTGCTCAGCAAATCACATTGCATGAATAACTCTATTTGAATACACTCTGTAAGCTTTTTTAACTACCTTAAAGTAATTTACATCACCATTGAGACCATTCTTATAATTTAAATTTGTCCTGTATTTGGAGAACACTGATTGAATGAACTTATTAAGAAATCATTGCCAAAATGGTTAACTCTAATCATTGGTATATTTCTGGTTTTACAGTTTGCCGCTTTAAGTGCATGGCAAGTCACTCGTGGCTTTGAAAAAAGGGGGTTACAACAATCATTTCGATCTGATTCAATATTTACTCCCTGGCAAAGTGGTACAGAAGTCACTTCTTTCCAAAATTTAAGTGTTAAAGGCACTTATAATTCAGAGCGCCAGTTTGTACTTGATAATATTATTATTAATAACCGTTATGGTTACTATATTTTAACACCATTTGATGTTGGTATTAATGAACCCCTTTTATTAGTTAATCGTGGATGGATAGAAAAAACTAATACCAATTTTGAATATAGCCGTTTAAATATTGATAATAGAGAAATCAACATAAATGGTCGTGCTGGCTCCTTACCGAAGGCAGGAAGAAAGAATAATAATAGATTCAGTAATAGCACTAATTGGCCTAGGCACTTGGTATACCCATCATTAACTGAAGTATCTACAGCTTTAGGTCGCAAAGTTCAGCCATTTGTATTATTGCTAGACCATCAAGAAAACCATGGCTTTCTCCGTCACTGGGTACCATCAGAGTTTGGGCCAGGTAAACATTTTGGCTATGCATTACAATGGTTTGTAATGAGTGCGGTCCTTGCAGTACTGCTAATATGGAACTATCGTAAGAAACGATTTAAAACATGAATGAAAAGAAAACTACCTGGGTACATCTACAGATACTACTAATAGTCTCAGTATTCTTTGCACCTCTCGCTGTAGCAACATGGATGTATTATGGAGGATATTTCGATTCACCAATACAAAAGACCTCATCCAGTATTCTGAAACCAATAAAAATCTCTGATGAGCTACCGAATGTAAAAATTCTTAGCCAAGATAGAGAATATTGGGCGCTAATTTATTCGAATAGATCCGAATGTTTTGAAGTTTGCCGAAATGACCTAAATATACTCAATCAATCACATAAAATACTTGATAAAAAAATAAACAACATCATACAAGTCTTCTTGCATGGCGAATCACTGCCAGATAGAGTGTCACTAAGTAGTGAACATAAAAAGCTCATTATTATGAACGATTACGCTTTTTCTAGTTTACTTGAAAAAAAAACGCCAAAGGAAATGTTAAAAGGTGGATATTTTTTAATGGACCCTCCAGGTAATCTAGTCATGTATTTTGAATCTAAAACAAATCCTAGTGATATAGCTGAAGACATAAGAAATCTTCTAAAGAAATCTCACGTAAGTTGAGTATTAAAATAAGTGAATAAGATTGTTGAGACAGACGTCAACTGGCTAGATTATTATGAGCTGACAAAACCACGGGTTGTTATGCTTATTGTATTCACTGCTGTGGTGGGTATGTTTCTTGCTGTTCCAGCTATCCCGGATCTAAAAAAAATTGCATTAGGTACAATTGGAATAGCAATGGCGGCTTCCTCTGCTGCAGTCTTTAATCATGTTTTGGATGCTAGAATTGATATTCTAATGATGAGAACTCGAGGTCGGCCATTACCTCAAGGTAAATTAACAGAAAAATCCGCACTAATTTTTGCGACTATTCTTTGTGTATTATCAATGATAATACTTTGGTTCTTAGTTAACCCACTCACTGCTGTTTTAACATTTTTCTCTTTAATTGGTTACGCAGTTATATATACAGTATGGCTAAAACGCGCTACCTCACAAAATATTGTCATTGGGGGTGCAGCAGGTGCAGCTCCTCCTATACTTGGCTGGACAACTATAACGAACGAAGTAACCAGTGAGCCCTTATTATTATTTTTGATAATATTTATTTGGACACCGCCGCATTTTTGGGCATTAGCAATTGCTCGACTTGAAGAGTACAGAAAAGTTGAAATTCCTATGCTGCCTGTGACTCATGGAGTTCCTTACACAAGACTAAACATATTACTATATTCTATTCTTTTACTATTCGTCACAGTCTTGCCTTATGTAATAGGAATGAGTGGCTTGATTTATCTCATCGTAGCTATTGGACTTGGTTTATATTTTCTTTACTACGCTATAAGAATGTATAGAGAACATGAGAATGAAGATTTACCAATGCAGATGTTTTGGTATTCTATTAGCTACTTAGGCTACTTATTTACTGCGCTACTTGTTGATCACTACTATATTCTCAGGATTTAACCAAATTAAATGTATTTTGAAGCACTATTCTAGTAATTCTTTATTTCAAATTGAAAATATAAATAGCTTTTAATAATGCGTTAGATACAAAAGTCTCATACAATTAAGTAATGGATGTTACGCCTATACTAGATAGCTTAAATGACGTGCAACGTCAGGCTGTAACAGCGCCCGCCGAGCCAGCTCTAATAATAGCAGGAGCCGGGAGTGGCAAAACACGTGTACTTGTTCATCGAGCTGCATGGCTTATGGAAGTCGAAGGTGTTTCACCGCAAAGTTTGCTTGCGGTAACTTTTACTAATAAAGCTGCTACCGAAATGCGTAGCCGTATTGAAAATCTTCTCAGAATACCTGTTCAAAACCTTTGGATTGGTACTTTCCATGGCTTATC
>NYWX01000038.1 GCA_002685275.1 Gammaproteobacteria bacterium
TCTGCATCTTCGTAAAAACAAAAGTAGCCAGATGGAGAATAAATCTCATCAGTTAACTGATGTAGTTGAGCTTTAGTTTCTTGTATGCATACGACATCAGCATTTTGCTTGTCTAACCAATCAAACAAACCTTTGCGAGCAGCAGCTCGAATGCCATTAACATTTAAACTGATTATGCGAAACAATTTATTACTCCTATGTCATACTCTATTCAGATATTGCAGTATTTTTTGGTTATCATACAGAAGCCTCTCGCAGACCAAAATTAAAAATAAGTTATTGGAATTTAGTAATGCAAGAATACAAGAAGCAATTTATTGAATTAGCATTGAATTTAGGTGTTCTTAAATTTGGAGAATTTAAGTTGAAATCTGGACGAATCAGTCCTTATTTCTTTAATGCTGGATTATTTAATACAGGGATGGCTGCATCAAAATTAGGCAATTTTTATGCAGAAGCAATCATGGCATCAAATTTAAAATTTGATATGTTATTTGGGCCAGCTTATAAAGGAATACCCCTTGCGACACTGACGGCATCATCTTTAGCTGAAAAATATAATATAGATATTCCATATTCATTCAATCGTAAGGAGGCCAAAGCCCATGGAGAGGGTGGTAAAATGATTGGAGCGCCTCTGGCGGGTAATATTTTGATAATTGATGATGTTATTACGGCTGGAACAGCAGTTCGAGAAGCTTACCAAATGATTTCAGACTCTAATGCAAACATAGCAGGCTTGGTGATTTCTTTGGATCGACAAGAGCGCGGTAAAGGACGATTTTCAGCTGTTCAAGAATTGGAACAATCACTAAAGATCCCAATTGTAAGCATTATTACATTAAAAAATTTGATTGATGTAATTAAGGATCTAGATGAATATAAAAAATTTTTGAACTCAATCATCAATTATCAAAAAACATATGGAATTATTTTCTAGAAGAAAATATGAAAAAATTTGAGTGAGGATTGAGTGAGTAATATTAGATATTTGTTAAAAAAATATTAAATATTTATTACAATTCATTAATAAAATTTTGGGTAGTTTTTATATATAACTTAAAAAGGCAAGAAATATATAGACCCAGTTAAAAACTATATTGGAACTAGAAATCTTTTTGAAGATTGTATTTTAGAATTATTTCTTATTGTTTTCCTGAATGCCCAAATCCACCTGAGCCTCTATCAGTATCGGTAAAATCATCGACCTTCTTTAATATAACTTGCTCAACTGGCACAAAAACCATTTGAGCAATTCTCTCCGCGGGCTGAACCTTATAACTGATTGAGCTTCTATTCCAACAAGAAATGAATATCTGACCTTGGTAGTCTGAATCAATTAAACCAGTCAAATTACCAAGCACCAGGCCATGTTTGTGGCCTAAGCCTGATCGAGGCAGCAAAACAGCAGCGAGACCTGGATCACTTATGTGAATCGCCAAACCAGTTGGTACCAAAACTGTTTCACCCGGCTTTACAGTGAGTACTTCATCAATACAGGCACGCATATCCATACCAGCAGAGCCCTCAGTAGCATACTGAGGTAGGTCTATTGAAGCGCCTATTCGTGGATCAAGAATTTTAAACTCTACAGATCTCAATGAAATTATCCTTTAATCATTATTTGAAATAATAGAAAGATTCGGTTTAGCCTCAAATCCAGAATCAGCATAAAATTGCTTTGCAATTAGTTCAACTAGTTTATTAGCTAAATCAACTTTAAGCATTTTTGGAAAATCTTTGTTACCGTTTCTCCAAAGTACTGTTGCTATATTATCATCATGATCGAACCCGCAATCTTGACCAACGCGATTCGCTACAATCATATCAAGGTTTTTTTTCTTCATTTTGTTTTTTGCGTATTCCATTAAGTTTTCAGTTTCTGCTGCAAAACCAATTGTAAAAGGCGCCTCCTCAAGACTTGTTACAGATTCAAGAATATCTCGACATTTAACAAGCTTAAGAGCCATTTCTTCGTCATGCTTTTTAAGTTTTTGCTGCAAAATATCTTTAGGCCTATAGTCAGCTACAGCAGCTGAAGCAATAAAAATATCCACATTACTTATTTCATTGTGAATCGCAGAATACATTTCTTCTGCAGACTCTACGTTAACTACCTTTACACCCAAAGGTTTAGAGATAGCTACAGGCCCGCTTATAAGAATAACTCTGGCGCCTTGGGATTTAGCTGCAGTTGCTAATGCATAACCCATCTTACCCGAGCTTCGATTGGTAACATATCGAACAGGATCAATTGGCTCCCTTGTTGGTCCTGCAGAAATGACAACATTGAGCCCATCTAATAACTTAAAGCCTTTATTTGCTACTAAGTTATAGATATTTGCAGTAATTATATCCGTTTCAAGCATGCGGCCTTCTCCATTTTCACCACATGCCTGAGAACCGATATCCGGTCCAATTATTTGAATACCACGTTTCTCAAGGGTTTCGCGATTAGATTGAGTCGCAGGATTGCTCCACATCACATGATTCATCGCAGGAGCTAAAACAATGGGTGCTTTTGTTGCAAGGCAGAGAGTTGTAAGTAAATCAGGCGCTCCTCCAGCAACAATACGTGCCATTACCTCAGCCGTAGCAGGCGCTATTAAAACAATGTCTGCCCAGCGAGCTAATTCAATATGACTCATTGCAGCCTCTGCTTCTTTATCCCACAGATTCGATCGAATAGGATTTCCAGATACAGCATGCAATGCCGTCTCAGTCACAAATTCTTCAGCGGACGATGTCATTACAATCTGAATCTTTGCTCCACGCTTACGTAGGCGCCGAACAAGATCAGGCGTTTTATATGCAGCTATTCCACCAGTTATACCGAGAATAATATTCATACATGAAGCTTAGCTTGTAGAGACCAATGATTACTAGTCAAAAAATACTCAAAAATTAAAAAACAACTTCAAAAAGAGCACACAGAGTGCTTGTATTGAGCCGATGGCACTGGTATAAAGTTCAGCTTCTTATCTGATCAACATCAGTAACTTTCAACATAATCAGAGATTTATCAATGTCTAGGGTATGCCAAGTCACCGGAAAACGACCGCAATCAGGAAATAATGTTTCCCATGCGCACAATAAAACTCGTCGTCGCTTTCTTCCTAATTTGCAAAACAAACGTTTTTGGATCGAATCTGAAAAGCGGTTTATTCGTTTACGCATATCGCACAAAGGACTAAGAATTATTGATAAACATGGCATTGAGAAAGTGCTTTCTGATCTTCGCGCTGATGGAAAGCGCATTTAATTATTAGAGGATTGAATTGTGCGTGACAAAATTAAATTGGTTTCTAGTGCAGGATCTGGCCACTATTACACTGTTACTAAAAATAAGCGTCTCCATCCGGAAAAGATGGAGACAAAAAAATATGACCCAACCATTAGAAAACATGTTGTTTACAAGGAAGCTAAGATTAAATAACAATTATTTTAATCAGTAATTTTTTAATAAGCTCAGCATTGCTGAGCTTTTTTGTTTATGTAATTTTAAATTATGCCAGAACTACCAGAAGTTGAAACCAGCCGACGAGGCATAGAGCCGCATATAATAAAAATGCGGATAACTAAGGTTACAATTAGAAAGCGTAAACTAAGATGGCCAATATCTTATGCTATCGATCATAACTTGCCTGGGCAAAAAGTTTTGTCAGTAACACGTCGTGCAAAATATTTATTAATCAATTTCAAAACCGGCTCAATAATGTTGCATCTTGGGATGACAGGTAGTGTGTCTATTGTTAAGAATTCGGCACCAGCAGGTATACATGACCATGTGGATATTGATTTTGATTCAGGAAAAACTTTACGATTTCGTGACCCACGGCGTTTTGGTTCATTGCACTGGTCCAAAAAGCCAATGCAACATAAATTACTTAAATCACTGGGGCCAGAGCCATTGAATGATCATTTTGATGCAAATTATTTATGGAAAAAATCTCGAGGCCGAAAGGTTAGCATCAAGCAATTTATAATGAATGCACAAATAGTGGTTGGTGTTGGAAATATTTACGCTAGTGAGTCATTATTTCTTGCAGGAATCAATCCCAAACGTGCAGCTGGAAAAATTTCTCATAATCGTTATAAAGATTTGGTTGATTCTATAAAAGGAATTTTAATAAAAGCTATAAAAGCTGGAGGCACAACATTAAGAGATTTCTATAGAAGTGACGGCAAGGCTGGGTATTTTATTCAACAGCTTCAAGTCTATGGTAGAGACGGCGAACACTGTAGCTATTGTGATTCTATCATCGTATCTATTGTTCAAGGTCAAAGATCAACTTTTTATTGTAAACAATGTCAAACTTAACTAGATAAGACTAACCTTTTTAAGCAAGGCATGTTTAACATTTTTTGAAACAAAATTATCAATATCGCCATCCAAAATAGCTATCTCACGAACTAGAGATGAAGAAATAAAAGCATATTTTTCTACTGGTGTTAAAAAAACAGTTTCTATTTCTCTAGATAAATGCCGATTCATACTCGCAAGCTGAAACTCATACTCAAAATCTGAAACTGCCCTGAGACCACGCACAATGATTGATAGGCCGTTAGCCCTAGCAAAATCAATGGTGAGGCCATCATACCCCTTGACTTTAACATTTCCAAAGCCCGATAAAGTTTCCTTTGCAAGTGCAACTCTTTCTTCTAGCGAAAACACAGTGGTTTTCTTTTCTGTATCCGCTGCAACGGCAACGACAACATTTTTGTATAGTTTTGCTACTCGCCGAATAAAATCTTCGTGCCCTAAAGTAATGGGATCAAATGTGCCTGGATACATCGCTGATAATGTCATGTTAAAAGTTCTCTATTTTGCTTGTTGCCACCAGTAAATAATAAACATTTCCAGTTTTTTTTCTTTTTAAAATATGCCAATTCTTTGGAAGATCTACTTCTTTCTCATTCGCACTCATCTCGATGTATATCCTAGCATTTTTCGAGAGCCAGCCTTTTGCGGCAATTAGTTCAAATAAATCATCATACAAACTATCAGCAAAAGGTGGATCAATGAAGATAATATCAAATTTTTCTATTACTGAATTATTTAAAAATGAAATGGCATCAGTTTTTCTAAGTTCAGCACCTGAAGCTTTAAGTGAATTAATATTTGATTTTAAATTCTCAAAAGCAATCCCTGAACATTCAACAAAAACTACGCGCGATGCACCTCTTGATAGTGCTTCAAGTCCGAGTGCTCCTGTTCCTGCACATAAATCTAGACAACGCGCACCTTCAATTCGCGGGGATAGCCAATTAAACAATGTTTCGCGAATTCTTATTGAAGTGGGCTTTAAACCCGGAACATTTGCAACCTGCAAAAGACGACTGCGCCATTTTCCAGCTACAATACGTAATTGACCTGTATTTGTTTTTTTCATATATATCGCTTTATGGCAAGAAGAAATAATATGTCAAAATTAAACTACTATGTAAGGTATAGCCATGTTTAGTAAAAAAGAAAAGCCTGATGAGCATAAAAGTTTCATAAAGAAACTTCGCATGCGACTGAATAAGGGTAAAAATTGGTTATCGCATGATCTTTTAGGGCTTCTTCCAGGCGGCCAAATTGATGAAGATATAATTGAAAATCTTGAGTCGTTACTGATTCGTGCAGACGTTGGCATTAAAACAACTGAGGTAATCCTTGATGATTTGAAAAAGAGCCTTTTGAGAAATGAACTTAAAGATATCAATATCCTTAAAAATAAACTAAAGGACTCAATGCTGAAAATTCTTGGTGATCAGGAAAAACCTCTAAAGATTAAGTTATCAGAAAACCCGTTTGTTGTTTTTGTAGTTGGGGTAAATGGAGCAGGCAAAACAACAACAATAGGAAAGATCACTCAGAAATTTAAACAAGATGGATATTCAGTTATGCTTGCTGCTGGTGATACTTTTCGTGCCGCAGCAATAGAACAACTTCAAGTCTGGGGGCAAAAAAATAATACTGCGGTAATTGCACAACAAACTGGAGCTGACCCAGCTGCTGTAGTTTTCGATGCATGGCAAGCTGCTAAAGCTCGTAACATTGATATTTTAATTATTGATACAGCAGGCCGACTTCAAAACCAGACAGGTTTAATGGACGAGCTTATTAAGATGAAAAGAGTATTAATGCGTCACGATAAAACAGCTCCTCACGAAATTATGCTCGTCATAGATGGCAATCAAGGCCAAAATGCTTTGGTTCAAGCTGAAAAATTTAACGAAGCATTAGGTCTTACTGGCATCACAGTGACAAAATTGGATGGCACTGCCAAAGGTGGCATTTTGCTTGCTATAGCGAATCAATTAACAATAAATATTCGTTATATTGGAATAGGTGAAAGTTTGGAAGATATGCAGCAATTTAAACCCACAGAGTTTATTGATGCATTAATTGAACCTGTAGATAATAGTCAAAATTAAATGATTCAACTCAATAACATTTCAAAACGTTTTCCTGGTGGCCAAGATGCATTATCAGGGCTGAATCTTTATATAGAAACGGGTGAAATAGTTTTTATTACTGGTCATTCAGGTGCAGGTAAAAGCACTCTTCTTCGATTAATTGCCCTGATTGATAGGCCAAGTGATGGACAAATTATAATTGATAATCAAAATATAGGCCGAATAAAAAAACGAGACATTCCCGCATACCGTCGACAGATTGGTATGGTATTTCAAGATCATAAACTTCTCTATGACCGATCAGTATTTGATAATGTTGCGCTACCATTAATTATTTCGGGAATTAGTTATAAAGAAGCAAGTCGCCGAGTAAGAGCGGCACTAGATCAAGTAGGTTTGCTTCAAAAAGAAAAACAAAAACCAGAGACACTGTCCTCAGGAGAACAACAACGTGTTGGAATTGCAAGAGCAATTGTAACGAAACCAAAATTATTAATAGCTGACGAACCCACTGGCAATCTTGACCCTGGTCTTTCAATTGAAGTCATGGAAATTTTTCGCCGTTTTAATGAAGTAGGAGTAACGATTTTAATTGCTAGCCATGATATTACGCTTATTGGGCACCTTGGGTACCGTAAAATTATATTGGAAAACGGCAGGCTCGTGCAGGAAGATAAATCATGGGAATAAGAGAGGAAAAAGGTTCAAGAATCCCATTTCATTCGTCTGGTTTATTTAATATTTGGTTAATTAAACATATAAGCGCTTCTCTAGGTGCGCTTGGAAGAATGTCTCGACAACCTTTTGCTAGTTTTATGATTATCCTTGTTATAGGGGTTACTCTCGCGCTTCCAGCTACTATAAGTATTGTAATTAAAAATACGCAATCAATGAGTGATAATTGGGATGATACAATCAATTTTTCTGTGTATTTAAAAAAAAATATTTCAATAAAAAATGCTGAAGAAGTAGCAAAATTAATAAGCCAGCGTGCAGATATTGAAAACGTTAAGATAATTACAGCCGATGAAGCACTTTTGGAATTTAAAAATCAATCTGGATTCGGTGACGCTCTTGATCAACTTGATGTTAACCCGCTACCACACACTATTGTCATAGATCCAAGCCCGAAAAGCACAAGTACTTCACTTTTTTTTCTTCACGAAGAAATAAGAAACCTACCTGAAATAGATATTGTGCAGGCTGATACAGATTGGATAAAAAGATTTCATGCCATCCTTAATATCGTTAGGAAGAGTATTGATATTGGAACTATCTTATTGGGCATTGCTATAGTGGTAATTATTGGCAATACCATTCGCTTAGATATTGAAAATAGACGTGAAGAAATAGAGATAGCAAAACTTATAGGTGCAGATAATGCATTTATTTATCGACCTTTTTTATGGATAGGTTTTTGGTATGGACTATTTGGTGGCATCTTTTCATCGCTTTTATTGCAGTACGGAATCTATTTATTAAAAGATCCCATCAGCCGTCTTGCTAATCTATATCAAGGTGAAATTTTCTTAACATCCTACTCAATGGCTGAAAATGTAATAATTGTAGGTTTAGCAATATCTTTAGGGATTTTCACCTCTTGGGCCACTACAGCGCGATATATGCGGCAAATTGAACCCCGATAACAATCATTTTTTCACCAATTATATATATATAACATATTGTTTTTAATAAATAAATGAGCTAATTTTCTAAAAGTTCAGTTATTGTTGTTAGCACTCTACCTCATTGAGTGCTAATATTACTAAAAATATGGAGTTAATAAATGACAACAGCTGTTTTGAAATCTAATTTTGATCTGGCCTTAGCAGGACCAGTAGGGAGCCTTGATAGCTACATTCAAGCTGTTGGTGGTATTCCAGTTTTAAGCCGTGAGGATGAAAAAGTCTTAGCAAAACGTCTACATAATGATGAGGATTTAGACGCAGCTCGAGATTTAGTTATGGCACACTTGAGGTTCGTTATTCATATTGCTAAAGGATACACTGGTTATGGATTACCCCTTAATGATTTAATTCAGGAAGGTAATGTAGGTTTAATGAAAGCTGTTAAGCGCTTTGATCCCGAATATGATGTTCGGTTAGTTTCATTTGCTGTTCACTGGATTCGTGCAGAAATTCACGAGTTTGTTTTAAAAAATTGGCGTATTGTGAAAGTTGCTACTACAAAAGCGCAACGTAAACTTTTCTTTAATTTGCGTAAGAATAAAAAATCATTATCTTGGTTAACTGACGCCGAAACTAAGGCCATTGCTAAAGACTTGGGTGTTAAGCCACAAGAAGTTTCAGAAATGGAAAAACGTTTGCATTCAAAAGATGCAATTTTTGACCCTGCACCCGATCAAGATGATGAGCAAAATTTCACACCAGCGGTATATCTACCAAGTCCAGAATCAGATCCAGCCGTGCAAGTTGAAGCTTTTGACTGGAATGAAAATGCAGTTAAACGAATGAAATCTGCTATGAAGTTACTTGACGATCGTAGTCGTAGAATTCTTGAAGAACGTTGGCTTACTGAAAATAAAATGACATTGCATGAGCTTGCTGCAGAGTATCAAGTTTCCGCAGAAAGGATTCGTCAACTAGAAGCTAACGCCATAAAAAAACTTAGCAATGCTATGGCCATATAAATTGGTTAAATTTTTAATCCAAAATAACAATCAACTTATAAATTTAAGTATAAAATCGCTTATGTTTGTTGCACTTGCTGCAGCCATTGATACAACAATGATAAAACCAAATAAAGTTAAGTAAGTAGGGTGTTTGTAATCACCAACAATATCTTTTCTTCTTGTTGCAAGTAGCATCATACCCAATACGATTGGCAAAATAATACTGTTCACCAAACCTGCCAGAATCAAAAGCAGGATAGGCATATCTAACATAACGGTACCTAGTGATGTTAGAATTATGAAGCCTACGCAACATAGCTCTTCATTACGGCCTACTATTGGAAAAAGTGTTTTAATTAATGATATCGCCATATATGAATTTCCAACGACAGAAGTAATTGATGCTACAAACAATACGAGGCCAAAAATAAAGTACCCAAAAGTGCCAGCTCCTTGGCGAAAGGCATCTGCTGCAGGGTTTGAGGTATCCAACGTCGCACCAGCTGAAATCACACCAAATACTGCAAGAAATAATAAGATACGAATGATAACAGTAATAGAAATGCCGGCCCACGCTGTATAATTTATAAGTAAAATATTACTTTTACCATTTAAGCTAGTATCAATTAATCTTTGTGCGCCAGTATAATAACCGCCTACAGCACCGCCTACGATAGTCAATGTTGGCAACAATAAGCTTTTATAATCACTAGGCAAAATAGCTGCTTTAACTACTTGTGATAGTGGAGGTAAATTTTTAACTGCTACATATGCAATCAAAACAATCAAAAATAAACCGAGATATCTTGCCATTTGATCAATACGTTTTGATGCATTGTGTATCACAAATAATATCGAGCCTACTAAACCAGTGAATAACGCTCCCCAGCTAGTATCTATACCAGTAAGAACATTGATTCCTAATGCAGCACCACTAACATTACCGAAATTAAATGAAACTGCACCGAAAGCAAGAAGAATACCGACCAAGTAGCCCATACCTGGTGCAACTCGGTTTGCAATATCCTGGATTCGCAAACCAGACACTCCAGTAATACGCCATAAATTCATCACAATTCCAAATGTAATAAACATTGAGATAAAGACGGGAAATGCCATATCAATTTTGTAGATATTCGTAAAGACTGCAGTTTGTGTTAAAAAACCGGGACCTACTGATGTGGTTGCCATTAAAAAAGCGATACTAAAAATTGCTTTGTTTAATTTATACATACTGGATAGTTGAGATCTAAAGAAAAATTATAAAATTTCAAAATTATATTGCCTTTTAGCTATTACTTTTAGGATACTTCCATGGAGTTCTGTATTTAGGTGTCATTAATTTATTTGCTTGCTTGTTAGATTCAAAACGCCATAGCTTGTTGTCCCAAGAAAGATTAGCACTTGTTTTTAATGCAACATTACCCATGTGTGCATTGATTGCCGCTAAGCTTCCAGTGTAAATATCACATGCTAATTCTTCATTAAGTCTAATTGCATTTATGAAATTTGATGTATGTTGATTTAATCCAGATTCACCTTTTCTTGCAAATTGCTGATTTACAGCTTTAACTTTAGATTTTAAAGAATCATTTTCTTTATGAATCTCAGGCAGTACTTCCCATTTTTCTCTATCAACAACGAGAGTTCCATTATTTCCTATAAAAGCAACGCCATGACTACGCTGAAATGGGCCTAAACCAATTCCGTTAGCGTGCTCCCAGGTCATTGTAAAATCCTTAAATTCAAAAATAGCTTGCTGAGTATCAGGAGTTTCCATCGCACTATTAGGGTAAGCAAAATTACCACCTGATGATACAATGTTGCATGGTGTTTGTGCCTTCATACCCCATAGACCAACATCTAATAAATGAACCCCCCAATCAGTCATTAAACCGCCTGCATAATCCCAAAACCAACGGAAGGTGAAATGAAATCGGTTATTATTAAAAGGCCTTTTTGGAGCAGGTCCAAGCCATTTATCGTAATCTACTCCAGTTGGGACTGGAGTATCTGGTTTAATCGGAATACTCTTAAGCCAGTCCATATAAGCCCAGGCTTTGACTGTTCTAATTTTTCCCAGAATTCCAGAATGGACATACTCTATGGCATCAATCCAATGCTGCCCACTTCGCTGCCACTGACCAACCTGAACTACTTTTTCATAATAATTCGCAGCTTCTAGCATCCATTTTGCTTCCATAATAGAATTCGATATTGGTTTTTCTAAGTAAACATGTTTGCCTGCTGAAACTGCGTCTATCATTTGCAGACAATGCCAATGATCAGGAGTTGCGATGATGACTGCATCAATATCTTGATTATCTAACAATCTTCTATAATCTGTATAAATAGATGGAATATTTCCAAAATCATTTGAAATCTCTGATTTTCTTCGAGCTAATACGGATTCATCAATATCACATAAAGCTGCGCATCTTACGTTTGATTTAAGTAGCATACTTCTTAAATTATTGTTGCCCATGCCATTGCACCCAATGACGCCAATATTTATAGTTTCATTTGCAGACGTGTTTTTTGCATTAATCTTGGTAACTGGTGCTAATCCACCTAACGCATAAAAAGCCGTTCCGGCTTTTAAAAAATTTCTTCTTTTCATTCTGCTGCCCCTCTTCTTAAATGTAATCATTAAGTCGATACATGTAAAATAGCGAATGTAATATTTTTGTTCAAAGCATATGAGCTAATTTGCAACTATTGTATCTAACAAGAAAATTTTATTTCAGAATATGAACATCCCATACAAATCTATAATTACATTATTGTGTCATAAGAAGAATGACTATTTTTTTAAAATGTTAATTTGCCAAATGAGTAGACATCAATGAAAGTTACAAATGATTGGCTTAAAGAATATGAAAAATCCCTTTTATTGGATTGCTATCCAATGGTTTTTGGAGTAACTCTAAATATGATAATAATAGGCATTACTGGATTATTATGGTCATTGCCTTTACCTGAGGAGTTTAGATATATTTCACCGCTTCTTAATTGGGGAAGCGCATTCTTAATGGTTACCGCTATTTATTACTTTATAATTTCAATATCATTAGCCGTAGGTTTAGTTCCTTTTCTTTTAATTCTTTCAGCTTTTCATGTGGCCATGGTAAATGCTAACCTTCCTATGTTTAAAATCTCTATAAGCCTAATTATTTGGGGAGCTTTTATTCTTGCAATCTATAGAAAAGGCTCCATATCGGCTGTTGTGAAAGATTTTCAATTAGTAATGATTGGGCCCGCCTGGCTTCTATCCATTTTGTACAAACGCTATGAAATATCAATCTAGTGATATAGCATCAGTCTAGTTAATCAGATTTGGACTTTAGGGAAAAACTGTGAGCAATAAACTAAACCCCATAGATCTTTATAATATTCGTTCTGAACTTACCGAGGATGAGGTAATGGTTCAGGATAGTGTCGGAAGATATGTTGATGAAAAAGTCATACCCATTATTTCTGATGCTTTTGAAAAACATGAATTTCCACGTCATTTAATTGGTGACTTAGCAAACCTCGGTCTGCTTGGTAGTTCAATAAATGGCTATGACTGTGCAGGACTTAATAGTGTTAGTTATGGTTTGATTTGCCAGGAGCTTGAACGCGGTGATAGCGGTTTACGAAGCTTTGTTTCTGTGCAAAGCAGCCTTGTAATGTTTCCAATTAATGTTTACGGGTCTGAAGAGCAGAAAGAAAGATGGTTACCTTTGTTGGCTCGCGGTGAAGCAGTAGGTTGTTTTGGATTAACAGAACCACACGGAGGATCAGATCCGGGTAATATGAAGACTCACGCTAAGCGTGATGGTGATGATTGGATACTAAATGGATCTAAGATATGGATTACTAATGCCACAATTGCAGATATCGCGATTGTTTGGGCAAATACTGATGAGGGTATAAAAGGCTTTATAGTTGAAAAAGATATGCCTGGTTTTGAAGCGCATGAGATAGAAAATAAATTCTCGTTACGAGCATCTATAACCGGAACATTATTTTTTAATAATGTAAGAGTTCCTAATAAAAATATCTTACCTGGCATCACAGGTTTAAAGGGCCCACTTAGTTGTCTTACACAAGCACGTTATGGAATTTGCTGGGGTGTCATCGGTGCAGCTCAAGCATGTTTAAGTGAAGCGCTTAGATATACCAAAGATCGCATATTATTTGATCGACCAATTGCTAATACACAAACTATTCAAATTCGTATGGCAGAAATGAGTCGTCAAATTACAGTTGCACAATTAATCTCACTTCGACTTGGTAGAATTAAAGACAAGAATGAATTAAATCCAACACAAGTATCTTTAGCAAAATGGAATAATTGTCGAGCAGCAATTAATATAGCGCGAGATGCACGCGATATTCTTGGTGGGGCAGGTATTAGTGCTGAATATGTTCCAATTAGACATATGCTAAATCTGGAAAGTGTTATAACTTATGAAGGAACAGAAACAGTTCATCAGCTTATAGTTGGGAAAGAACTTACTGGAATAAATGCATTTTAATTACACAGAGCTCTTTTTTTAGGATCCACTTATCCATCATTATTATTGAGTAATGGGAGTTTAAACTGGCAAAACGCATAGCAATAATTGAGGATGAGATTTCTATAAGAGAAAATTATTCTGCTGCATTTCGTCGTGAAGGTTATTCAGTAGAAGAATTTGAAACGAAAGAAACAGCTTTAAATACTTTTGAGAACCAATTACCAGATCTTATTGTAATAGATATTAATCTTAAAGATGACATTGAAGGCGGTTTTGAACTATGTCGTAAATTACGTGCACGCTCTTCTGACTTACCTATAATTTTTTTGACAGCAAGAGACAGTGAACTTGATGCAATTTCAGGATTACGTCTAGGCGCAGATGATTACCTTACAAAAGATATCAGTTTACCGCATCTAATGGCTCGCATAGCTGCATTGTTCAGACGATTGGAAGCAATGCAAAAACCTAAGGAAATTGAAAATCAAATATCACAGGGTGACTTATTAATTGACATTGAGCGAATGACTGTTCACTGGAAAGATAAAAATGTCAATCTATCGTTAACTGAATTCTGGTTAGTATATGCTATGGCTCGCTATCCTGGTCATGTTAAGAATCGACAACAACTTATGGACGCGGCGCAAGCAGTCCTTGATGATAATACAATTACATCACACATAAAGCGCTTAAGAAAAAAATTTCTCTCAATTGATTGTAATTTCGAGGCTATCGAAACAGTTTACGGTATGGGCTATCGCTGGCTTAGTAATTAAAGAATGACTCTTAAACGTCAACTTCTTTTTGTCAGTTTATTGGCACTTTTGTTGCCATGGGCTGGATGTGAATTTATTAGAGAAACAGAATCAGCTTTACGTTTAGGCCAACAAAAGATGCTAGCTGGCACAGCTCGAGCGTTTGCAATCACAATGGCAAATTTTGCTGAAGATTATCCGTCAGGTTTATTAGAGGAGGTGGCGAACGAACAGCTTTTCATCCATTCACTTAGAAGTAAACCACAAATTGATGGCTACAGAGATGACTGGATGTTGAGTCCTGATACTCAAAAAATTATTCGAGGAAGTGATGGAATCATTAAGATTACTTTCGCTACCTATGACAATATGGTTTATTTATATGTTGATGTAACTGATCGGAATATCGTTTTTACATCCCTTGAAAATTTATCTCAAGGCAAAAATACAAATTTTGCCGATCATATTATTCTTGTAAGTGATAATTCATCAATGCCAGAAGAACAATACATGTTTTTAGCTGAAGCACCAGGGTCAATTATTACTTATAGAAAAGAAAATAATGATCTCATACAGGTGCCCTCTATATCAGCGCATTGGCAAGATGTTCCTGGTGGATATCGTCTTGAAGCTCAAATTCCCTCTGATCTACTTGGAAGTAACCTTGGTTTATATGTTTATAATACATTTAATAAATCGCACCCTCCTACTCGGAGCAGTAATTTTTCTGGGAAAAGACCAAGACAAGCAATTTTTCCATCTGATAAATTAAATTCTGTAATAGGAGGTCTTGTTCAACCGGGGATGCGTATTTTTTTAACTGATTCAGCTGGATGGCGCTTATCAGTTTCTGGGGAATTATCTGATGCAACAACTCAATATTTACCTGATAAAGGATGGTCTAATAAAATTTATGATTTATTAGTTGAGAGCGGTACAGACGCTAACTCTGCAGAACCCCATCCTAGTGGTAGAGAATTGCAGCCATATGTTAGTGCTGCTTTAGATGGAAGAGAAACGGCAGATTGGTTTAGAAGCCAGTTAAGCGGACGAGCAATAGTTGCAGTTGCTTCCCCTATTGTAAGCAATGGAGAAGTTCTTGGTGCATTAATTTTACAAAATGGTACAGATGCAATATTAAGTACAACAAATGCTGGCCTTTCGCGCTTGATTAATCTCACTTTGATAACAACTTTATTAGTCGCTGGGGGTCTAATAGCATACGCAACTTGGCTTTCAAGGCGAGTTAGATATCTTTCAATTGCTGCTGAAAAAGCCCTGGAAAATAAAACATTACATATAGCATTACCAAGCGCGCTAGCAAAAGATGAAATAGGTGATTTATCGCGTAGTTTTTCCAATGTTCTTCGGCGACTTGGTGAATATAATAATTATTTAAGAACATTAGCATCAAAATTATCACATGAATTACGCACACCTTTAGCAATAGTTACATCTTCTCTTGAGAATCTTGAACAGGAAAATTTAGATTTTACTTCAACAAAATATACCAATCGTGCAAAAGAAGGCGCAAATCGTCTAAGGCAAATACTTAGCGCTATGAGTGAAGCAAGTCGCGTCGAAGAAGTTATGAAGGATGTGGAACCAAAGATTTTTAATTTTAAAAAAGTTCTTCAATCAACTGTTTTCGCTTATCAAGACATTTACGCTGAAAGAAAGATTACTTTTCGAACAAACTTGTCGAATGCACTGGTTTCTGGTTCGCCAGAATTATTGATTCAGATGCTTGATAAACTTGTTGATAATGCAGTTGATTTTAGTTCCATTAATGATTTGATTGAAATATGCCTTATAAAAAAAAGTAAAAAGTTATCTCTTACAATTACAAATCCAGGGCCTAAGCTTCCTAAAAGCATGCGGATGAAATTATTTGATTCAATGGTTTCACTTCGTGAAAGTGAAAGTTCAAGACATTTAGGTTTGGGTTTGTACATTGCAAGACTGATTGCTGAAGGACACGGTGGAACTATTCATGCAGAAAATATTTTTGGAGGTGTAAAATTTGAAGTGCTCTTACCTTTGCAAGTAACCAAATAAGTAAAAACTTTCTAGAGATTGTTTGTTAGAAAAATTTTCTTTAATGTGTTATAGTTTCTCATGAAACTTTAAGTGACATCCACTGATGTCTTGTTTATAATTCTGTCCCTTTTCCTTTAACCGAAAGGCTTACATGCTAATTAAGTATTTACGAATTATCGTAAATTATAAGAAATAAAATAATTTTACGATAATTCGTAATTTTATAATCACTTTCTTAATTTTAAAAGAAAATATATTAATTTTATGGGCCCTAGCTTGCTAGTGGCTCATTTCAGTTAGTTTTCAAATTTAACTATAAAATTCAAATCGGAACATATTGAATGAAAAAATTTAACGGCCATGAAAAAAAAGGTCTTTATGATCCAGCTAATGAACATGATGCATGTGGTGTTGGTTTTGTAGTAGACATGAAAGGTCGTAAGTCACACCAAACTGTCGTTGACGCTTTAACAATACTTAAAAACTTACTTCATCGTGGTGCGTGTGGATGTGAAGAAAATACTGGTGATGGTGTTGGACTTTTAATTCAAAAACCGCATAAATTTTTTCTACGGGAATGTAAAAAATTAAATATACACCTTCCAAAACATGATTATTACGGCGCAGGGTTAATTTTTTTACCGACGAATGTTAGTCAAGCAGATCAATGTAAAAATATTTTGTCTAAAATTGTCACAGAAGAAGGTCAAACGCTCTTGGGTTGGCGTGATATTCCAACTGATGATTCTATGCTTGGGCCAAGTGCTGCATCTGGTAAACCAGACTTTAAACAAATTTTTATTGGGCGTGGCAAGCAGATAAAAGATGCGTCTGCTTTTGAACGCAAGCTCTACGTAATACGTAAAAGAGCTGAAAATGAAATTTGGAATTCTGATATGTCTGAAAAAGATATGTTTTATGTTCCATCGTTATCCTATAGAACTTTCGTCTATAAAGGTATGCTAACTGGTACACAAATAGAGCCAATGTTTCCAGACATAACAGATACTGATGTTGAATCAGCGTTGGCTCTTGTTCATCAGCGTTTCTCAACTAACACATTTCCTGCTTGGCGACTTGCCCATCCCTTCAGATATGTAGCTCATAACGGTGAGATTAATACGGCAAGAGGAAATGCAAATTGGATGAGTGCAAGAGAAGCGCTATGTAAGTCTGACTTATTTGGTGAAGATCTAGAAAAATTATTTCCAATTGTTATTGAGGGTGGCAGTGATTCTGCAACTTTCGATAATGTTATGGAATTTCTGCATATGGCAGGAAGACCATTGCCGCATGCAGTGCTAATGATGATACCTGAAGCTTGGTCAGGAAATGAATTTATGGAGCCAGAACGTCGTGCATTTTATGAATATCATGCATGCCTAATGGAGCCTTGGGATGGACCTGCATCCGTTGCTTTTACTGATGGCGAAGTAATGGGAGCCGTCTTGGACCGAAACGGATTACGACCATCTCGTTATTATGTAACTCATGATGATCGAGTCATTATGGCTTCTGAAGTAGGTGTATTAGAAATTCCATCTGAAAATATCAGACAGAAAGGACGTTTGCAGCCAGGAAGGATTTTTATGGTTGATACGAGAGAAGGCCGTATCATTGGTGATTCTGAACTCAAAGAAGCTTTTGCCAAAGAACAGCCATATGGTGATTGGCTCAAGTCGAACTTAATGCCTATCAAGAATCTGCCTAAATCCAAAAATATTCAGGCTGAAGATCCTAATACTCTTCTCCAAAGACAACAAGTGTTTGGATATACCCATGAAGATTTAACTATGCTGATGGCACCTATGGTTAAAAATGCGCTGGAACCAACTGGATCGATGGGAACAGATGCTGCACTAGCAGTGCTATCTAATAGATCACGACTTCTTTTTGATTATTTTAAACAACTATTTGCTCAAGTCACTAATCCTCCTTTAGATAGCATTCGTGAGGAAATGGTAACTCAAGTAAGTTCAACAATAGGGCCAGAATATAACCCTCTAAAACCTGGGCCAGAGCATTGTAGGCAATTGAAACTGGATTCACCTGTAATTACGAATGAAGAACTAGCTCAAATTCGTGATGCCGATCTACCTGATTTCAAAACAAAAACTATATCAATAGTTTATAAAGTTAAAGAAAGTACAAAAGGGCTAGAGGAAGCCCTGGAAAAAGTATGCAGGGAAGCCGATGAGGCAATAGCTAAGGGATATTCATACCTACTTTTGTCAGATAGAAAAATTGACAAAGATCATGCACCAATTCCAATTCTATTGGCTTGCTCTGGAGTTCATCATCATCTGATAAAAAATGGTTCAAGAGCTAACGTTGGAATTATCTTAGAATCAGGTGAGCCCCGTGAAGTACATCATTTCGCCACTCTAATTGGTTATGGTGCAGGCTGTATAAATCCTTATTTGGCATTTGAATCTTTGGGTAACTTAATAAACAAAGGTCATATCCCAAAAATGCCGCATAAAGAAGCATTAATAAATTTCATTAAAGCCGTAAACAAAGGCATGACAAAAACAATGGCAAAAATGGGCATATCTGCTGTCCAATCTTATCGCGGTGCCCAA
>NYWX01000039.1 GCA_002685275.1 Gammaproteobacteria bacterium
AAAAATCCGCAAACTTATCTTTTCCTCATCAACGATTCTGTTGTCGGAATTTAGCAATAACTGAAATGGCTTCTAAAATGACCATTAAACTGGTCACTAGAACAACTATATCAATAGTCACTAACAACCAATTTCCAGCGGCCCAGAATTCCATTAGTTTTATTACAGCGGCCCAGCTAGATGTAACTAAGACAAAAATCATTGGAATCAGCGTATACCTGGCTGGACGACCCATTTTGATTAACATAACTGAAATAACCAATAAAGTCATAGCAGCAAGAATCTGATTAGTTGAACCAAATAATGGCCAAATACTGAGGCCACCAGTCCCAGATGCACCTCCCGCTCCAAAGGCTAGAAGCAAGCAACAGGTTACAGCTAACAAGGTGGCAAAGATCCCTTTTTTAAATAATGCGATATCATAAATATCACCCCATTCTTGGATAATATAACGTTGTAATCGAACACCTGAATCCATGGTGGTACCAGCAAATAAAGCTACCATCGTTGCCAATAAAGTAGTTGAGATACCAACTGGAATTCCCCAGCCATTAGTAATTAATTGGGCACCACCTTGAATAAAAGTACCCGCCCCAGCCGAGCCATATTTATCATAAATTTCATGCCAAAGTTCTGGAGTAGCCGCCAAAGCAGCGCCACTTACCGCCACTATAGTGATTAAGGCTAATGAACCCTCCCCTAATGCAGCAAAATACCCAACAAAACGAGCATCAGTTTCTTTATCTAATTGTTTAGAGCTGGTCCCTGAAGAGACGATGCCATGAAAACCAGATACTGCACCACAGTCAATGGTTACAAATAATAAAGGCATCAGCGAGGGGGCATCTTCGGTCATACTGTTATTAAAAGCTGGGGCTGAAATATCAGGCAGAGAGAGTAATACCGCTCCATAAAGTAGGAATAAACCGACAAATAATTGCATTCCATTAATGAAATCTCGAGGTTGCAACAATACCCATACTGGCAACATCGAGGCGATGGCTGCATAGATAAATAATATTACGATCCAATTCGCATTTGCAGTCAGTCCGAAGAGTCCAGTAGGTAACTCAATCGGCATAACACTTCCCACGTAGATGGAAAAATACAAAGCCATAACACCGACCACACTCAACAGTGTTAAATTTACATTACGATGCAGTAACTGTCCGATTATAAGTGCAACTACAATGGCTGACCATGCTGGAAATACCGCATTAGGTGTATTAACAAATGCGCCGGCAATAACCACACCAAATACGGCATTTACCATTAATAATACAAGGAAAACGACCACCATAAAAAGGGCACGAGTTCGTTTACCAATAACATCTTCCGAAAGTGCCCCAATTGATTTTCCTTTGTGCCTAGAGCTGGCCCAAAGTGCCCCAAAATCATGAACTCCAGCAAAAAATACAGGCCCAATCGTAACCCATAATACTGCTGGTACCCAACCCCAATAAACTGCAATCGCAGGTCCGACAATCGGCGCTGCTCCTGCGACTGATGTAAAATGATGCCCCCATAAAACGTATTTATTAGTGGGTACATAATCAACGCCATCATTGAATTCATTAGCTGGTGTAACAAAATCTGGATCTAACTGATAAATTTTAGTAGCTATGAACTTAGAATAAACAAACCAGCCAAAAGTCATCCCTGCGATACCAAGCAAAACTATCATCAATGATTGCATTGTTTTCTCCTTATTTTAAATCCATTTAAGTACTATAAAGTAACAGTTATTTAGTTCGCTCTTGAGCTTACCTTGAAGTTATTTATTTATAAAGCACCACAGCGCATTATTTTAATTCTTGTTTTGGAAAATACTTAATCCTCTTTTACGTATCAATAGGATTAAGCTGATAATAAACAACAATCCAAACCAACCAAAATACTCATTTGTGGTGATCTGTCCCTGAGGAAAAAGTGTAAATTGATAAGCACTCAAAACCGCATAACGATCTAACATCCAATGCCAAGCAGTGTGTGCTAGTAATATTGAGAAGACTAATATCCCTAATTTTTCTGAAATCACTGAATTAAAGAGATAGTTTAGTATCGGTACAGCAATAATGATCATGAGGACCTGGCCAATTTCAACACCAAGATTGAAACTTAATAAAGAAGTAATAAGATGCTGGCCTGCGAACTGAAGAGTTTCACTCAACGCAAAAGAAAATCCAAATCCATGGACTAAACCAAAAGCAAAGGCAATTGGCCAGCGTTGTTGGAAGTTATTTCGAATCACATTCTCAAGCGCCATATAAACAATTGATACGGCAATTAGCATCTCGATCAAGGGTGGAAACCATAAGGCCTTGGGCACCATCCCAAATGCAGCAGCTACTAATGTTATTGAATGTGCACAAGTAAATGCAGTAATAGTAATTATTAAAGGGCGTAATTGTCGGCATGGCAATACCAAACAAAAAATAAATAATAGATGATCTAAACCACTAAGAATATGCTCAAACCCTGAAATAACAAACCGCAGAAATGAGTCATACCAGGTTGGATCCAGTTCAACCAAACCAGGACTTCCTCTAAACTCATAGAGTCTTGAAGTTTCATCAGGGGTTACATAAGTTAATATGGTCGAAGTATTAAGACTTAACCCACCCAAATTCAAATCAATAGAAAAATTCGCTCCATCATTTTGAATCGGATATACAATTAATACATCTAATAATGCTTGCTCATGATGCAATAAGGAATTTTTTGCAAGCTCAGGTAATGAGAAACTTTGCATTGCGGATTGATAACTACTAAAAGAACGATCGGATGGCAAAGATATTCTTGTGTCCACAATCTTCCAATTCTCAATCTTTGTTTTTTCTTCATACAAATCGATAAAATTGGCAAGCCAAATCTCAGCAGCATCTAATGTCAATTCTGAAATCTGATCTAACTCAAGATAGCCCGGCCCATGAACTGGAAAATTCATATCTCGCATGGCCTCTAATGGAACTCTAATAGCTAGATTTGCCACAGCGCCATCAGCCTTGAAATATGATTGCACTACAATATCATTGGGGATCTCATGAGCCTTAAGTTGCTCTGGTGTATAAACCATACCCATAATTATTACCACCATCAAACACTGATATATTGGTCGCAGAGAACTTCCTAATGAATGGCTTCTAATGATTTTAACTCCTGATGGCAATTTATTTAGCTTTCACATTATACAAATATAGTTGCATAGTATAATAAGTGGCAGTAATGTTTATAGTATTAAAAAATATAGATAAATCAGACATTGGTCTCAAAAGGTAAATTATTATGAAAAATTATATACATGCTTTTATTGTTTTATTCACTGTGTTTTCAATAACAGCTTGTGACCAGCAATCTAACTCTGTACAAGCACAAGGTAAGGAAGCCCCTAGTTTTGAAGTCGATCCTTTTTGGCCAAAACCCTTGCCCAATCATTGGATATTGGGCTCAACCATCGGTTTGGCTGTGGACTCAAAAGACCATGTATTTATTATTCATAGAAGAAATAGTTTTAATGAAAGAACAGAAATTGGTGCTGCTTCTGACCCTAAGTTAGCTGATTGCTGCATCCCAGCGCCAAATGTTCTGGAATTTGATCCAGCAGGAAATCTAGTCAACTCATGGGGTGGCCCTGGAGAGGGTTATGATTGGCCAAACTCTAATCATGGCATTAGCATTGATCACAAGGATAATATATGGATTGGAGGAAATGGTCGCGGTGATTCACATATATTAAAATTTACTCGTAATGGTCAATTTCTAGCTCAATATGGTAGTGCTGGAGCACCAGTTGATAGCCACAGTAAAGAGAATTTTGGGCGTGTCGCTGAAGTGGCTTTCGATGCCGCTGCTAACGAGGCATTTGTAGCAGATGGTTATACTAATAAACGAATTGCAGTATTAGATGCAGATACTGGAGTCTTAAAAAGATATTGGGGCGCATATGGAAATGCACCGGATGATGCTAATCTTGGTCCATTCAAAGTTGGTGAAGAGCCAGCTCAACAATTCCGTAATCCAGTGCATTGCGCTGAGCCATCCATGGATGGCTTGGTTTATGTATGCGATCGAGTGAACAACCGCCTGCAGGTATTTAATAGTGATGGCACGTATGTTCAGGAATTATTTGTCAAGCCTAATAGTTTGGGGGATGGCTCAGTCTGGGACATCTCTTTTTCTAGTGATGTTGACCAACGATTCATCTATCTCGCAGATGGCACTAACAGAAAGATTTTTATAATTGAGCGTGCGAGCATGGAGATCTTAACTAACTTCGGTGATGGTGGCAGGAATCCAGGCCAATTTTTTGCGGTACATAATATCGCCACTGACTCAAAAGGAAATATTTATACTACCGAAACCTATGAAGGTAAGAGAGTCCAAAAATTCACCTACATGGGAATGAAACCGGTTACCGTGATGGATCAAGGGACACCATGGCCTGCTGATAAAAGGTAATCTTCAACGATAAAATTTGTAAATATTTGTACATGGCATATAAAAGCCATTAAAAAAATACTAGAATCGCTTATAGTAAAAGATTCAAGAGGGGGTCTAATTTAAGTGGATGTGAATTTAACAAGAAGACGTTTCATAAAAGCAGTAATTGCATCTAGTGCGGTTGCAACTCAAGCCGGCCGTCAACTCAATGCTCAAAATATAAATGCAAAAGGCTCAGTGGAACGTTTAATCGCAATAGATATTAATGGTAAAACACGTCGGGTGGATGTACTCCCTCAAGAAACACTGGCAAATACACTTAGATATAAATTGGGCTTAACTGGTACTAAAATTGGTTGCAACAGAGGTGAATGCGGTGCCTGCACTGTCTTGATTGATGGAGTTCCTAACTATTCTTGCTCAACACTTTCTCACAGTGTGAGGAAGCGACAGGTACAATCCATTGAAGGGGTAGCTCAAAATGATGGAACCCTGCATCCAGTTCAAAAAGCCTTCATTGAAGAACTTAGCCCACAATGTGGTTTTTGCACGCCAGGACAAGTCATGACGGCTGTTGCTTTGCTGAATGAAAATCCCAAACCGAGCCGTGAGGAGGCAAGGCAAGCACTTTCTGGAAATATCTGCCGGTGTGGAGCCTATGATCATTACTTGAATGGAGTAATGCGAGCCTCAGGACAAAGTGATGAATAATTATAAACATATTGGAAAAGACTTTGTGCCACCAGATATTTTTGGCAAAGTCACCGGGAAGGCAAAATATGCAGAGGATTTTCATCGTGAAGGTATGGTCTTTGCCCGAATGTATACTAGTCCAGTTGCACATGGGCGTGTTACCAATATTGATACCTCGGCTATTGACAATATGGAAGGTGTAATTGGGGTACTTACTGCGGATGATGTGCCTTCAGTAGAAGCACCTAATGCGGCTATTCTGACCAATAATCCTGCATTCATTGGAGATCCTATCCTGGCAGTGGCAGCGACACATGAGCAAATAGCTGAAGATGCCTTAAATAAAATTAAAGTCCAAATAGAAACACTACCATTTGCAGTAGATCCTTTAGATAGCTTATTAGAAGGAGGCCCAGACGCAAGAGAAGAAGGTAATGTCTTCGCTCGATCCAGAGAAGGCTCTGGGTTTAAACGAATAAAATGGACAAAAAAACAAATTAATGAATTTAGAGCTGGGAAAGAACCTACTGGTGAACATGCTTCTGAATGGATATATGGTGAACCAGAGAAGGCTTTTAATGAAGCTGCTCTAATTATAGAGCAACCATTTGTTACTACTGGTTATGCGCACATGAGTATGGAACCAAGAACAGCGATGGCTTATTGGGAAAATGGTACCTGTTATGTATATGGATCTGCTCAGAGTCAGAGTTTTTGGTTACCTGGGCTGGCCAGGTTATTAGGCGTCGAACAAGATAAAGTAGTATTAATCAGTGAAAATACAGGGGGTGGCTTTGGCTCAAAAATAGGGGCCTATCCAGCAGCTGCTCTACCTGGTTATTTCTCGAAAAAACTTGGACGCCCAGTCCAACTAAGAATCACTCGAGAGCAAGAATATTATATTGGTTCAGCCAGAGTAGGTTTTCAAGGCTGGATAAAGTTAGGTTTTGCAAAAAATGGTAGAATGACTGCTGGTGATGTCTATATCATCGAAGACATTGGCCCAAATGCTACCGGTGGAGATGGGTCCTCCGCAGCAGACGCAGTCTCATTATTGTATGATCCTGAATCAATGCGTTTCAGAGGATTGCCCGTTTTAACTAATACCACACCAAGAGGGGCACAAAGAGGACCAGGTCAAAATCAAATCGCCGCGGTCATGGCTCCTTTAATGGATCAAGCCGCTAAATCATTACAGATAGATCGATTAGAAATTAGAAAGATTAATGCTGTAAATAGCGATACAACTGTATACAAGGATCAGCGACCTGTTACCAGTGCATATATGAAGGAAGCCCTTGATAAAGGTGCCGATTTATTCGAATGGCAAAAGAAGTACTCTAAAAAAAGTAATACAACGTCAAAGGTTCGCGGATTGGGAATTGGTCAAGGTTACCATTCAGCAGGCACGAAAGGTTTTGATGGCTTGCTCAGAATAGCCTCAGATGGAAAAGTGCATCTCCACTCTGGAGTGGGAAATTTAGGTACCTACTCTTATGCTTCAACCACCAGAGCAGCGGCAGAGGTATTGAAATGTGATTGGGAAGATTGTGTTATTCATAATGGAAGAACAGATAATAATCTGCCTTGGAGCTCCTATCAGGCTGGCAGTGTCTCAATTTATACCCAAACCAGAAGTAATTATGTAGCCGCGCTTGATGCTGTCAGAAAAATGAAAAATATCGCAGCAAAAATACATGGTGGGAACGTTGATGATTATGAAATAGACGGTCAAAATGTTCGCCATAAAATGACTAATAAAAGTTCTACTTATGGGGAGATTGCCCAGTTAGCTATTGAACTTGGTGGAGAATTTTCGGGGATAGAATATCCGGAAGATATTCATGACATAACTAAACGATCGGTGCAAAATATTGCCGGAACAGGCTTAATCGGTGTGGCAAAGGATAAGCTACCACAAAAAGGAGTTATTCCAGGCCTTGCCGCAGCCTTTGTAGAAATTGAATTAGACTTAGAAACAGGTAAATATGAGATACTTGACTATGTTGGTATCGCTGAATGTGGCACTGTTGTTCATCCTCAAGGACTAGCTCAACAAATGAAAGGTGGTGCTGTTTGGGGCATGGGTATGGCAGGGCTAGAACGTCACGTATTTGATCCACAAAATGGTTTACCCGCAAATATAGGTTACCATCAGTGTAAAATTCCTAGTTATCTAGATGTACCTTCCGTCACAAAAAGTGACGCTGTTGATCTTCCAGACCCACAAAATCCATTTGGTGCCAGAGGAATCGGTGAGCCAGCGATGGGATGTGCTGTCGCCGCTCTTACGTCCGCTATAACAGACGCATTAGACGGTTACAATTTTGGTAGAACGCCAATTAGCAAAGATATGATTCTCAATTATGTAACTGGGAATAATCAATCCTTTAAACCTTTACAAACAAATAATTTCTGAGATTAATATGCCTTCATATGACGTAATGCCAGAAGTCCAGTTATATCAGCCTAAAGATGCTGAAGATGCCCTCAATTTAGCAGATAAATATCGAAAACAAGGTTGGTTGCTCGGGGGTGGTCAAGATACTTATGGCTGGCTAAAAGATCGAGCAAAGAACCCATCAGCACTTATTGACCTAAATGATATTGATGCCTTCAAAGGAATCAAATCAAACTCCACAGGAATTGAAATTGGAGCTCTTACTACTCTAAGAGACATCATTAAAAGCTCTGTTATTAATGAAAATTATGAGGTGCTTGCAAAAGCAGCTGCTCGAGTTGCTAGTCCACAAATACGTAATGTAGGAACCCTTGGGGGCAACCTTATTCAAGATACACGCTGCTGGTATTATCGTCGTGGACTCGCATGTTATAGGGCTGGAGGTAATTTATGTTATGCAGATAGTCCTGAAGGGATGAACAGAGAGCATGCACTATTCAATGCAAGTCGATGTGTTGCTGTGTCTCCATCCGATACAGCAACCGCTCTAGTGGCACTTGAAGCAACCATGGTAATTAATAATGTTGATGGTGAGCATGAAATGGCTGCCGAAGATTTTTTTGTTGGTCCTGATACGCATATCACTAGAATGACAGCACTTGAACCTGGAGAAATTTTAACCAGTATTAAAATTCCAAATAAATGGGCTAACTCTGAATATTACTTTGAAAAAATAGCAGATCGTGATGTCTGGGATTTTGCACTCGTGAGCCTTGCAATGGTTGTAAAAAAGTCAAAAAATAGCATCCAAGAAACTCGGATGGTTTGTGGTGGTGTTGCCTGTACTCCTTATCGGCTTAATAATGTGGAAGATTATATAGCCGGTAATGAATTGTCTGAGGAAGTCATCAATGGAGCAGCGAAACTTGCTGCAAAAGGAGCTAGAACACTTAATTACAATCACTTTAAAATTCCTTTGATGGAAAATTTAGTCAAACGAGCATTACGGAGTTAATTATTTGGAACTAGTAACTTTCAAAAAAGATGTCTGGGGCCGAGAAGTTATCCTTGGAGCTTCATGGGATCTTTTGTGGGTACTTTTAGCTGTTACTTTTGTTGGCATAGCTATACACGCTATTATTGTTGCTGTTCAGAAGAAAAAAGCCATGCCCTCTGCTGCCGGTAAACGGGTTGAAAGACATGCAAAAATTGATCGAATTTTTCATTGGGTGATGGCTCTCAGCATGTTTGTCCTTCTCATTACTGGAATATTCCCAAAGATTGGTATCGAATTTGCTTGGTTAACGATTCACTGGGTTGCTGGCATATTGCTCACAGTTATCACTATTTTTCACATCATACGTTCAGTCTTTTGGCAGAATTTTAAGGATATGTGGATTGGTATAAAAGATTTAAAAGAACCTTTTGATCAAGATATCAAGCCAGGAAAATATTCTCTGGCACAAAAAGGCTTGCATGCTACTATCACAATACTCACCCTCGTTATCATAGTGACAGGTATCATTATGTTTGCCTTGATTGATACTCCATGGTGGGAGCGAACTAATGCACTATCAGAAAACCTTCTAGGATGGGTATTCTTGCTTCATGGCTTGGCCTCTCTCGCTTTAGTAGCGATCACCTCACTGCATATTTATTTTGGCCTACGCCCTGAAAAACTATTTTACACTCGATCCATGATCAAAGGCTGGATTTCGGAACATGAAAAAGATGAAAATCATGATCGAGAAAAATGGGTTATAAAAAACTAACCAAGCCAGTAAGTAGATTAAACTTGAATCAACAAATTGAAATAATTGAATCTGGCTATGAATATTTACTTGCCTATGCCGCTCAAGGCAAAGAAACCGATCAAGCTGGTAGCACTATCTCAGAGGTAAGAACAACACTCAAAAATATGGCTGACACAACTATACTCTTGATTGATGAGCATGAACAAAAGCCGATGAGCTTCTCTTGGGTGATTATCGATGATGCCAAAAAAGCTTATGCTGCTATTGAACTTGTCCTAGCTCAAAAAGACATCAGCTCTGAGATGATAGATAATCTTAACGCTTCAATTCATCTTCGCGCCCTTTTAACTGACTTATTTCTTGTTAGTGAAGCAAATTAGGTCTCGTTATCTTGTCAACATGATCAGCAACAACTACTATATAACAAACTACAAAAACCTTTTTATTTGAAACGAAGAGAGAGAAAATATGAAAAAAATTATATTCTTATTTACCATATTTGTAAGTATTAATTCCTACGCAGATGTCACGAGACATGCATTACCAAATAACTCAACTTTTCCGATTTCAAGAGCAGTTGAAGTTACTCCAGATACGACCATTATATATCACAGTGGCCAACTCCCTTCGCCAGCAAATCCAGATGCAGAGAGGGGTTCTCGAGAATGGAGTGGTGATACAGAAGCACAAACTATGAGTGTATTAAAGAAATTTGAAAATTCTTTTAAGTCACTTGGAGTTGATTTTGGAGATGCTGTTAAATTGACTGTATTCTTAGTCGGTGATCCCGAGTTAGATGGCCGAATGGATTTCGGTGGTTTTATGAAATCTTACAGTAAATTCTTTGGAACTGAAGAGCAGCCCAACAAGCCAGCTCGTTCAGCAGTTCAAATTGAAGCCCTAGCTGGTGGGTGGCTAGTAGAGATTGAGATGGTTCTCGCCAAACCAAAATAATCTCAATTAATTAGTTATTAAAAAAATACCAGGTTTTACCTGGTATTTTTTTGTTTAGTTTTTTTAAAAATTATAATTAACAGTCACCCCAGCATAAACATTTCTTTCTGGAGCTGGTTCATAATATCTTCCACCATAAGCATTAATACGGATATTACTATTGAAATGTTGATCAAAAATATTATTCACGCCTAAGTAGGGCCTCAACCACCAATTATTACGATCTATAACATAACTGGCCCGAAAATTAGATACTGTGTAATTTTTTACCTTAACTGAATTCGCATTATTAGCAAATAAATCCCCAACATAGTTCATATTAAAATTAACATTAAGATTATTCTCAGTCTTATAATGGAAACTCAAATAAGCAAATGATTCTGGTAGTCCAGGTAATCTGGAGCCAGCAAAATCTTTACCATTTTGATCAATAAATTGATCGAATTTAAAATCGGACCAAGTATAAGAAAAATCCACCAGTAGATTGGATTTAACATTCCATGTAAATGCAGATTCGATACCACTTCTTGATGATTTGCCTACATTTGAGTAAAACGTTCGTCCAGGAGATGCTTCTAATTCATAAGGAGTCAATTCATCCTTAAGATCTATCTCAAATAAAGCTAATTCATAGTAGAAATCTTCATAATTGGCCTTATAACCTATTTCAATATTATTCGCTTTTTGAGGTTTTAGAGCAGCATTAAAACCACCCGAAGAATCTGGGTTTGCTAGCTCAGTTGTTGTTGGTGTTTCAAAAGAACTACTTATATTGCCAAATAATATACCTGCATCAAGTTCATAATTGATACCTATAGAAGGACTCATCGCGTCAAAATTTAATTTACCTGAATCGTTACCATTTGCTAAGTAATGATCCTGTATATCAAATGTGACCTTATCGTAACGAATTCCTGTTGATATTGACCACCTATCCTTGTCATACCTACCTTGGGCAAAAACCCCATCGCTACTTACATGCTCATCTTGATCAAAAGATAACGCCCCTAAAATGCCTGAATTGTTATTAAAACGTTTCCGTTTATCTCTCTGTCTGTCTATATCCATACCCACTGTAAAGTTAAAATCTTCTGGCAATAATTCTTTAAATTCATATTGAACGCCAAACCCATAAAAGAAACGATCAATATTTACTGAGCCACCATTCTTGAAAGGCAATTTGTTGGAAAAATCTCTTGTTACATAATAATTCCTAACGATTAGATTACCTTTCTCACGATCCTGCTCATATACCATACCAAGACGGGATTGACTCAGTGCTTCACCAGCATCATAGCTAACATTTCTATCTCTCGCAGAGCTTCTATCGGCCATAGCTTGTGTAATATTAATTCCACCAGGATCCTGTGCTTGCGGTTGATCAGTATAATTTATAGTTACATTTAAACGATCTGATGGATTTATTTGTAGTCCAAATTTCCCATTCAAAACTGTGCCTTCAGACTTTGAATGTTTTCGAAATCCAGTTAAATCTTGCTGGGCAAGATTTAGTAGATAATCCATATTCTGGCTTTTTCCACCGGTTTTTATTTGAAGTTTTTTGTAGCCTAAATCACCACCCGAAACATCTGTTTGAATAAAGGCAGGTATTGTTCCTGACTCACTTTCTATTGCAATAACGCCACCAGCAGCATTTCCATAATGCGAGGATGCAGGACCACGAATAACTTCAATACGTTTCGCTGACCCTAAGTCAATACTATCAACTCCCGCTTGTCCATCTGGCAAAGTTTCTGGTATTCCATCAACAATTACCTTAACACCCCTGATACCAAAGGCAGAACGAGCACCAAAACCACGCAAGGAAATTCTTAAATCTTGAGCAAAATTATAACGATTCTGCATATACAAACCAGGAACACCCGCCAAAACTTCATCCAAAGCAAGTTTTTGGGTCGCATTTTGAATTTGTTCCTGATCTATAATTGATATGGAACGCGCACTATCTCTGAGTGAAGAGTTTAGTCTAGTTGCAGTAACTTGAATTTCATCTAAATCAAGATCTTGAGCATGCACCACAAAAGAGAGCAGGCAACTTAATAAAACATAAATCAGTTTTAAACTGAACTTGTAATACATAAAAATCCTTTTAATCTTTAAGATATAAAATTTGAACTATATGGAATAAACGTGCGGTAGGATTATAAACAATCAACAAGATAATTACTTAAAAAAATTATCAAACCTCTTCATAAGGCATTGAACTCATAATCTCTAATTGTTGTTCTTCAGAGATACCTCTCTTTAACCAATTTAAATGCGGATAAAAAGCTTCTTTTGAGGATAATGTTTTGATCTTATCAAGCCCTAAATCATCTCTAAGGAAAAATGCATTGGTACCAGTAGAGTCACACCCAATGAGTCGATATCCTTTTTTCATGCCAAGCTCTTCTAGAGCTTTCAATGAAGCGCCAGCAAAAAAGCCACTTGGATGAAATGTAAAACGCTCAAAATCATGTTTATAAGGAATACTCCAGGCTAACTTATTACCAATACCAGAGTTATATTCAATACATACCACCCTTGGATGGACACAATTAATTACTTCCCAAAACCAATAATCATTTCCATCAACATCAATAGAAAGAAGGTCTATTTCAGCAGGGGGATTGTTTGAGCTAATTAAAGATTCTAAATTATCTTTATTTATAAATGCATTCAAAGCAATAGTGTCCGTTTTTCTGATCTTGCGACATGCCTGATTGAATATGTCACATTGCTCTTTGGAGCCATCCATAAAAAGCCCACGAAAATCCTCATGTAATATCAATCGCAATGAATTACATTGATGCGCACCAAACCCAAATTCAACAAAATAGCGGCTCTCAAAACCAATCACAGAAAATATATAGCGCAATATTCCATCTTCACCATTTTGCGAAAAAAGACTGTATTCATGATCATTAATACTTAATGATAATGAAGATTTTTTATTTGGTGGGGCATCTATTTTTTGCCATTTACTCACTAATTGTTTGGTTATGAAATTCTGTGTGAGTAGCTTGGCTTTTATCCATCTTAATATTTTTTTTGCACGATACTGTTTGATTGGTGCACTAGTCATTTGCTATTTATTTCCTGTTTTATTATCTCTCCACCCTTAACGACTACTTGTACATCTTGCAAAAGAGTAATATCCATTAGTGGATCACCTTTGATAGCGATTATATCAGCAAATAAGCCTTGTCTAATTGACCCGACTCTATCTTCCCAGCCAATATATTTTGCTGCAATCGATGTCGCAGATTTTATTGCTTGCATGGGTGACATCCCATGTCTGACCATTATTGAGAATTGTTTTGCATTATCCCCATGCGGATAGACAGCGGCATCGGTTCCATAAGTTATTGGCACTCCAGCAGCCAGAGCCTGACTAAAAACATCACGCTGAGCATCTGTGGTTTCATTATTTTTTCTTATAAATTCTTCAGGCCAGCCTTCCTCTTCTCCAACAGCTCTTATATGGTCACCATTATAAACATCCATTGAAAAAGCAACATTATGGCTTACAGCTAATTCTATGGCTTCTTGGTCTGCCAATGAGGCATGCTCAATTGAATCTACTCCTGCAAGAATTGAATCTTTTATGGATTGTGCTCCATGAGCATGAGAAGTAACCTTTATTCCTGCTTTTCTAGCAACAGCGACAACAGCAGCAATTTCTTCTTGTGACATTTCAGGGGCGCCTGGAACCCCATCAAATGCCAAGACTGCGCCTGAAGCTAATATTTTTAAAAAATCTGCACCACCTTCTACTGCTTTTTCTGCATTCTCTCTGAATTCATCTGCATTTTTTGAGACGCCCTCTCTGAGATAAGATGGAATCTTTTCCTCTGGAAAATTTGGCAGTAAAAGATCACCTCCACCTCCAGGAACTGTTAGATAAAATCCTGCAGTTTGGATTCTCGGGCCAATCACATAACCTTTATTTATACGATCACGTAAATCACGTGCAGACCAAGCAATATAGGCACCTACATTTCTTACTGATGTAAATCCAGCATTTAGAGTAGTCAATGCATTCTTTTCTGATATTCTTCTTGCCTCGCTTCTGGTCATTGTAAAATAAATACTCAGATCTGCAGTGTCTCCTGCTTTTTCAGTAATATGCGTATGCGTATCTATCAAGCCTGGCAAACACGTATAATCTTTTAAATCAATCAACTCAAAATCTATATTTAAGGCTTCATTGAATTCTTCGACAGCCTCAATTCGTTCATTATTAATAATAATAAGCCGCTCAAGTTGCACCTCATTTGAAATACCATCAATTAATTGTCCACAGCGGATATATTGCATATTTTCTGCCTGTACAGTAAAACTAATTACCTGTGTAGCTAAAAAAATGCCCAAAATTAATAATCTGTTCATAATTCTGCCCATCCCCCATGCACCACCTCACCATCAAAAAGCGTGATTAATGCATTTGTTTCAGAAATATCATATGGTTCAATTTCAAAAAGATTCTGATCTAAAATCACCAGATCTGCTAACTTTCCTACCTCCAAAGAACCTGTTCTTGATTCTATTTTGTTAACGAAGGCAGCATTCAGAGTAAATGCTCTAATTGCCGCTTCAAGTGAAATACTTTCTTCAATGAATAATGGGACATCTTGTTCTGGATTCACTGGTTTATTTTCCAAAGCAGTCACTTCGGTAGCACTCTGACGGGTAATAGAGGTTTCAATTTGATGAAAAGGATTTGCGGAAGTGACACTCCAGTCACTCCCAAAAGCAATCTTAGCACCAGCATCTTCCAGTGTCTTTATTGCATATGACCAACGTAATCGCTCTTGACCAACAAATGGTGCAGCCAATTCGGTTAAATAATCACCTGAATAAGCCCATAATGGTTGAAAATTAGCGACTACTTCCAATTCAGCAAATCTTGAGAAATCATCTGGATGAACAAGTTGTAAATGAGAGATATGATGGCGGTTACCTAACTGTCCATTTTCATATATTGCTTCTTCCACAGCATCTAGAGATTGTCGTGCCGCCCCATCACCAAGAGCATGAAAGTGCACTTGAAAACCTGCTGCATCGATTGCTGTTACTACCTCTTTTAGAAATTCTGGTTCTACCATTGGGATACCTTTAGTAGGTCCTGGAACATTATGGTAATGATCAACTAAGACAGCTGTGTAGTTTTCAACCAAACCATCTTGCATAATTTTCACGGTACTTGGGTTAATTAAACGGCTAGTATATTTATCGCGCATCTGATTAAAGTATTCAATCTGCTCTAAACCCTCTGAACGTTCCCACCATTGGGAAGCTACGACCCTTAGTGTTAATTCATTATTTTCCTCGAGATGTTGATAGGTTTTTAAATCAGGCTCTCTAACAATGGCATCCTGAATCGCTGTAATACCATAGCCATTTAACATTTTTATACTGTAACGAAGCCCAGCCAGTTTACTTTCAAAGCTATCTGGTGGAATAATTTTTTCCATCAAAGTCATCGCCCCTTCTTGCAGGCTCCCAATTAATTCACCAGTTTCTGGATCTCGATCAATGATGCCATCAATTGGATCTGGGGTATCCTCTGTAATACCAGCCATTTCCAGAGCTAATGAGTTAGCCCAACCGGAGTGGCCATCTGTAGAGGTTAAATAGACAGGACGATCTGATACCAATTCATCAATAATTTTGCGGCTGGGTTTGCCACCAGCACCAAAGACAGACATTGCCCAACCACCACCAGTAATCCAATCTAGATCTGGATTGTTATTAGCATAGTCACTTATCGCAACTCGATATTCAGCAATATTTGATAAGCCATTCAGATCACAAGCTGCTGACAATATACCACCAGAGATTGGGTGAATATGCACATCTTGCATACCAGGTATTATCAATCTGTTATCTACATTTACTATTTTCGTATTATTACCGACATGTTCTTTAACCTCATTATCAGAACCAACGAATATAATTTCACCATCCTTGATAGCGATGGCTTGAGCCCATGGTTGATCTTCATTAACGGTGTAGATAACTCCATTTTCTATAACTATATCTGCACCCATTGGCGAATCAGTATTATCAGAAGACTCACAACCAGCAATTATAAAAATCAAAAAATAAAAAATACCATTGCATTTAACGTTTTTTAAATTATCACTCATAACAACTCTCTATCTTATTGATGAAATAAATATCCTTATCTAAAGAATAATTCATTATAATAATAACCATACTAATATTAACCGCATATGGCAGAGAACGTAACTATTATGACCATGAAATTACCCAAATTAATTGCCACTTCTGTTGTTCGAGGGAGTATGCAAGGTGAAAGTCATGGTGGCATTTATACAATTGATTTTGATAACCAAGAAGGTCAACAACATGTTGACTGGAATACCAGTAAGATTGATTTCGAGGGCAGGGGCGCTGATCGAGGGTTGCGAGGGATTACCTTTGATGGGAATGATATTTATATTGCTGCGAGTGATGAAATATTTTGTTATGACCAAGAATTTAATCTGCAAAGCTCTTATAAAAATCGTTACCTCAAGCATGCGCATGAGATTTGTCGCATGGAGCGGCGGATCTTTATTAGCTCAACTGGTTTTGATAGTTTACTCTCGTTCAATCTTGACACAAAAAAATTTGATTGGGGTTTTCACTTACGCCAAGAGTATGAGCAATGGTCTGGTGGTACATATGATCCATTACGTAATACTGGACCACGTCCAGTAAATGACTTTCATATAAATATGGTGCATGTAAGCAAAGATGGTATCTTTCTCAGTGGCCTAAAAACCAATGGATTACTCTATTTAACTCCACAGAATACAATACAAAAAGTTTGTGATCTACCAAGTGGAACTCACAATCCACAACTCTGGAATGATGGTGTACTATTCAATGATACTGCAAGTGACTGTCTGCGCTTTGTTCCTAGAGACGGTGAAGAACAGGCTTATAAAATTATTACCTACAAAGAGAGTGACATCGAATTTGCCGGTATTGACGATTCAAATATTGCACGTCAGGGATTCGCTAGAGGATTATGCACAATAAATGATAGATTTGTCGCAGTTGGCTCATCTCCGTCCACTATTTCTCTATATGATCTTCAGTCCCAGCAATTAATTGGCTCTGTTAACTTATCCATGGATATTCGTAATGCGATCCATGGGCTTGAAATTTGGCCTTATTAATTCAAGACAAAAAAAACCGAGCTTACGCCCGGTTCTTTTTCGATCTTTCTATACTTAACGTTTATTCACCCCAACGTCTCATATAACGTATTCCGATCTCACGTGGTCTGTTGGTTGCTACATCAACATTATGCGCTCGTGTTCCTACCGCATTTGTTGATTGCTGCGCCCAACCATAATGACCTGTGTACCAAGTGTATTGTGCCCGCTCATCAGTTAAGTTATTAACATAAGCAGCCATTTCCCAATTTTCACCCTGCAAACCGGCTCTAATATCCATAATGGCATAGCCTGGTACACTATGTTGTGGATTTGCACTGCTATTCAATGAATCTTCTTCCAGCTTGGTAATAATACCGCCCTGTGTTGAAGCTTGGAAACGTAGATATTTATATTCTGCTCCCATCATGTTAGCTGGCGTACTCCATGTTGCCCAGAGTGAACCTTTGTTTTCTGGAACTAATGGGAGTCGTTTGCCTTTCTTCAACTCCATTGTCGATTCATCTCTATCAAGGTTATGCTCACTATCAGTTTGTGCTTCCATTCTTTCGTAATTTATACCGAAAGTGATATTTTCAGTCAAAGCATATTCAATATCCACATTTACTCCACCGATATGTGCCTGTCCAACGTTAGCCACTAAGTTCTGCCAAGGCTGGCCACAGACGCCTGCAGTTTTGACACTTGAATCTGCCGCTAACCCTGATACTGCAGCTGCTGCACCACTAGCATCACAAGGAGTAGATGAAGGATCTACTTGCTCTAACTGATACTGATCCCATTTCATATAATAGGCAGTCAAGTTAAATCGACCTCTACCATCGCCAAATGTCGATCTTATACCCATTTCATGATTATCCATGATGTCTGGATTATAAGCATTCGGAAAGAATGGTTCACCTCTACTTCGATTTGTTCCACCTGGGCGTTTACCTCGCGTAAAGAGTGCATAAGCCATGGTGTCATCATTGAGATTATATTTTAGACTTATTTTTGGAATCGTTACTTTATCTGATCCTTTTCGTGGTGGTGGTAACCCATTATTAGCTAAACGATATGCTTGATCACTTGTAGCTGGAAAGCCTTTCGGCGCGGTTCCTCTTGAATGAGTCGTACCTGGATGATCAACATAGTAAGCACTGCTATTATCCCGTTTGTAGTTTCTCAATCCTAATGTCAAAGTTAAGTCATCTGTCATGCGCCAAGCAACTTCACCAAAAATGGCCGTTTGATCCCAGAGTGTTCTTTGATCTGAGTACCAACTCGATTCAGCTTGTGTTGGGAAAGCATCACCTTGCACAAATTTATAGTATTTAGCAGAGAATGAATCCTGGAAAGTACTGGTATCATTCAAGCCATTTATAGGAACTGCAAAAGGTGCTGTCCATTCATCGACTGTATCCTCTATATATAGACCCATAATCCAATCAATTCGATCACCTTCAGAGGATAAACGAATCTCTTGAGATACTTTCTTAACACCTGAGGTGTTCTTAGTAATTGAATAAAAATCAGAATCTTGTTCCGCACCTTGGCAGTATCTTGGATAAAGCGTTAAATACCCGGTTGCTGAGTTAGTGTAGTAATATGGCTTAGCCGAAGAATAAGCTGCTGCACTATAATAAGAATCAAAACAATACTGATGTGACCAATAATGCGCATAATCTGTTATATCCGAACTACCTCTGTCTCTATATTTATAATAATTAGTTGATGCTACTAGATCAGCAAACCCTAGATCACCTTCAATTAACAGGTCATATGCTTTAAAATTTTGCTTGTACCAGCCATCATAGAAACTAACAGTCTGAAGATCGCCAACAAATGGATTATATTGATTCCCACCACCTTCAGATTCAACATGTTGCATCATTGCCCCGAAAGTTGCTGACCAACTGTCATTCATATCCCATCTTAGTTTGGCTCTAAAGCCATTTGTGTCTGCTGTATTCCAGTTTTCCTCTACAGCATGCGCATTGCTTAATTCACCATGTTTTTGTGGAAAACTCGTCCCAGTGAAGGCATTTGCATCTGCTGTGTAACCTAAAACATTATCGATATAACCACCTTCATGATCACTGTATGCAGCTACCCTGAGCGCTAACTTATCTTCAACAATAGGTACGTTAAATACTAATGAACCACGGTAGCTTGCGTCACTGTCGCCGCCACCTTCTAATTCACCATCGAATATCGCTTCAAATTCATTCATTTTTGGTTTATTGGTAATAACACGAAGAGTACCGGCTTGTGCATCTGAACCATAAAGTGTTCCTTGTGGTCCAGCCAAGGCTTCAACTCGAGCCACATCCACCATCCGTAATGTTGGTTGTGAGCCTGTTGATGTAAGCGCTAATTCATCTAAATAAACTGATGAGGTGGATGCAGCAATATAACTACTCCCAGTAATTGCTCCACGGAATACAATAGTACTGCTGGTAGCTCCGTATGACACAATGTTAATACCCGGCATAAATCGTGCAAAATCCTCTTGTGTGGCTGCCCCCATGTTTGCGAGCTGCTCTTGCCCCATCGCCTGAACTGAAGCAGGAATATCCTGCACACTCAAAGTTCTTTTGGTTGCGGTTACAATTATTTCCTCAAGTGCAAAGTCAGCATCTTGGGCAATCACTTGGTGTGATGGCGCTAAAGCTGCCGCAACTGCTCCTGCTATAGGAGTTAATCTTAGTTTAGACTTCTGTTCTTCCATGCTCGATTCCCCCGAGTTTTTTCGATAAATAGAATTTACTTATAGTACTTGTAACTAAATGTAAATTAGTTGGATCAAAACTACAACTTTTTGTTGCATATTATGAGTATATTATTGAGCTGTTTGTATTTTTGTTGTTTTTATACAACATTTGAATTTTTCCTAACTTACATAAGTTTCTAATAAAATTCTTCTTAACTTAAAAAAAATCAATCAAATCAATTAATTAATGACTACAATCATTTTTTTTAAAATATTAGATCAGACGATAGATTTCCTTATAAAGAAGTTGGTTGATCTTTATTGGGAAGTTTTTCT
>NYWX01000040.1 GCA_002685275.1 Gammaproteobacteria bacterium
AAAATATTATTAACAAAAAAGAACTAGATCTATAGAATATTGATCATGGCAGACATAAACCCCGCTGAAGTATCAGCAATATTAAAAAAGCAATTAGCAGGTTACAGCTCAGGGAATTCCTTGAATGAGGTTGGTACAGTGCTGGAAGTAGGTGATGGAATTGCCCGTGTATATGGACTTTCCAATGCACAATATGGCGAACTTGTATCCTTCGACAACAATTTGGAAGGGATGGTACTTAACTTAGAGGAAGACCACGTAGGAGTTGTATTGCTAGGATCTTCAAAAGGTGTTAAAGAAGGCGATACTGTAAAAAGAACTCAACGGATTGCTTCGATTAAAGTTGGTGATGGTGTCGTAGGACGTGTTGTAAATACGCTAGGGTTTCCAATTGATGGAAAAGGGCAAATTGATGGAGAAGTTTTTGAAATGCCCCTGGAACGCAAGGCACCAGGTGTTATTTTCCGTCAACCAGTAAACGAGCCTCTTCAAACAGGGATCAAATCCATTGACGCCATGATCCCTGTGGGTAGAGGGCAAAGAGAATTGGTTATTGGCGACCGACAAACAGGAAAAACTACTGTATGTATTGACACCATTTTAAACCAAAAAGAATTTTATGATGCAGGCGAACCTGTATACTGTATTTATGTTGCGATTGGTCAAAAAGCGTCTACAGTAGCGGGAATCGCAAAGACTTTGGAGGACAAAGGAGCTTTAGCATATACCACAATTGTAGCAGCAAATGCATCTGATCCTGCACCTATGCAAGTTTATGCTCCCTTTGCTGGTGCAGCTATTGGTGAATACTTTAGAGATACTGGGCGTCCAGCATTAATAATCTACGATGATTTATCAAAACAAGCAGTGGCTTATCGTGAGGTATCACTTCTATTAAGGAGGCCTCCGGGACGAGAAGCCTATCCAGGAGATGTTTTTTACTTGCACTCACGTCTTTTAGAAAGAGCTGCGAAAGTTATTAATGACGACAACATCGCCAAAGAGATGAATGACCTACCTAATTCCCTTAAAAGCAAAGTAAAAGGTGGAGGATCGTTAACTGCATTACCGATTATTGAAACTCAAGCAGGGGACGTTTCTGCTTATATTCCAACAAATGTAATTTCGATTACCGACGGACAAATTTTCTTAGAGTCTGATTTATTTAATTCAGGAGTTCGTCCTGCGATAAATGTAGGAATTTCTGTATCCCGAGTAGGAGGATCTGCTCAGATCAAATCTATGAAGAAAGTAGCAGGAACACTTAAATTGGATCAAGCTCAGTTCCGTGAACTGGAAGCTTTTGCAAAGTTTGGTTCTGATTTAGATGCAGCAACTTTAAATGTGATTGAAAAAGGAAAGCGAAATGTAGAGATTTTAAAACAAGCTCAAAATGATCCTTTCAGAGTAGAAGATCAAGTAGCTATTATTTATGCAGGGTCAAAAAACTTGTTAAGAAACGTTCCTGTAGAAAGCGTAAAAGTATTCGAACAATCTTTCTTGGAAACTTTACGTAAAAAACATAGTAAAACTCTTTCGGAATTAAAATTAGGAAAACTTACAGACGAGGTTTTGGACGTATTAAATGAGGTTGCTAAAGAAACAGCAAAACAATACTTATAAGATATGGCAAACCTTAAGGAAATAAGGAATAGAATAGCATCAGTTTCTTCAACTATGCAAATTACTAGTGCCATGAAAATGGTTTCTGCGGCTAAACTCAAGAAAGCTCAGGACGCAATAACAGCGATGCGGCCATACGCAAATAGTCTTACACAATTAATTCAAAATTTGAGTCGTACCTTAGAAGGTGATTCACAAAACCCATATACTCAAATACGTACTAAGCAAAAAACTCTAATAGTATCTTTAACATCAAATCGAGGACTTTGTGGTGCATTTAACTCTAATATTATAAAAAAAACACGACAGCTTATTGATCATGATTTTGTTGAACAGGATGTTACTTTGATTACAATTGGTAAAAAGGGATCAGAAGTTCTCGAAAAAACAGAAAAAATCATCAGTATTCATGATGCTGTTTTTGATGACCTAAATTATGAAAACGTAGGACAAATAGCTCAAGACATTATGGATAAATTCGCTGAGGAGAATTTTGATGAGGTCGTTTTGGTCTATAACCGATTTAAAAATGCAGCAACACAGATCGTTGAAGTAGAACCCTTTTTACCTATTGTAACGGAATTAAATGATTCTGTTTCCGCTAGTACGGATTATATTTTTGAGCCATCAAAATCAGAAATAATAAATGACTTACTCCCTAAGTCACTAAAAATGCAACTTTATAAAGCTGTAAGAGACTCTTTTGCTAGTGAGCATGGAGCTAGAATGACAGCGATGCATAAGGCAACGGATAATGCAACAGAATTGCGAGATCAGCTTAAACTAACTTATAATCAAGCACGACAAGCTGCTATTACTAACGAAATACTTGAGATTGTTGGAGGGGCAGAAGCACTTAAGGGTTAGAAAGTTTTGTTGATGAAATAAATTTAAGTCTAATATCCCTAGGATTCTTTTAAATATTATGATAAAGTCAAACCAATATATCGATAGCACTACTATTTATTAGTTATTTTTCTTTATCAATTTTGATAACACATAATGGGGTGCTCACTGCTCAAAATGGATTCGTTAAAAAGAAATTCATAAAAAATGGTTTTTCTGCCCTAATAATGAAGAGGCTAAATAAATTAGTGTAACTAAAAAGTCGTATTCAGCATGAAAAAATAAAACGGACTTTTAGTTGATAAAACATAAAAAAATTTTGGAGAGGTGGGAAAATTCCCACTTTGTATTTTGTATTTTTATCTATAAAATTTAAGGAGATGATAAAAATTTCAGTTCAAAATCAAAGCAATTATGAACTACCAACTTATGCTACTAAAGCATCATCAGGAGTAGACCTGAAGGCCGTTTTAGAATCTCCTGTTGTTTTGGAGCCGCTAGAACGAAGAATAATTCTTACAGGACTCAAGATAGCTCTCCCTGAAGGTTATGAAGCTCAAGTAAGACCAAGAAGTGGTCTCGCTGCAAAATATGGTATTACCGTATTGAATTCACCAGGGACGATTGATGCTGATTATCGAGGGGAGATTGGAGTAATTTTGGTGAACCTATCAAATACCTCTTTTACTATTCAACCAAGAGAACGTATTGCACAATTAGTAGTCGCAAAATTTGAACAGATTGATTGGTTGCCCACGAATGAATTATCAGCTACTCAAAGAGGAGATGGAGGATTTGGAAGTACAGGAAATAAATAAACAACTAAAAAATATTTGGGGTGGTACAAATCAATGATTATAATGAGGCGATTGGTAAATATGTTCATTATGAAGGGAACTTTACCTTTATAGGTATAGGTAATTACTCTTTTTTAAAATGAAGTGCCACATTAATATCTATAAATTTTTCTTTATAGCGACAATCTTTTTGTTATCAGCTTGCAAATCCGTGGCTGTTTTACCTACTAAAATACCAGTTAAAAAAGTAGACGTATCTGCTCTAGCATTCAAAATCAAAGCAAACTATCCAAAGATTAATAAACTCAGATCAAGGATACGTGCAATTTATGATGATGGAAAAAGAGAGCAGCAAGTTATTATCCAATTAAGAATGGAGACCCAACAAAAAATTTGGATGAGCGCTTCCATGGTTATTCCTATAGCTAAGCTTTTGATTACAAAGCAAGGAGTATCGTTTTATGAAAAATTTCAAAAAAATTATTTTAACGGAGATTTCCAACTAATCAACGCACCTTTTAACACCTCGTTTAGCTTCAATGATATGGAAAACCTTCTATTGGGCAAACCTTTTTTGGATATATCAGTTGGCCGTTGGAAACAGATTTCGAATCCTCAATATTATATCTTGATCCCACAGGGTAGAAAATCAGGCTTGCAACCAACCCTATTTTTCGACCCCTCATCTTTCTTATTAAAAGAACAGCGCTTCTTGATCCCAGGATCTTTAGAGACCTTAATAATAAGTTATAAAAATCACCAGCGTATTCAGGGTGAGTACATTCCTAATCAAATTGAAATCTCACTTGTTGGAGGGGAAAAATATAAAAGAGTTACTCTAGATTTTACCAGGACAGACTTACCCAATATACTTTATTTTCCTTTTGAAATACCAAAAGGTTACAATCAAATTTCATTTTGATGAGGCTAACCCTTTTCCTATTTGTACTTTTTGGGGTCGGGATTGGAACTGTTTTTAGTCAAAATACAAGTAAACGCCAGAAGGATCTTGAAATCCAGCGGCTTCGATTAAAAAACGAAATAAAGCAAATCAATCTATTACTTTTTTCAAATAAAAAAATACGAAAAAATATTGTTACTGAGGTTGAAGATATACAGGTGAAAATGAATGTTAGAGAAGAACTAATTAAAGTAACGAATGCCCAATTAAATTTACTCACCAGAAAAATAAATATTAATGAAAGAAATATTAGTTCTCAACAGAAAGAATTAGGCGAGTTAAAAGAAGATTACGCTAAAATGATTCGAAATTCATACGCTAGCAAGTCACTTCAAAATCGACTGATGTTTTTATTTTCTTCTGAAAGTTTTTTCCAAGGCTATAAACGGATTCAATATTTAAAACAATATGCTCAATTCAGAAGGAAACAAGGGATTGCCATAGCTGAAAAAACCCAGACCTTACAGAAATTAAATAAAGTACTTATTGAGGAGAAGTCTAAAAAATCGAAGTTGGTTAACGAAAATAAAGATGTTCAAGATCAGCTAAAAAAAGAGCGAATAAGTCAGGAAAATTTGATCAAAAGTTTGAAGCTAAAAGAGCGGAATTTATCGACTCAGATTTCAAAAAAGGAAAATCAAGCGAGAAAAATTGATAAAGAAATAGATCGTTTAATAAGGGAGGCTATTGCAGTCTCAAATAAAGCTTCTCGGGGAAGAGGGAAAAAGACTTTTGAATTAACTCCTGAAGCAAAATTAATTGCAGCTAATTTTGAAGCAAATAGAGGTCTCCTGCCTTGGCCATTAGAAAAGGGAATCGTCGTACAAGGCTTTGGTCGTCAAAGGCATCCAGTAGTAAAAACTACAACAATTCAAAGTAATGGTGTTACCATAGCAACTACACCTTCTTCTAAAGTACGAGCTGTTTTTGAAGGTGAAGTGATGTCAGTGATCACGTTTAAAGGGAGTAATCCGTCAGTATTAATTCGTCATGGTAGCTATATAACTGTTTACAAAAACTTAGGGAAGTTGTATGTTAAAAAAGGTGACAAAGTTCAATCAAAACAGGCTATTGGAGAAGTGTTTACAAATCAGAAAACAGGGAAAACTGAGGTCCAATTTAGCATCTTTTATAATGTTAAGGTGCTAAACCCCAAAGGGTGGATATTTCAAATGTAGTTTATTTTTCTTCTAAGTACCACGCCTCTTCTTTCAAAGTATACTTTATAAAGTAGAGCATATTTATAGCTTCTTTTTTATTACTGTATCGACCATAGGCAACTCGATATAAGCCTTCTGGGCTGAACTCTGCTATTGCTGCAGGATAACCTTCGTCAACGAGCTGGCTTACCTTTCTTTCAGCGTTTTCAACTATCCGAAAAGATCCTGCAATCACGCTGTAATAAATTTTATCAGGAATTACATCCTGAGACGATGCAACCAAATTTATCTCAATCGGATCTATCGAGCCAAGATCAAACGCTGCCTCTTGAATATTTTTTTCAATTTGTTGTTGGGCTTTTCCTTGAGCCAAAATTCTTTCTTCTGTAATGTATTGATCTCCATAATAATAAGCTGCTGAAAGCAATGAAGTAGCGATTACTCCAATTGCAGCATATTTTAGTAGGGGAGATTTATTGGAAGTTTTCTTTTTCTTTTCAGGTGTAAACATTAAATCGTCCTTGTTAGAATTTTCCATAAGATTAGGTGTTGTTTTTATCATTAAAGGATCTCTATCAAATACTTTTAAGCCAAAAGCTTTGAGATCAAAATTAACTTTTTCCCAAGAGGTAAATTCAATTTTTCTAGCAGTATTAAGATGAATCTCACCTATCTTTGGAAAGCGCAAAGTTTGAGTTTGGAGTCTTCTTTTCCAACTACTTACCTCCTTTTCAATAATACGAAGTGCATGTTCGTATGGAATAGCCTCTTTCTCGGCAAAATAGTGTGCTAAAATACCATCATTAGAAATAAGAAGTTGGTTAAAGTTAACTTCTCTTCGTGGAGGTAAAAATCTGCCTTTAGGAGTTACATGGGCTTCAAATGAACGTGTTAAAAAGGCCCCAAAATTAGGAATTGTAACACATTCGTGTTGAAATAATAATTGCTGTACATAAAGGGCTAATCGCATATTATTCAAAAGTAGCAAAATATTGCGATTCTTTTAAATTAAAGAATCAAATTAAGAATATATATTACAAAGTTCATCTCATGTAATTAAAAGCGCTACAAACTTTATTAATTCTTAAATTTTATTGGATTTAATAACCCAATTTGTCTCGTACTCTAAGAAGAACATCACGAGCAACTTTACGCGCTTTTTCTGCACCTTTGGCAAGTGCTATATGAACCTCTTCTGGATTTTGGTAATAGTAATCAAAAAGTTCTCGCTCTTTTTCAAAGCGTTCGAGTATCAATTCAAAAAGTAATTGTTTTGCATAGCCATATCCGATTCCTCCAGCAAGGTATTTTTCTTTCAGCGATTGAACTGATGAAGTTGGAGCAATAAGTTCGTATAAAGCAAATACATTACAGTTTTCATAATCTTTGGGTTCTTCTAATGATTTACTGTCTGTTTCTATCCCCATGATTTGCTTTCGTAATTTTTTATTTGGTAAAAAGATATTGATGGTGTTGTTTTTTGATTTACTCATTTTTTGACCATCTGTACCAGGGATATAATGCGTATCATCTTGAATTTTTGCTTTAGGAACAACAAAGGTTTCGCCCATTTGGTGGTTAAATCGTGAGGCCACATCACGGGTGATTTCTAGATGTTGCAATTGATCTTTTCCAACAGGCACAATTTCAGCGTCGTATAATAAAATATCAGCCGCCATTAAAATTGGATAAGAAAAAAGTCCAGCATTGACATCAGATAATTGTTCAGATTTATCTTTAAATGAATGTGCTAAAGTGAGTCTTTGATAAGGGAAAAAACAATTAAGATACCAGGCAAGCTCTGTGACTTCACATACATCGCTTTGTCGGTAAAAATGTGTTTTTTCAATATCTAGCCCACAAGCCAACCAAGTGGCTGCAGTAGCAAAGGTGTTTTCCCTTAGAACCTCTCCTTTTTTTATCTGAGTCAAAGAATGCAAGTCAGCAATAAAAAGAAAGGAATCTTCTTGACTAATCTTTGACATCTCAATAGCTGGCAACACTGCACCTAGTAAATTTCCTAGATGGGGGGTGCCTGTTGATTGTACTCCTGTTAAAACTCTAGCCATTTAACTATTTTTCACAAATGTACGTTTCCTCCAGTTGGAGCGCAAAAAAGCTACATTATTTTTCTTCTACTTTACGCGAAACTTTCTTGGCTGATTTGAAATTGAATATATTTACTGGGTGAGAAAAGTACTTTTAGTTTTATGGCGATTATGGTTTTATTTTATATCCGCAACACCTGTTATAATTTTATTTTTCCCATTAGCATTAATGTTGGTTTTACCTAGTGGTTACCGTTATTTATTTTGGGTTGCCCGAAATATATGGGCCCCTATTGTTCTTTTTGGGGCAGGGTTTTGGATAAAAAAAACGACTTCTTTCCATACAGAGGAGAAAAGCGCAGTTCTAATTGCAAACCACAGTAGTTATTTAGATATCATGCTGATGTTTCGTATGCGGAAAACACCTTTTGTGTTTGTAGGAAAAAAAGAATTAGTAAGAATTCCTTTTTTTGGCTACCTCTACAAACGAGCAGCCATAATGGTAGATAGAACTTCTTCTAAAAGTCGTTATAGTGTTTATCAAAGGGCACAACATTTCATTAAAAAGGGCTATAGTATTTGTATTTTTCCTGAGAAAGAATATTTAGACGAAACTATTTTATTAAATCCTTTTAAAAAAGGAGCATTTAAGTTGGCATTAGATCACAAGCTTCCAATTTTACCACTGGTTTTTTTAGATTGTAAGCGAAAGTTTCCTTGGTATACTACACATGGTTATCCAGGGAGCTTAAGGGTAAAAGAATTGGATGTAATTCAAGTAAAAGATATGCAATATAAATCAATAGAATCACTTCAGAAAAAGGCATATAATTTGATTAGAAATAGTCTGGAAAAAGATCCTAAAAAAAGGGCATTGGAAGCCATTAAAATTTGGGAAAATAAAACTAACTAGACTAAGAATTTACTGCCTTTATCGTATCCATGATCTTCTGTTCAAGCTCTTCCATCAACTCTGGGTTATCAAGCAGCAAATTCTTTACAGCATCGCGACCTTGGCCGATTTTAGTTTCACCGTAACTAAACCAAGAACCACTTTTCTTTATGATCTCGTAGTTCACACCCAAATCAATGATTTCACCAATTTTAGAAATTCCTTCTCCGTACATAATATCAAATTCGGTGGTTCTAAAAGGAGGAGCGACTTTATTTTTAACTACCTTAACACGAGTTTTATTTCCTAAAACTTCAGATTCAGTGCTTTTAATTTGAGTAGAACGACGAATATCCAGTCGAACAGAGGCATAAAATTTCAAAGCATTCCCTCCTGTTGTAGTTTCTGGATTTCCAAACATGACCCCAATCTTTTCTCTAAGTTGGTTAATAAAAAATACTGCACAATTTGTTTTGCTTATTGAAGCTGTAAGTTTTCTTAAAGCTTGAGACATCAAACGGGCATGAAGCCCCATTTTAGAATCACCCATTTCACCTTCAATCTCACTTTTTGGAGTTAGTGCTGCTACCGAATCAATCACAACAATGTCGATAGCTCCTGAACGGATAAGGTTATCGGCTATTTCCAAAGCTTGCTCTCCATGGTCGGGTTGAGAAATGATCAATTCTCCTACATCAATACCTAATTTCTCAGCGTAAAAGCGATCAAAGGCATGTTCTGCATCTATAAAAGCTGCAATACCACCCTTTTTTTGACATTCTGCAATGGCATGAAGTGTTAAGGTTGTTTTACCAGAAGATTCTGGACCATAAATTTCTATTACACGTCCTCGAGGGTAACCACCAACACCTAAAGCAATATCGAGTCCAATCGATCCTGAAGGGATCGATTCAACTTCCTCAATAGCCTCGTCACCAAGTTTCATAACGGACCCTTTTCCATAGGTTTTATCTAACTTATCTAGCGTAAGTTGAAGGGCTTTTTGTTTCGCATTTTTTTGATCGGACATAACATTGTTTTTCGCTAATTTACTGTTTCTTATTTTGGCTTCCAAGAGAGGATTCACCGCATTATTAACAATTTTTTGTAAGTTTAAACATATATACTTATTTAATATGAAAAACTATCTATTCTTTTTTTGTCTCATCTCAGGTTCGCTTTTTAGTCAACATATTTTACCCTTAAGAGAGCGCGCCAAAGTGATTGATGAAATTCAAAAATATCGCATAGAAGAATTACTTCCTCAGTTGATGGAGGAAGAGAATTTAGACATGTGGGTTCTAATTACCCGAGAGTATAATGAAGACCCTGTTGTAAAAACACTTCTTCCCCCTACATGGCTCAATGCCAGAAGACGAACAATTTTGGTATTTTCAAAGACAAAGGATGGAGTAGATGCTGTAGCAATTACCCGTTATAATTTTGGCAGAAATATTCGTTCAATTTGGAACAAAGAAAAACAACCAGACCAATGGAAAGCCTTGGCCGACTATATTAAAACCCAAAACCCAAAACGAATTGGAGTTAATACTTCTGAGCATTATGGTATAGCAGATGGACTAGCAAAAACTGATTATGATGGAATGATAGCAGTTCTACCCAGTCACTTACAAAAAAGAGTAGTTTCAGCAGAAACCCTTGCAGTTCGATGGATTGAAACTAGAACTCCGATAGAAATGATCATATTTAATCAATTAGTTGAAATAACTCATAATATTATTTCAGAGGCCTTTTCAACTCGCGTGATTACACCAGGAGTTACTACAACAGACGATGTAGTATGGTGGATGCGCGAAAAAGTTTTGGCATTGGGATTGAAAACTTGGTTTCAACCAACAATTGATGTTCAAAGAACCGGTAAAAGCGATTTATATGCTTTTGACGGTAAATCTAAATTTGATATAATCCTCCCAGGCGACCTTGTGCACTGTGACTTTGGGATCAGCTACCTCACTCTTAATACAGACTGCCAAGAGCTAGCTTACGTCTTAAAGCCTAAAGAGAATGATACGCCTGATTTTTTAAAGGAAGCTCTAAGACAAGGAAATGCGGTTCAAGACCATTTAACAGATAATTTTAAAAAGGGCAGAACAGGAAATGAAACTTTGCGAATGGCAATAGCTGATAGTAAAGCTAATAATCTTCGGCCCCAAATTTATACTCATCCGTTGGGTTTTTACGGGCATTCTGCAGGAACTACTTTTGGAATGTGGGACTCCCAAGAAGGCATTCCTGGTTCGGGAGACCACCCTCTGTATGAAAATACTGCTTATG
>NYWX01000041.1 GCA_002685275.1 Gammaproteobacteria bacterium
AAAAGATTTTTTCAAAACAGATTATACGTATTCTTATTTTTTCACTTTTGATTGTAAGTGCAAATTCAAATGCACAGCGTTTACAAGAAAATCAAAAGCAATTTGAAGTGCTTTTATTTACAAAATCTCTTGATTATCAGCATCTTGGTGTTCCAAATGGAATACAGATGTTCAAAGAGATAGCTCGTGATCATCATTGGGGGCTTACCTGGACCACACAATCAAATTTTTTTGATAACCAGGAAAAATTAAACAGCATAGATGTAATTGTTTTTATGAATACATCAGGTGATATCTTAGATGATGATCAAAGAAGGGCACTTCAAGCTTACATGCGGCAAGGTGGAAATTTTGTAGGTATTCATTCTGCTACCTTCACCATGATGGAATGGCCATGGTATGTAAGTTTGGTGGGCGGTGTTTGGAATCGTCACCCAGATCCAGGTATTTGGACAGGAATCGTTAATAATGAAGAACCTGATCATCCGTCAGCTTTCCATATACCACCTAGATGGTTGATCACTGGAGAGTGGTATAATTATTTAGAGATGTCTGACAATATGAAAGTTGTTTTGAGTGTTGATGAAACTACTTTCCCAGGGGGTAAAATGCCGGCTTACCACCCAATAGCCTGGTATCAAGAAGATTTTGAAGGCGGAGGTGGAAGGTCCTATCATACTGGTTTAGGCCATGCTGAAGGCATATATGATGAACCTTGGTACAAACAGCATATTCTTGGGGCTGTTTGGTGGGCTGCAACGGGTGGAAAGGCTTACGAATAGTTAAAAAATACTACATCTTTTTATCTGTATTTTTATTGTCAATCTTTAAATTGGCTCATTATAGATTTTAGCACCTTTATCTACCATCAATTTTATGGCCTTTGCACCATCATCTGGGTTTAAGTTCACAGCTCTAATAGCCTGTGTTAACAATATGACATTTAAACCATTGTCCAACGCATCAATGACTGTATTTAAAACGCAATAATCTGTGGCTATACCTCCAACAATAACTCTATTGACACCTTTTTTGTTAAGTTGATTTAATAAGTCAGTACCCTGAAATCCGGAGTATGCCTCTTTATCGCGATCCGTTCCTTTATCAATAATTGTAATATTTTTTGGAAGTTCTAATTTTTCCGAGAACTCTGCACCTGCACTACCTGCAACGCAGTGTGTTGGCCAGGTACCTCCATTTTCTACAAATGAGCAATGATTTACAGGATGCCAGTCGCGTGTTGCGTACATTGGTAAATCCTTGTCTTTAGCAAGTTTAATGCAATCATTAATTACTGGTATAACAGCATTACCATCAGCTACGCCTAGGTTACCCCCGGGAAGAAAATCATTTTGAACATCAACAATAATAAGAGCATCATGCTCACTAAAAATAGGACTTTTTTCTAGTGCATATGTTTTTAGTATTGGGCTTACTGAAACAGCTACCATGCCTTTTATTAATTCTCTACGTTTCATCTTTCTTCCAAAGTTTTTAATTAGATTTATTTCATTACCGAATAATTTCTATAAATTTTAAGATTACATCTACCTTAAGAGTACACCTATTTTAAGATTTAAACTAAATTTATGCTGAAACATTTATATTTTTTTAAATTGTAAATTGTACTATTTATTAGTTTTATTTAACTGTTGGTATTTCTTCCCAATTGGTAAGATACCTTGGAGATCTCATTAGCCTTTTCATCGACCATGTTTTTTTAATTCCTTGAGAAGCAAAAGTTATTTTTCCTACTCCAGAATTATTGATTTTATCAATTGTTTCCATTAGTTCTTTACTATTAACTTTTTCATTTATTTTCTTAAATAAATCATCTTGGTAAACACCCTCATTATAGAAATCATTGAGCATAACACCTGCTTTTATGAAATTAATATCGGGTTTGAAAATTTGTTTTGTTAATTGTTTAGTGGCATTCAAGATATCTCTGGTATCATTTGTTGGATAAAATAGTTTATAACTTCTAAATCCATGATATTGTTTGTTTTTCTCTTGGAAATAATTAGTTCTAATAAAGACAGAAACCATCCTACAACATTGGTTTTCTTTTCTTAATTTTTCGCATGCGCGCGCTGCGTAATCACTAACAGCCTCATTAATAGAATTTAAATTATCAATTTTTCTACTAAATGTTCTACTAACAACTATTTGTTTTTTTGTTTTAGGCTGCTGTTCTAAATCTATACAAGGAAAGTTTTTTAGTTCCATAACTGTTCTCTCAAGAACACTACTAAATTTTCTTTTTATCAATTTGGTATCCATTTCCATTAGATCAAGAGCAGTTTTTATTCCTAGATTATTTAGTTTTCTACTGATCCTATTGCCAATACCCCAAATTTCTTTCACAGGCATTAAGGCCATCAATTTTTCTTTTCTAATTTCATTCGTTAAATCAACTACACCATTAGTTGCAGGATAATGTTTAGCAGCATAATTAGCTGCTTTAGCTAAAGTTTTAGTTGGGCCTATACCGACACAAACAGGTATTCCAATCCAACGATCTATAGTTTCCTGGCATTTATATCCAAATTTCTCGTAGTTCTTCAAACCCGCAAGATCTAGGAATGCTTCATCTATACTATAAATTTCCACTTTAGGGGCTAAATATTCTAAAGTTTGCATTACTCTGGAAGAGACGTCGGCATACAATTCATAATTTGAAGAAAATGCGACTCCCTCTCTTTTTAGAAAATCTTGCTTTATCTTAAACCAAGGCTCACATCTTTTTATTCCAAATCTTTTAGCTTCTTTTGATAAGGAAACTACACATCCATCATTATTTGATAAGACAACTACAGGTCGATTTTTGATATCGGGCCTAAACATCCTCTCACATGAGACATAAAAATTATTGCAATCAACTAATGCAAAGGCCATGACTTTAGTAAATATTTATAGAGGCTGTTACCGTACCTGCTATCTCTAATTCTTCTTCTTGTTTAATCATTATGGGTGAATATTTTGGATTTTCAGACATAAGGCATACTTTCGGTCTAAGTAATAATCTTTTACATGCATATGAACCATTTATTGATGCTATAACAATTTTGTTGTGAGTTGGTTCTATGCTTCGGTCCACTATTAAGATGGCTCCATCTCCTATATGTGCATGGATCATTGAATCTCCGCTGACACGAACAAAGTAAGTGGCGGCCGAATTTTTTATTAAGTACTCATTCAAATCTATAGGCTTTTCTACATAATCATCCGCAGGACTTGGCCAGCCCACTCGAACGGTATTTAAGAAATAGGGGATTTCTAGAGGAGATAAACTTTCCTCTGGTACATTACCCAGATAGCTAATAGTCATAAGGAATTTATAATTTAATAATACTGTATATATATACAGTATTATTAAATTATACTTTTGTAAAGTAATTATTTTAGGAGAATTAATAAAGATTTTAAGAATTTGCTCAGCAAGGCTTTGAGTAGACGCTGATCATGTTTTTGATAAAAATTATTTCGATTTAATCGCAGCTAATATGCGATCTGGGCTAGCTGGTAAATTACGTATTATTGCACCAGTTGCATATCGAATAGCGTTTAAGATTGCTGGTGCGGTACCAACAAGTACGTGTTCACCTAAACCTTTAGCTCCATATGGACCATGCGGATCTGTTTCTTCAACAAAGATTGTTTCAATTTTTGGTACATCACCAGCAGTAGGAATAAGATAATCATGAAGGTTATTAGTTTTTCCAGGTACAAATTTTTCCATTAATGCCATTCCTATGCCTTGTGCAACGCCACCATGAACTTGACCCTCAGCTAACACAGGATTGATAACTCTACCAACATCATGAGCGGCAGTAACTTTAATGAGTTGAGTTGTTCCTAACTTAGTATCCACAGATAATTCAACCATTTGTGCTCCATAACCAAACGAAGCATAAGGCTCTCCTTGACCATCATTATCAAGAGGCTGCGTTGGAGGATCATATGTCTTTTCAGCTAATGCAATGAAGCCTTCTTGATCAGTTGGTAATTTATTAAGTTGTAGTTTGTGAGTATTATTTTCTGCAGAGATAAGCAGCATATTTCCATCGAGTTGTAATTTAGCTGATGATGGAGCATCGCATATTTCGAGTAATTTTTTTCGCAAGCTGGTCCCAGCTAAAAATGCTGCTTTGCCTGAGATAAATGTTTGCCTCGAAGCAGAGGTTTTTCCAGCATCCGCGGTTAAGTCAGTATCACCGTAAATTAAATCAAAACAATCAACTGAAAGACCTATGGCGTCGGCACAAATTTGACTTATAACTGTATTTGATCCTTGACCAATGTCCACTGCTCCTTGAAATAGGATAATACGACCATCTTCACGTAACCCTACTTTTATAGTTGATGGATTTGGTAATGATGTATTTCCACACCCATACCATAAGCCAGCAATACCGACACCAAAACGCAGCGCATTATCTTTGGCCGATTTGTTGCGTATCTCAGTATTACGAATGGCTTGCTGCCAATGCGGTCGCAGCGCTTCAAAGCATGAAATAATACCAACACCCTTATCGAAACGTTGTCCTGTAGGCGTTGGCGATCCATTCTCAAGTGCATTCTGGATCCTAAATTCAAGTGGATCGATATTTAATTGATCAGCAATTAGATCAAATAATGTTTCCTGTGCAACGGCAGATTGAGGTACACCGAATCCTCGAAATGCTCCTGATGGAGGGCAATGAGTATGTATTGCAGCAGATTCAGCACAATAGTTTTTGATACGATAAGGTCCGCATGCGTGAATAGGTACACGATTGGCAACAGTTGGACCCCAAGATGCATAAGCACCAGTGTTAAAAATGCCATTAAATAACATTGCTTTAATTTTACCGTCCTTATCAGCCCCTATTTTTGAGTAAATATTTGACGGGTGACGCTTTGTTGTCGATAGCATTGATTCGGCACGTGAATAGATCATTTTTACTGGCTGTTTTAAATGCCATGCAGCTATTGCTACGAACGGTTGCAATGACAAATCTAATTTGGAACCGAATCCACCGCCTACCGATGAGGGAATAATTCGAACTTGATTTTTTGAGATATCCATAATTTCGGCAATGCTATCCCTATCCATATAGGGCGCTTGTGAGCAAGCCCATATCTCAATCCGATCATTAATTCGCTGAGCAAAAGCAGCCTCAGGTTCAATGTAAGCATGCTCAATGAATTCAGTTGTAAAATTACCTTCTACAATTACATCAGATTCTTTGAATCCAGAAACTACATTACCGCATTTAACATGACCACCGGTTAAAAAATTATTTTTACGGTTTATATGTAGTTGAGGCGAGCTTTCATCAGTCGCTTCTTTTGCTGAGGTAATATTATCTAATTTATTCCATTTAATAGGAAACTTTGATATCTCTAATAAAGCAAAATCGTCAGTAGTTCCAACAACTAACGCTACAGCTTCACCCTCAAATCGTGTTTCAAATTCAGCGAAAACAGGTTGATCAACAAATTCAGGAATAACGCCAAAGCAATTTTGTCCTGGAATATTTTTAGCTGTAAATACAGCAACAACCTCATTCGTTTTCCTTATATAGTCATCAAGATTTCCAAATGAAAAAGATGCACGAGGATGGGGGCTTCTAATTGCTACTGCGAATAGAGAACCTTCTGGCCATTTGTCAGCTGCGAATAAATCTATACCCGAAGTTTTTGGGGCTCCATCTAAACGAACTATTGGAGTGCCAACTGAGTTCTCACTTTGTGGGTTATTTGGTATTGAAGCGTCTTCTTCAATATTGGTGTTGACGATGGCTTTGATGATATTGCGATATCCAGTACATCGGCATAGCACTCCACCAATTGCATCTTCTACTTCTTTCTCATTGGGGTAGGGATTTTTTCTAAGTAAAGCTTCGGCTGAGATAACCATTCCTGGTGTGCATATTCCGCACTGAGCAGCACCATGTCGTAAAAAGGATTTTTGAAGTTTCCCATTTGTTACGCTGCAACCATTTTGTAATCCCTCTATAGTCTCAATATTACATCCATCAGCTTTTTGCGTCGCCATCATACAAGAGCAAATTAACTTATTGTTAACTAAAATCGTACAGGCTCCACAATCACCAGCATTACAACCTATTTTTGTGCCAGTAAGACCAAACTCTTCACGAAGAACTCGTGAAAATCTAGTACTTGCAGGTGCGCTAGTAGAGATTAATTCTCCATTCAGATTAAATTTAATTTTTGAGTCATTAGCTTTTTTATTATCAGCAATATCCTCTTCATGAGGTACTGGTGAAAATTTTGAAATTTCAGGTACTGAAGTAGAGATTGATTTACTTTTGAGCTTAAAATTAGCTTTCGATCTATTCACTTTAAATTATCTACACATTTAAAAATTGCACGATTTACTAATTCCATCGAAGCCTCAAACCGATATTTGCCTGTGGAGCGAATATCATCAATTGGTGTGAGTGGTGAAAAGAATTCTTCCTCAAATTTAATACTACTGATTTGATCTAAATTACAACCTCTTAATTTATCCTCTAACTTTGATAATCGACATGCGACTGCCGAGCAAGATCCAACACTGATACCAATATCATTAATTGTATTATTTTTCTCTGGTTCAATTAAAACGGCAACCATAGAGATAGATATGACTAAATACTTTCGTGAACCCAATTTCAAGAATGAACTTACACTGTTTTCATTATATTTAGGGAGCAAAATTGCAGACATTAATTCATTCTGAGCTAGCTCTGTTTGCCGCGGCCCAATAATAAAGTCCTTTAATTTCATGATTCTTTGACCATGAACAGATGACAGCTCTACACTCGCATTCGTTGCCATTAGAGGCGGTACTCCATCTGCAGCAGGGGATGCGTTACACAAATTACCAGCAATTGTGCCGGCATTTTGAATTTGAATTCCTCCCACTTCACGGGCTGCTAACTTTAGACAGTCAAATGATCTAGGTAAGTCTGCATCTATTAAATCAGACCATGTCGAAGAAGCACCAATACGCCAATGATCTCCCTTATCTTCGATACCTGATAGGCCTGATATTGCCGTTATATCTAAAACATTTTGTAAATTGTTATGATCTCCTAAAGCCGCGTATACATCAGTGCCACCAGCAAGTATTTTTCGAGGGCTATTTTTTAAAAGTGATAATGCCTCATCAAGCGTATTAGGACGTTCGTAATTATATTGCACAATTTACCTTTTATGGCTCAAGACTTGCTAATGTTTCAGCGGGCGGGGTATTTCGTGAACGATGACATCGAATTACACCATCAATAATAACCATGCTAATGCCGGGTAAATCACCCAAGGCTATGCTGTCTAAAAGTGTATCACCAGCAGTATGTTGAGCACGATCCATTATAACAAAATCAGCTGTACGACCACATTCAATGAGCCCACAATTAAGATCTCTTATTCTAGCTGTATTTCCCGTTGCAAAACAAAAAACTATCTCTGGAGCTACGTCACCCATTGAGCTAAGCATCGAAATTAATCTTAAAATTCCAAGCGGCTGAACTCCAGAGCCCGCTGGAGCGTCTGTTCCTAAGCTGATACGTTCAGCTTGGTTTAACTCTATTGTTGTTCGCATTGCAAAAAGGCCAGCAATTTCATTTCCATTATGAACAATCTCAACTGCCCTTGAACAAGACTCACAAAGACATCTAATTTGATTAATTGGTAAGGCTGTATGCCCACCATTTATATGCCCAATAACATCAGCATCTGCTTCAAGTACAACGTCCGCATCAATAAGACTAGAGCCTGGAATGGATGGACCACCTGTATGAATGGTACTTTTCATGCCATATTTTCTTGCCCAAGCGACCATTTTTTTTGCCTCTTCACCAGTCTTAACGCTACCTAGTCCTACTTCACCTATTGATTTAACACCAGCATCTGCAAGCTCTTTGAAGTCGTTTTCTTCCATGCCATGTTCAAGAATAGGTGCACCAGCATGAACTTTAACACCGCCAGGTTTATGTAATGAAAAAGCTCTTTGTGCTGTAATGGCTAACGCTTTTAGACCAACAATATCCTTAGGCCGACCAGGTAAGTGAACCTCACCAGCTGAGATCATTGTTGTGACACCTCCATTAAGACAGCTATCAATCCATCCAGTTTGATTTTGACGTGGCGTCCAGTCACCAAAAACAGGATGCATATGGCTATCAATCAATCCAGGTGCTACGCATGTTCCATTTGCATTAACAATCCTGTCAGCATTTCCAGTGTCTAAATCTTTATATCGACCAATTTCAACAATCATTCCATCAACAGCAACAATTGTATCTGCGTCTAAAATAGGTTGTGCTAAGTCACCTGATAATAGTAAGCCAATTCCTTTAATTACTAATTTTCCTTTTATTTCATCTTGTCCTTGCGATGAGTTCACTGCTTTATTCTCCTTTTTGATGATTTCTAGCGAAGCCCATCTTTCCCGATTACATCATCTTGTGTTAAGCCGCCAACTCGTGGCAGTGGTCTACCACTATCTGTCACAGAAACTGCGACTAGAATTTCATTATTTTTTGGACCGTCATTTAGGCGCACCTCCATGGCATCAAAGTGGCTACGTACATGAGCAGCATCTTTATGTCCAAGAGGAATATCGATGGCTGTTCCAGCTACACCCATTTTTTTTGATGAAGGAATTAATGCAGCACCTCTCTGCACCGCTAAACGGAGCGGTTTTCCAAGGCATGGATGTAAAATCGCTGCAGCATGTTCTAATTCTCCATTAATGCCAACAATAGCAGCTTTTCCAAAACTCTCTATTTCATGCGGTTCTACTCCTAATGCAGCTACAGCGCGTTGACCTAAATATTCACCGAGTTCTGCACCTATTTCTGTTAAAATTTCGAGGTCTTCTATAAACTCTCCTGCACAGGGATTTTCAATTACAGCAAGTGCTGCAGCTTTTCGCGTAATTGGATTAATTGAGCGATTCATCTCTTTGCAGGTATCTTCAACAACAACTAAAACCTTTCTAATTTTCGCTTTCATCGCAAACCATCCTCTCCAATAATTTCGTTTGCTTGCAAGCCACCCATTCTAGCGTGTATTCGAGAGCCATTAGTCATAGCCAAACAAAATACTAACTCATTCGGCCTTGGCGCATCTGGTACTTGCAATGGAAGAGTATGAAAATGACTTCGAACATAAGCGGCATTGGTGTGTGCTAAGGGTATATCAATCATTGCACCTACTGGGCCAACCTTTTTTGTGGATGGAACAATAGCTTTTGTGTCACCAAGTACTTGCCTCATGCCATAACCACCTGGTGAATGCCAGAGAGCGCCGTGCTCCAATTCGCCATTTGCACCAATAATACAACCTTTGCCATAAGCTTCGATATCTTCTGGCGAACAATTCATTGCCTCTAAAAGCTCATTTGCTAATTGAAGTCCTAATGGCTCTAATTTTTCCAAAGCAGGCTCTAAAACTTTAACATGTTGGCCTGCAAATGGATTATTCACTATTCCACATATACCACCTATTAATAGTGGTTCACTTTTTGGCGGGCCAAATTCATGATTTGAACGATCAAGAGTAATAACTATTTTTCGTATATCAAAATTCACTGTGTCTTCACCTCTATATTTTGATACGGCCAACCTAGTGAGCGATTATGTCCTTGAAGATAAATAAAAACACCGAAAACCTTGTTTTTATCTATTAGTTTTTGAGCAAATCTCGCACCTCGATTAAGAGCATCGTTAATTTCTTTTTTATTTAAACTACCTACTTTTATGGTTACTAACTTTTTTCCTAGATCACTGTCTGGGTCTATCTTAAATGCCTGAGCACGATCAATACAATTAGCATTACAATTTACTTCATTTGCAATTAAAGTTGCCACCGTATCAGCAACTGCTGCATTTTTTGCAAGAACTGTCACCGCATCCGCAATACCCAATGATAATGAATGCCCATCCCATCCACTAGTTGCAATGCCACGTATATCATCTTTGCTTGTTATCTGTACAGATGCAGTTGGTGCTGCTACCGAGAGATCAGGTACAACGCCAATTTTCATTTTTTGGCCATCTCCCAAAAAAAGAGCAATATCACCACCATTATTAACAAAAATATTATTAAGTCCTTTAACAACGCTCATTGCAATTAAAATTTCATCAGCAACAGCGCCTGCTACGGCCGCCATGGGTGTAATAAAATAATTTCTGTATTGCCTTACGGTAGAAATCATGTGTTTTGATGTAGCATCATTTATGTTTATATCTTTTTTAAAACTCAAGGGTGCTCTTAATAGAGAAAGATTATTTACTAAACCCTCTAGCATTCCATCCATACGTCTTGCTGCAAGTCCGTATGCTTTTTTTACACATGAACTACTTCCATTTGCTTTTATAATAATATTAATCGGACCATGCTGTAAGTGTAATCGATTCCCAGGCAGTATTATTTTTTGAACTTGACTAGAGTATTGAGGGAAAACCTTATTGCTAGATAAAATTTGAGGGGCGCTAAGACTCATAAATAACTTACTTGAGTGGCCATGGATTTTTTGGATCACAAGCATGTCTTTGTGCACTGTTACCATAATAATTTTGGATGTCTTCAAGCGATTGAATATAATCAATATGCCCACCCATTTCAGCGTATCGTTTTTTAGATAGTGTAAATTCTATAGGTGCAACTATTGCTGGTGTTGGAACATATCCAAATGCATTTTCTGGCATTCGTGTTACATCAACCATAATTGTAATTCCTCCTCCAGGCCATACATATACTGGTGCACCCCCCATGGTAACACTCGTCAATGATTCCTTTACAGAATGAGTCAGATTTACGGGATTGCCTGTAACTCCAGCACGTAATGAACCACCAGCACCAGCAACAAATAAAACTGAACAGAGTGAGGGCTCACAGTTTTCTTTTATACGGTCAATTACAATTCGCACTTCTGTCGGCATATTTGTTTGCACAGGTTGTAAATTCTCATCGAGAATACAGTAAATACTCTCATCACCAGTAGTAGTGGTCATCAATAGACGGCTTCCTGAGCGCGCAATTTTTTCATCTATCGATTCTATAATTGAAAAAGGGTCAGTGATGTCAGTACCGCCCCATCCTTGGCCAGAATTTGCAACATTAAAATAACGACCTGGTGTAGAGCGTCTTCCACATACTCTAATTCCAGAAGGCTCCATACCGAGACATCTTCCAGCCTGATGTTCTGATAGCACCCCAGTAATGTGTTCATCAACTACAATTACTTCATCAACAAGACCATGCCATTGTTCCGCGAATATACCGATTGTTGCAGACCCACAACCAACTCGCATTTGCTGCTCAGTGACACCATCGATAATAGGAGCATGTCCAGCTTGTATTTGTATAGAAGAACCATTTGTAATATCTAACTCAACTGGCTGACGATTACATAACGCCATAATTGTATTACAAGTTATTTTACCTTCTCGCTTACTGCCGCCTGTAAGGTGATTAACCCCTCCTAGTGATAACATTGGAGACCCATATTCGCTAGTTGTTACATGGCCAACGTGTTCTCCATCGCATAAGACATTAGCTTGTTCAGCACCGAGATGTTTGTCTGTATCTAATTTAATCTTCACACCGCAATAGGAAAAAATACCTTCGCTTACAACAGTAACTGTTTCAACGTCATCATATTGTGTCGATACAATAAACGGAGCAGGCTTATAATCAGGATAAGTAGTACCAGCTCCAATAGCAGTAACAAATGTCTCTTGTTGAACTAAACTTCCGTTCCAATTTTTTGAAGAGTCCGCAAAAGGCACCACCTCAGTATCTGAGTCAGATGAATTTTCAAGTATTATTAATGGATCTACACGCGCAAGCTCGCCTCCAATATTGGCATATCTCCCACAGGCTCCAGATCGCTCAGGTCTTATTCTGCATAAAACAGGACAAGCATCGCAGCGTACAATATTATCCTTTTCGCGAGCACCAAAGCGTTCTGTCATTCCAATAAGACTAGTTGGGTGTACTGACTTTTTGTCAGAAGTGGTTTTGTTTTTTTTAGAAGTCATTAGTTACCTATAAATCATATTAATTATAAGTATACATATGAAAAAACAACCATACTAGTTCATAATGACGCAACTAATTATGAAAACTGCTACAACTATTTACTTTCTCTTTATGTAAAATGCTGTTAATAAAAAATTATTAATCTTTTTAGGTAAAAATTTATAGTTTCTTTGTATCAGAAAATTTTTTTAAACAGTGAATATTGATTTTTATGAAACCCAAATTTAATAAATATAATAATCGATTATTTTGGTGGCGATTTTGTTGTGGTGTCGCCATTATTCTTTCCATCTTAACTTTTACACCGCTTGTAATTGGTAACACTACTCTTCAGATTTTTAATATTCCTTTTTCATTGGCAATCGGACTGATCATTGGGCTGGCATTTATATTGATAACAATTGCTGGTACTTTCGTTTATCCAATATTTTCCAGAAATGGAGATAAAAATGAATAAGTGGATATTGATTATTGGTTCCATATATCTTTGTACACTTATATCTGCGGCCTTTCGTGCGCGTAAGTCAAATCAATCTGATAATGATTTTTTATTAGCAGGATCTAATCTTGGTTCTCTTGTTGGTTGCTTGACTGTTGCAGCTACTTTATTTAGTACATTTACATTGATGGGCATGCCAGATCTTTTTCGTAACCACGGTATTGGAGCTTGGGTTTTTCTTGGAATTTCTGATTGTGCACTTGCATTTGTTGCTCTATGGTTTGGCGTGAATATTCGACGCCGTATTTCTGCTGAGAACTTTAGTGGATTTTCTGATTGGCTTGGAAAAGCTTTTCACAGCCGCCATGCAACATATGTTTATCTATTCGGTATTTTTATTTTTTTAGTACCCTATGTTGCAATTCAAATAAAAGGGATATCATTATTTCTAAGTTCAATAATGCCAGATGTTATGCCAAGTTGGGCGTGGTCGATTGCAATAGTGAGTGTAATCTTAGCTTATAGTGAATTAGGTGGCCTTAAAGCAATAATTTTTGCTGATGCAGTTCAAGGTATAGTGTTATTTAGTGCCACCATAATTATTGCAGTAAGCTGTGTGACTTATTTTGGCAGCATCGAGCTCATGTTTGATTCGATAGAAGCCACATCACCAGCTCTTTTATCTGTTCCTGGGCCATCCGGTTTATTTACATTCCAATTTCTTGTAGCTTCTTTTTTAGCATTTGCAATGATTCCGGTAACGCAACCACAAATGAGTACGCGTTTAATCATTATGCGTGACAATTCATCACTAGCACGAATGGCAGTTCTACTATCTATTTTTTCTTTTATTTTAGTTCTTGCAACTTTACCTATTGGTCTTTACGGCGCTGCACTTTATTCCACCAGTTCAACTGGTGAATTTATTGCCAATGTTCTTGTTTATGATCAATTACCAATTGTTGCAGCTGTAGTTGTAGTAGGATTAATTGCAGCTGCAATTTCAACAGCAGATTCTCAACTTTTTGCACTAGGTAGTGAGTTACGCTCAGGTATATCTGACGTAAAATACAAATCATTATCTTTAATGCGAGGGGCGATCGTTATTTTTGCTTTGTCCGCACTAGTAGTGTCTTTGGTAAGCAATGCACATATTGTTCTTTTAGCACGCACAAGTTTTGCAGGATCATCATTACTAGCACCTATGATATTGTCAGCTGTCTTTTTTCCTAGGCAATTACATTACTCTATTCCACTATTAACAGGATTGGGCTTGATTGTATTTCTCGCATCACTTTTTGGATTGGTCAATAATATGTTATGGGGTCTACGAATGGATCTATTAACACTCTTAATAGTGTCTTTCGGAACAATGGTAGTTCTAATTTTCAGGCAACTTAATTTAAATAATTTTAATGAAACTATATGAATTTTTTTGAAATTAAATTTAAGCTAATTTGGTTTCTTAAATCGCTTAAATAAAAATTAAGTTAATCGCGCTAATAAACTTAAAAAAATCTTTTGTTCATTTGCCGATAGTGGTTTAAGAGTATCTTGTGATACTTTATGTGCAGCAACTTCTAAGGAATTGATTAATTCAAGACCCTTGCTTGTTAGTGTAAGAAAAGATTTTCTTTTATCAGCAGGATCAACTTTTTTTTGTATTAATTGACGTTGAACTAAGCGATTTACAATCCCCATAATTGTTGCAGGATCAGCATTATTGAGTCGTCCAAGTAAATTCTGTGATACATGACCTTTATCACGAATTTTAATTAATGAGGTAAATTGCATTGGAGTAAGCCCACTTTCCATAAATAAATCTTGAAAAATACTACTTGATCGTTGATGGGCTCGTCGTAAAAGAAAGCCAGCTTGCTCCTCAATTACATATAAACGATTTGACCTAAAAGGTAATGGCACAGTCATCCCCATATTTTTTGATAGTTATTAATTTAATCATTTTGAATATACTTCTCACATGTTTAAATATTAAAAAATAAAAGATAAATTTTTCAATAAGGATGTATTAGCTATATCAACCTTTGGTTATTGTTAATCTGTATCCCCTGGTTTTTCGCTAAAATAACGTTCAAATTTATTCTTTTCGTCTCTGTACTCATCAGAATCAGCTGGAGACTCTCCCTTTCGCGTTATGTTTGGCCATATCTCAGAGTATTTGGTATTTATTTCAAGCCAGAACTGTTTAGGTGTATCTTCATCATCAGGCTTAATTGCTTCAACTGGGCATTCGGGTTCACAAATCCCACAATCGATACATTCGTCAGGATTAATAACTAAAAAGTTTTCACCTTCGTAAAAACAATCAACTGGGCATACTTCGACACAATCCATTAATTTACATTTCACACATGGATCAGTAACGATAAAAGTCACATGAGTCTCCTTAAAATAAGCAAGTAACTGATTAAAAATTTATAAAAACATACTAATTAAATGACGAATACTTCTTATCACCCTACGAATGCTCGTTCAATAACAAAGCTTCCTGGGGTAGAATTACTTCCTTCTTTTAGACCATGCTCTTCAAGCATGGAGGACATATCTTTATTAAACGCCATTGAGCCACAAACCATTACTCTGTCAGTTTGTGGATTAAATTTTTTGCTTGTTAATTTAAGATCTTTTGCAAAAGCACCAGATCTTATACGATCTGTTATTCTACCTTCAGTTCTGAATTCACTGCGTGTGACAGTTGGGTAGTAGGTAAATCTATTTCCTAGTAACTCACCAAAAATTTCATCAGAATAAATCTCTTTTTCTAGAAAGCTACGATAGGCGAGTTCTTTTTCTTCTCTAACTGTATGGGTTAAAACTATTTCATCAAATTTTTCATGTGTTTCTGGGTCACGTAAAACAGAAAGAAATGGCGCCAATCCAGTTCCAGTTCCTACCATAAACAAACGTTTTCCAGATTTAAGCGCATCTGTTACCAGTGTGCCGGTTGGTTTCTTACCCAAGAAAAGATGATCACCCTCTTTTAAGTGTTGTAAACGAGAAGTTAAAGGTCCATCAGGAACCTTAATCGAAAAAAATTCCAGATGCTCTTCCCAGTTTGGACTTACAATCGAATAAGCTCTCAGAAGAGGTTTTTTATTATCATTTAAACCAATCATAATGAATTCACCAGAGCGAAAGCGGAAGCTATTTGGACGCTCAATCCGAAAGCTAAATAAACTTTCTGTCCAATGATGCACCCAAATTATTTTCTCTAGGAAGAGCTTTTTTTCATCTGCCATATCTTTTAATTTGGAATATTGCAATGACTCTTCCATCTTCCTTTGACTCATCTTTACATCCATAAAAGTTAAAAATCTTATTTTATCAATACTAGAATAATATCATAAGTACACATACAACTTATATATTTATCTTTTATATCAATGGAGTAAATTTTCTTCTAAAAATTGGATATGCGTTTCACAAAGCGCTATGTTCTTCTTGGATGCATACAAATAATTGAGTAAGGAAGAGTGCAATGAGAACAATTAAGGGCCCTGGACTGTTTATTGCCCAATTTTTAGGAGATCAGGCTCCATTCAATTCATTAAATAACATAGCTAAATGGTCCGCAAGTTTAGGATATAAAGGGCTGCAAATTCCGACTCTTGACAGCCGTTTTATTGATTTGAAGCAAGCCGCTGACAGCCGCTCTTATTGCGATGATCTACTTGCAATACTTGATAATCATGGATTGCAATTAACTGAATTATCTACCCATCTTCAAGGCCAACTTGTTGCAGTGCACCCTGCTTATGATATGCTTTTTGATGCTTTTGCTCCATCACATTTGCATGGAAAGCCAGATGCACGACAAAAGTGGGCAGTTGATCAATTAATGTTGGCTGCTAAGGCCTCTGCTAATTTCGGTCTTACGGAGCATGTTTCTTTTTCTGGCTCATTAGCTTGGCCTTATACTCATCCATGGCCACAGCAACCAGAAGGTCTCATTGATACTGCTTTTAATGAGCTTGCGAGCCGGTGGCTGCCAATTCTTAACGCATTTGACGAAGCAGGTGTAAATATTTGCTATGAAATTCACCCAGGCGAAGATCTTCATGATGGTATAACATTTGAAATGTTTCTTGAGCGAGTAAATAATCACCCGCGCTGCAATATGCTTTATGATCCAAGTCATTTTGTATTACAAGCAATAAAATATATTGAACATATCGATATTTATCATGAACGTATTAAAATGTTTCATGTAAAAGATGCTGAACTAAATCCAACTGGACGTGTCGGGGTTTATGGAGGTTACCAGCAGTGGGTGGACCGAGCGGCTCGTTATAGAGCAGTAGGCGACGGACAAGTTGATTGGAATACTATATTTTCGAAGTTAGCTCAATATGGCTATGAAGGTTGGGCAATTGCCGAATGTGAGTGTGCTCTGAAGCATCCTAATGACGATGCCCGTGATACTGCAAAGTTTATTAGTGATCACATAATTAGAGTTACAGATCATGCATTTGATGATTTTGTTAAAACAAGCATTGATAATGATGGAAATAAATCATTGCTTGGGCTTTCTTAAGGAATAAATTTATGTCAGAAATTAAATTAAGCAGAAGAATTCGTTTAGGAATGGTTGGTGGAGGTCAGGGATCGCTTATAGGCGAGGCTCACCGTATGGCATCAAGATTAGATGACAAATATCAATTTTGCGCTGGCTCTTTATCATCTGAGCCGGCTCGCGCGATGGCATCTGCCCAGGAACTAGGTCTTTCTCAAGATAGGTCTTATGGTGACTATGAAGAAATGGCAATTAGTGAAGCTGCCCGAGATGATGGTATTGATGTAGTGGCGGTTGTTACTCCAAATCATACGCATTATGCAATTGCAAAAACTTTTCTAGAGGCTGGTATTCATGTCATTTGTGATAAACCCATGACCTTAACGATCGAGGAAGCTGATTCACTTCAGGAGACTGCCAAACGAACAGGTAAGATTCTAGCAGTAACTTATAACTATACAGGATACGCAATGGTGAGAGAGGCTAGGGAGATCATTGCGCGGGGAGACCTAGGTAAAATCCGTGTTGTCCAGGCACATTATGCTCAAGATTGGCTCACTAATAGGATTGAACTGGAAGGACAAAAACAAGCAGCATGGCGAACTGATCCCACAAAATCTGGGGTTGGAGGTACCATTAACGACGTTGGCACCCACGCTTATCACTTAGCGTGTTTCGTTAGCGGGCTCAAGCTCGAATCATTATGCGCAGATCTGACTACTTTTGTAGAAGGTCGCCTTCTTGATGATAATGCTCATATATTACTTCGTTTTAAAGGTGGTGCTAAAGGAATGTTATGGGCTAGCCAGATAGCAGTTGGAAATGAAAATGATGTAAAAATATCTGTTTATGGCGACAAGGGCGGACTTATATGGCAACAAGAACAACCTAATGAAATAAGTTTTATGGAATTTGGCCGGCCACGCCAGAGAATAACAAGGGGAGGTCCGTCAGGTCATCCAGCTTCTCCTACCAGTATTATAAGAATGCCAAATGGACATCCCGAGGGTTATTTAGAAGGCTTTTCAACAATCTATAATCAAGTAGCGATTGCAATTCATGCAGCAAATGAAGGAAGAAAGTTAGATTCAAACATTTTGTTTCCAACTGGCGATGACGGTAGATCTGGTGTTGCATTTGTCGATGCAGCTGTTCGTTCAAGTTCAGCTGGAAGCGTTTGGGTTGATCTCTAATCTAATCGATTTGTTCGGAATGTAATTAAATAGCTTAATCATCAAGGGTAAAAATATTGTCAGAAAATAAAAATCTTTATACACGCCGAGCTGCAATTAAAGGTGCTGTGGCATTACTTGGCGGCACTCTGACTGCAGTGCAACTTGATTTATTCAGTGTTTCTTTTGCGGATAGTAATGAAGGTTCGCCAAAACGTTTTTTTTCTTCTGATCAATTTAAAATTATTAGTCGTATTTCTGATCTCATAATTCCTGAAACTGATACGCCGGGAGCACTGAGTGTTGGAGCGCCAAATTTTATTGATATGATGTTAGCTGACTGGGCATCTACAAATCGGCAAATAGATTTTATTCAGGGCCTACATGAAATTGATTTACGTTCAAAGAAAGTTGGAGTAGGTAGTTTTTTATCTTGCTCGGCTGAGCAGCAAGAATTAATACTTCTTGAAATTGATAAAGATTTTTTCAATGAAAATTTAAATAATCCATATTTTGGAATGATAAAAAAAATGGTTTTATTTGCTTATTATTCTTCAGAAGTTGGCGCAACAATAGAGCTTAATTTTCAGCGTATTCCTGGTGATTATATACCTTGTGTTCCAATATCAGAAGACAGTTACGCATCATTTTGGAGTCATCACAATTATGGCCTCTGAGGAATCAAACGATTTTGACGCAATAGTAGTAGGCTCTGGTATTTCTGGTGGCTGGGCAGCGAAAGAGCTTTCAGAAAAGGGTTTAAAAGTTTTGTTGCTAGAGCGAGGTCGAAATGTACAACATCGTAAAGATTATTTAACTGAGGGAAAAGCTGCATGGGAAATGCCGTATGCTGGTCAAATCCCTGAAACGTTAGTTGAAAGTGACTATCCAATCCAAAATCAATGTTATGCATTTTCTGATTACACAAAACACTTTTTTGTGAATGATGGAAAACATCCTTATCTTACTCCTGAGAAAAAACCATTTTCATGGATTAGAGGTTATCATTTAGGTGGTCGATCTTTATTATGGCACCGGCATAGTTATCGGCTTAGTGATTTAGATTTTGAGGCAAATAAGCTTGATGGCCATGGCATTGATTGGCCAATTCGTTATAAAGATTTGGCTCCTTGGTATGATCATGTGGAGACTTTTGCTGGAATCAGTGGCTCATATGAAGGATTAACACAACTTCCTGATGGTGTTTTTCAACCGCCATTTCAGATGAATTGTGTAGAGAAGGATATAAAAAAGAATATCGAAAAGGCCTTCCCAGATCGAAAATTACTTATGGGGCGTGTAGCTCATTTAACACAACCTACTCAAGAACAAATAGAGCTCGGGCGTTCTCGCTGTATGAATCGTGACGAATGTCAGCGCGGATGTTCTTTTGGCGCTTATTTTTCAAGTTTATCAGCAACACTTCCAGCTGCAGACCGAACGGGTAATTTAACTACACTGACTGATGTTATTGTGGAAAGCGTTCTATATGATCAAGATAACAATCGTGCATCTGGTGTCCGTGTTATTGATAACAACGATCACTCATACCGTCTTTTTGGCGCTAAACTCATATTCTTATGTGCTTCAACACTCGGTACAACTCAAATTATGCTTAATTCAAAATCTGGATCTTTCCCTAATGGAATAGCTAATTCGAGTGGGACATTAGGCCACTATTTAATGGATCACCTTGGAGGCGCAGGAGCAAGCGGAATTTTTCCTGGTCATCAGGATAAATATGACATCGGAAGAAGAGGAGGTGGGCTGTACTTACCTCGATTTCGAAATGTCTCTGATCAGGAACAACGCTTCCTCAGAGGCTATGGATACCAGGGTGGCGCTCATCGATTAAGCTGGACTCAAGGTAATAATATCGCAGGAATTGGTGTTGATTTTAAGGCTAAACTAAGAAAACCAGGTCCATGGGTTTTTGATATTACTGGATTTGGTGAAATGTTACCTGATAAGCGTAATTGCGTGCGATTAAGTAAGCAAAAAAAGGATAAGTGGGGTATTCCAGTTTTAGAAATAGATTGTGATCACCGAGAAAATGAGCTTGCAATGTTTGATGCTATTATGTCGGACGCGAAAGAGCTCTTAACTGTAGCTGGTTTAATGAACATTAAATTAAAGAGCACCAAAGCAGCGCCGGGCTTAATGATTCATGAAATGGGAACAGCTCGCATGGGGCATAACCCTAAAGAATCAGTATTAAATAAGTACAATCAAGCTCACGACGTGCCAAATCTATTTGTAACTGATGGCTCTGCAATGACGTCATCTGCATGCCAGAATCCATCACTTACTTACATGGCACTGACTGCGCGTGCAGTGAGTTCAGCTGTTGAAATGCTTCGGGAGGGAAAAATATGAAAAGAAGGTCCTTATTAAAAGTAATGGCGGCTGCATCTCTAGGTTCAGTGTTAGCGTCTTGCACACCAAAAGTTAATGTTGATTCTAAAAGAAATCACGAAAATTTAGGGATACAGCTTTACACAGTACGTGACTTGATGGCGATTGATGTACCAAATACTTTATCGCAACTCGCTAACATTGGTTATCGAGAAATGGAATTTGCTGGTTATTTTAAACATTCTCCAAAAGAAATCAGGTTATTCCTAGATGATTACGGATTGAGGTCACCCTCTATGCATACCAATACTCAATCTATGTTGGAAATACCAGATCAACTCATTGAAGACTCTCTTGTTGTAGGACACAAATATATTGTTTTAGCTGGACTTAGGCCTGAAGAGAGAGCAACTTTAGATGATTACCGCCGACATGTTGATTTAATAAATAGCTTTGCAGAAAAATGTCATGCCGCAGGCCTTCAGTTTGCTTATCATAATCATGCTTATGAATTTGAGTATTTAGAAGGGTTTCGTCCAATTGATTTGTTGTTGTCAGAAACAGATCCCTCACTAATGAAAGTTGAAATTGACTTTTATTGGGTCATTAAAGCTGGTGTTAACCCAATTGAATATTTTGAAAAATATCCAGGTCGCTTTCCTCTTTGCCATGTAAAAGATATGGCTAATGACGGCTCAATGACAGATGTAGGTGCAGGTGAAATTGATTTTAGGACATTATTTTCCTCTAGTCTGCCTGGCTTAAAACACTTTTTTGTAGAGCATGATGATCCCATAGATTCGATGTTGAGTGCCTCAAGTAGTTATTCTCATCTATCAAAGCTGGACTTTTGAAATTGAAGATTTTTGAAAATATTTTGAGATGCATTGATGAGTAAGTTAGTGGTAGTAGGTTCTTCCAATACGGATATGATTATTCAAGTGCCTCATATCCCAGTGCCAGGCGAGACAATATTAGGTGACACATTTTTGACCGCAGCTGGCGGTAAAGGAGCCAATCAGGCTGTAGCAGCAGCGCGAATAGGTGGTGACGTTAGTCTTGTAGCTTGTGTTGGAAATGATATGTTTGGTAAGCAAGCTTTGGAAGGTTTCGAAAGCGACGGTATCAATACGGATCACTGTAGAGTTGATAGAGGAGCTCCATCAGGAGTCGCTCAAATCTTAGTTTCCAAAAGCGGTGAAAATAGTATAGCTGTAGCTCCAGGTGCCAATTATTTATTGAGCCCAAAATGCATTGCTTCTAGCGGCAATCTTTTAAGTGATGCAGCGGTGGTTTTGATGCAATTGGAAATACCAATTGACACCGTTCTTGAAAGTGCGCGTCTTGCGCATGCGAATGGCGCTAGAGTTATTCTCAATCCAGCTCCAGCGTGTGAATTACCAAATGAGATTTTCACTTTTTTAGATTTACTAACGCCTAACGAGTCAGAAATAAAGCTGCTTACTGGTATATCTATTACTGATGAAGATAGCATGAAAGCTGCAGCATCAATTTTGCATCAACGAGGCGTATCGGTGGTTTTACTTACTCTTGGCTCCCAAGGAGTTTTTCTATCAGAACAAAAGAATAATAAAATCCAAACTAACATCTTTCCAGCTTTCAAAGTAAAATCTGTAGATACAACAGCAGCGGGCGATGTATTTAATGGCTGCTTAGCCGTTGGACTAGCTTCTGAAAGCTCACTAACAGAATCAATCAAATTTGCACAAGCTGCTGCTGCACTATCTGTGCAGATTTTGGGCGCACAGTCTAGCGCGCCGACTCTAGAGGATGTTGAAAGATTTCTTGAAAAAATTTAATTTTTTGGATTTTTCGGTTGAGCTTTTCTAAAACCCTTTAAACCTAAAAGTGCAGCGTCAATTAGATCTAAGGGTATGCTTAATCGTATTTTCCGGATTAGAGCAGCACGCATTCTTTTCTTTGAAATAGCGTGCGCTCTTGCATCAAGATCCTTATAAGAATCTGCGAGTTCTTTGGCGTGTAATATCAACTCTGAAGGACCCACTATTTTATCAAAGAAACCAGCATTCAACGCAGATTCGACATCAAAAAATTCAGATAAAGCTACCGCTCTTTGGAATGGTGCAGGATTGATCCGATTTTTTAATGTTGCTACTGCTACTCGTGGCATTCTCATTCCGAGTGCAACCTCGTTTGCAGCGATCTTAAAATCACCTTTAGTACCAATTATGTAATCAGTCGATAACATCATAAATGCACCCATAGCCATGGAGTGGCCGTTGCAAGCAGTGATTACCGGATATGGATATGCCATTATACGCGCAGTTAAACTATAACCAGCATAAAGCATTTTAAGAGCATTAATTCCGCCGTGCTTCATAATCTTAAGGTCAAAACCGGCAGAGAAAACATTCTCCCGACCAGTAATAATTACAGCAGCACCTGAAGATTGAGCACGATCAAAGCCCTTATAAATTCCACTCAAAACTTGAGGCGATAAAGCATTACGTTTGCCATCATCTATTTTAATAATGGCAACTTTATCTTTGAGACTAAATTGAACAAACTCGTTCATAATTAAATCCTACTAACTTATTAATTTAGTACAATTCATAGTAACTGTATAAGATTTTAATTTCTTATTTAAGATATTTTTATGAATTCAACCAATCTTATTTAATAAATCCAGCCAATTTAACAGCTGACACTGTTTCTTCGTATAAACCCGGTGCCATAAGATGTGCACCAGATACCCCATCTATTTCACTTACTTGTTGCATCAGTTCTGCACAGATTTGTATGCCTTCATTTCGAGGACTCTTAGATGAGTTCATACGTTTTATGATGCTATCTGGCATGATTGTTCCAAATAAATTATCTCTCATCCAACTTGCACCTTTGGCTGAGCGCAATGGGCCAAGGCCGATGATAAAATATAGTTTCTCAGTTAAACCATAATCTACTAGCCTTTGCATATACCTATTTAATATTTCAATATCGTAACAATATTGAGTTTGTATAAAACGAGCGCCAGAAGAATATTTTTCTATTAATCTATCAGGCCTCCACTTATTGTCTGGATCAAATGGCGTATCAGCTGCTGCCGAGAAAAAATTTGTAGCTTTGCTTAATTTTGCTCCAGATAGTGTTGTTTTTTCTTCGTTCATTTTTTTCATTACTTCTAATAAATGTTTTGAGTTTAAGTCAAAAACACTTTTTGCATCTTTGTCATCTCCAACTTCTATACTGTCTCCTGCTAGAGCTAATACATTATTAATGCCAAAAGCAGCTGCACCAAGTAAATCTGCTTGTATTGCTATACGATTACGGTCTCGACAAGTAATTTGCAGAATTGGTTCGATATTTATATTTTTCAAATGAATAGCAGCAGCAAGGCTAGACAAACGAACTTTTGCTCCAGCACCATCTGTAAGATTTATAGCTGAAACTGCTGGCTTAAGAATTTCTGCGGCAGCAGTTAATGAAGTAAAATCAGCTCCACGAGGAGGAGTAATTTCAGCTGTCACAGTAAAAACACCGTCTTCTAAATTTTTCTTAAGTTTATTCATATCAATGGGCTTTTTAAAGAAACCAAATAAATTTTAATTATGAGAGTTATTAATACGACCATCATGCCATTTCAAATAGAAATATACGATTTATTGATTAAATGATTTTTTTACCCGTTGGGGGTATTCTTTTTTTAAAAAAATACTGAATAATCAATAATATCCAAAGTGTCTTTTTTTTACTTAGTATCGTAATATAAAAAAATTACAAAAATATAGTCGATCAAAATAACTTAAATCAATACTACAAAAGATAATTAATCATGAAATTTTTTACACTTAGAGCTTCTCTAAGAGCTTTAAAATTGATTCTGCTTTGTATTTTAGTAATCAGTTCAGCGCCTACATTTTCACAAAATCTTGGGGGTAGGCCTGTTTTACAAAGTAGTGAGATGGTTAATGAGCCTCTTTTAGATGGCGAGGTATTAGGAGATAAAGCTTGGGGAAGTCTTATTCCTGCAACAGGTTTCCAACAGATTGAACCTGATGACGGATTACCAGCAACTCAAAAAACTGAAGTTTATGTAGGCTTCTTAGAAGATGCTTTGTATGTTGGGTTGATTGCTTATGACGATACCCCAAATCAAATTCTTGCTACCGATAGTCGTCGCGACTCAAGTTTAGATAATACAGATAGCTTTCAATTGATCATAGATGGTTTGCGAGACGGTCAGAATGGCTTTATTTTTGGAACTAATCCAGCTGGTATTCAATATGATGGACAAGTTATCCGCGAGGGTTCGGGTGGCACGATGGGCTCGGGAGGAGGAGGTTTTAATTTAAATTGGGACGGCTCATGGGAAGTTGCAACCTCTATAAGTGAAATTGGGTGGAGCGCTGAGATGCGAATTCCATTTAGCACCCTAAGATACGGCCGTGAAAATGTCCAAACATGGGGAATAAACTTTCAAAGAAATATTGGCAGAAACAATGAAACTGCCTTTTGGGCTCCTTTGTCTAGGCAACATAAGCTGTATCGCTTATCTGAAGCTGGTTCTGTAACTGGAATTAAACCGGCTAAAAAACGAAATTTACAATTCTCACCCTATATTCTTGGTCAATCCACAAGAGGCGGAAATCTTGTAAGCACTCAGAATAATAGTGAAGCAGGTTTCGATATCAAATATTCAATTACTCCTAGCCTTACACTTGATGCAACTTACAACACTGATTTTGCGCAAGTTGAGGCCGATGAACAACAAATGAATCTTGATAGGTTTAGTCTCTTTTTCAAGGAAAAAAGACCTTTTTTTCTTGAAAATGCCGCACAGTTTTCTGTAGGTGATGAACAAGCTGTACAAATGTTTTTCAGTCGACGTATAGGTATAAGTAGTAGTGGTGATCAGCTCCCAATAATCGGGGGCGCGAGACTATCTGGAAAACTTGCTGGGAGTACTAATGTAGGCTTTTTGCATATGCACTCTGAGGCTGTAGCGGGTGTTGCACCAGGAAATAAATTTACAGTCGCTAGAGTAAATCAAGAGTTACCTAGTCGCTCATCATTGGGGTTTATGTACGTCGGCCGTGATGGCGATGGCTCTTATCTCACCGCACCTGGTGATGACAAGAATCATACTTATAGTGTAGATGGTCGTTGGGGTATTGGTGAAAATTTAATGCTTGAAGGTTGGTTAGCGAAAACTTCTACACCAGGCCTTGAGGGCCGAGATGAAGCTTTTTCTGCCAAAGCTATATACAACTCTAGCGAATGGCTTAATAGATTAGAGTATAGCCAGGTTGGCGAAGATTTTAATCCTGAAGTAGGTTTTTTAAAGCGCTCGAATTATCGACGTATGTCAGCTTTAATTTTGCGTAGAATTCGACCAGAGAATACATGGGGATTGCTTGAAGTTAGACCTCATATTTCTTACACGGCTTATTGGGATTTTGATGGTTTTCAAGAGACTGGTTTTTTGCATATTGATAATCATTGGGAGTTTCGCAACGGATATAGAATAGATACTGGCGTGAATTTTACTCGTGAAGGCGTGCAAACTCCTTTTGATATTATCGATGGTGTTACTATTCAGGCTGGTACTTATGATCACAGTGAGGCCCAAATTCGATTTAACACTGATAAATCAGATCCTTTAAGTCTCTCAAGCGTTACTTATATAGGAGGTCGATTTGGTGGTAATCGTATTGCTATAAAATCAAGTATTATTTATAGAGTTGGAGAATCTTTCAGGTCTGAACTTACCTATAATTATAATAAATTTGATCTTCCAATTGAGAGAGGTCAGTTTAATGCCAACCTTACACAACTTCGTTTATCTTATGCATTTACACCCAAGATATTGCTGCAAGCTTTAGTCCAGCATAATCAAGTAGATGATACAGTCGGTACAAACTTACGTTTTTCATGGCTGCAAACTGCAAATTCTGGTTTTTTCCTTGTTTATAACGAAGTGGATGAACGAGGTATTGCTGCAAATCCAAGAGGTAAAGAGGTTATTTTTAAATATAGTCATATATTTGACGTCTTTAATTAGTAACTACTAAATTTTTGCACTTTAAATATTTTGACAATCCAAAACAAATCGTTAATTTCTCTTTAAACCTCGCTTTAAGGATGTAAATTTTATGGAAAGGCGTCAAATTAATTAAGAAAAAATATGTTGAAATTTTTGCGACATAACTTTCGTTGGGTAATTGGTGGATTTACACTTACTTTTTTTTCTAGTTTTGGCCAAACCTATTTTATTTCTATTTCTATATCTGAATGGCGTGAGATTTTTGACCTTAGTCACGGTGAGTTTGGCCGCCTTTATATGTTTGCAACTTTAGCAAGTGCCGCATGCTTACCTTTTCTAGGAAAGCTTATAGATTTTATCCCTCCCCATAAACTGATAGTCATGGTTATTCCAATCTTGTCAGCCGCAGCAATTCTTGCTGGTATTGCTCCTTCAATATGGGCTTTAATAATTGCAATTTTTTTTCTTAGATTATTTGGCCAAGGGCTTATGTCTCATATTGCATTGACTACAACTGGTCGCTGGTTTTCTGCCGAACGCGGAAGGGCTATTTCATTAGTTATTCTTGGTCATCAAGGTGGGGAAGCATCCATGCCATTAGTTTTTTCGATGGTTGCAATTATTTACGGCTATGAAGTGGGATGGTTTTTTGGTGCAATCTTACTACTGATTATCGCATTGCCAATTTCATTTTGGGCGTATAGCGCTCCACGAGAACTTCAAGGCTCTAATGTCAGTAGTGACCTGTCGGAAAATGAAATTCACAATTGGACCCGAAGAGAGGTGATGAGTGACCCCATCTTTTGGATATTACTAACTGGAGCTTTGGCGCCTGGATTCATTGGAACAATAATTTTTTATCATCAAAATTACTTAACAGAGATTAATGAATGGCCACCACAGATCTTTGTTCAATCTTTGATTGTTTTGTCAACTATGACAGTAATTTTTACTTTAATATCAGGTGCGATCGTAAATAAATTTGGGTCAAGAATTTTGCTACCTTATTTTCTGATTCCCTTAGTCATAGCTTGTTTTTTGTTGACCATAACGGGACCTGCAATAATCGTTACAGGAGTAATGATATTTTTGGGAATTAGCTATGGTATTTCATGGACATTATTTGGATCTCTTTGGCCTGAAATCTATGGAACAAAATATCTTGGATCAGTTCGTTCAATAACTATTTCTGCTGTGGTGATAGCTACTGCTGCTGGTCCTGGTGTTACAGGTACTTTGATTGATAGTGGTATTAGTTTACAAAAACAAATGAATTATATTGGTATTTATTGCTTAATTACGCTTGTCGCTATGATTGTTGCAAATTTATTTTTGCGTAAAAGAATTTTCAAAAAAGGTTGAAAAAGTTTTTTATAGAATGAAATCTTTATCTATGGGTATAAAGTCACTTGCCGGACCAATAAGTTGGGTAGAAGTCAATTCGCGAACACCATAAACTTCTGATTTTGTCTTAAATCTCTCTTTTATTCGATCGAGGAGTATTCCGAAATCTCCATCACCTGATGCGAGTACGATCGTATCGCATTGATTGGCTCTTTCAAACACGTCTAACGCAATACCAACGTCCCAATCTGCTTTTACAGTGCCATCTTTACGTTTAAGCATGGATTTTAGTTGAACACTAAAGCCAATTTTCTTTAATATATTCTGAAAATTTTCTTGTTTGATATCACCTTTATCCGTAGCGTATGCATATGCACAAATTACTTTACGATTTTTTGTAACCACATTCCAAAATTTAGTGTAATCAAAATTACCTTTATAAGCTTGACGACAAGTGTAATAAATATTTTGAACATCAACAAAGATGCCAATTTTTTCTATATTTTTGTTATTTTTAGACAAATGTAGACTTCTTTTGAATTCTTGATAGGTAAATAATATTTTTTATTTACTAATACCTTAGATGATTTTTTTAAGAAAAGATAAGATCATAACAACTTATTTTATGGATAATATAGAAAAAATTATACATAAACTTTGCTTGAAGTTTGTAAGTTATGCAAAACTGTTATTTATTTCATTTGTTATAGTGAATTATCATAAAACCAATAAAAGTTAATTTATGACGCATAAATGTGAAGCGGTCATCGACCTAAATTCGATAAAAGATAATTATAAAATAGCATGCAGCTTAGCTCCTGATTCAAAATCAATTGCAGTGATTAAGGCTGATGCTTATGGCCATGGGGCTGTCCAAGTCACAAAAGCGCTTGAGGGAATCACTTCAGCTTTTGCTGTTGCAATCATTGATGAAGCTATTGAGCTGCGTGATGCTGGCATTACAAAAATGATTCTGGTAATGGAGGGCGTCGATGGAGTAGAAGATTTAAAATGTGCCGCAAAAAATGAATTATCAGTTGTTGTGCATAACGAGTCCCAATTACTGGATTTGGAGAATGCTAGTTTACCTAATCCAGTAAACGTTTGGCTTAAGGTTGATACTGGTATGCATAGATTGGGAATTGAGCCAAACAAAGTTGAAGATGCAGTCACCCGACTGCGGGCAAGTAGAAACTGCAACCCTTCATTAGTAGTATGCACGCACCTTGCTTCATCTGAAGATATTCATAGTAAAATAACTGATAAACAAATTAACAAATTTGATTCTTATGTATCTAATTTAAATGTAATTGAGAGCATCGCTAATTCTGGTGCGATACTTGGTTCACCAAGTAGCCATAGAGACTGGAATCGACCAGGATATTTAATTTATGGTTACACACCTTTTGAAGATGATAGAGAAAAAATTTATGGCTTAAAACCAGCAATGACTCTAAAGTCAGAAGTCATTGCAATACGTGAAATATTAGCAGGTGAAACTGTTGGGTATGGAGGACGATGGACAGCAAAAGATAGGTCAATCATAGCGACTGTTGCAATAGGTTATGCGGATGGTTATCCACGACATGCAGTTAATGGAACACCAACCCTAGTAAATGGAAAAATAGCACCTCTTGTAGGTGCTGTTTCAATGGATATGATAACCGTCGATATAACAAATGTAGGTGAAGTAAAGATTGGTGACCAAGTTGTCCTTTGGGGGCCAAATCTTTCAGTAAATCATGTAGCAAAATTGTCAAGCACAATCGGTTATGAATTAATGACTGGTTTGACGCGACGAGTTACTCGTCGATATTTAAAATAGTTAAAAAATTTTTGATAAATTCAAATTGACTTGAGTTTCTTTAAGCTTACCTCATAAATAAGAATATCCATTAAAAATGACGTAAAATTTATCTTAGATTATTTATTCAGTTCATATTGAACGAGTCAAATATTATTATGACTTTAATTAGAGCCTTTTTTTATACTTTATTATTTTTCTTTACGAGTGCTATTTTTTCAGAGATAGCTTTATCTCATGGGGGTGTAGTTGAAGAAGATGACCTTTGTGTCATCAAGGTGAATTATCTACGTGCCCACTTCAAAGTTTATCAACCAGAATCTTTGGGCCATGAGCAATTTTGTGAAGATCTTCCAATAGCAGCAGAAAGTATATTCGTAATGGAATACTTGCATGATTCATTATCCGAGATGTTTATTGATTTTCGCATAATTCGGGATGTAACTGGAAAAGGTCGCTTCGCTCGTATGGAAGATATTAATTTAATTGATGACATTAATAGTGCGACAGTATTTTATAAAGATCCAATAATTGAGCCAGATATATATCTAGTTAATTATAGGTTTATTGAGGAAGGCCAATTTATTGGTATTGTGTCCGCTAAGCATCCAGAATCAGAAAAAGTATATGCTGCTGTTTTTCCATTTGAGGTAGGATTTACTGGTTTTGGTTATTGGCCATTTTTTATAGGATTACTTATGTTTATTCAATTTCAATATCTTTTGATGAGTGGTAGATTAAAAAAATGGCTTGGAAAATGGTCAATTGCTACTATATTTATCCTTTTAGGCAGCATGCTTTCCGTAACCGTATTTGCAGAGAATTTAGTTGTTACTTATAAAACACCAAATGGTGATCCTGAAATAAATACGATGCATCCTTGGATATTACATATTGAAAACGATGATGGGCTTGAAATTGAAGGTGCAACTATTGATGTAGAGGGTGGTATGCCTGAGCATAATCATGGGTTACCGACAAAGCCACTAGTAACTACAGAATTAGGTAATGGTGATTACAGGCTTGAAGGAATGCGTTTTCATATGAGTGGTTATTGGGAAATAATCATCAACATAACAACAGACGATGGAACCTCCAGAGTGATAATACCATTACAGCTATGAGTTTTGATTTTTTTAAGATTATTATAATTTTCTTTTGTCTCTGTTTATTTGTAAGTGCCTGTGACAAAAATCCGTTTCAAGGTAGCGAATGGAGTAAAGATGAAATAACCATTATTAAATCTTTATGGCTTGAATCTTTGCCCAAGTTACCAGATGACCCAACCAATGCCGTTGCAGATAATGAGCTTGCAGCTGAGTTTGGTAAAAATTTATTTTTCGATACTCGTTTCAGTGCAAATGGAAAAATTTCATGCGCAACCTGCCATCAGGTTGAGCGCCAATTTACTGATGGGCTAAAAAAAGCATTAGCAATAGGAATAAGCAATAGAAATACTCCAAGTATTGTTGGGTCTCAGTACAGCCCATGGCAATATTGGGATGGGCGAAGGGACAGCCAATGGGCTCAATCACTTGCTCCACTAGAAAATTCTCATGAGCATGGAACAAATAGAAAACAAGTTATTAATATTATTTCCAAGGATTCAGAATATAAAAAAACCTATGAGAAGTTATTTGGGCCATTAAAAAATATAGAAAGATTTAACAATATTGAATTAAATACTGCTTTTGCAAATGTTGGTAAATCGATAGCTGCTTTTGAGCGAACAATCTTGCCAACTTCGTCTCGTTTCGATAAATATATTGCGAATCTAGATAAAAAGGATGTAAATCTGCCACGTAAAATTTTAAATAAAGATGAGAAGTCAGGATTACGTTTATTTATCGGAAAAGCAAAATGCACGCAATGTCATAATGGACCATTATTTACTAACAATGAATTTCATAATACCGGGTTAATTAATCATCCTGGAGATTTGCCTGATAAGGGAAGGATTAATGGTGTTAGGGAGGTGCTAGATAGCGAATTTAATTGCCGTAGCATTTATAGTGACGATCCTGTTAGAAAATGCCCTGAACTTGATTTTATAAGAACTGGTTCTGAATTGATTGGAGCTGTAAAAACGCCTTCCTTGCGAAATCTTGAACATACTGCTCCATACATGCATAAGGGACAGTTGCAAACTATTGCTGAAGTGCTAGATCATTACAATAGAGCGCCGGATGCAATGATCGGGCATAATGAGGCAGAGCCACTTGGATTGAATTCTATTGAGCTAAGACAAATAGAAGCTTTTCTAGATACTTTGAGGGCACCTGTTTCATTTAAATAGACTTCATATTTTATTTTTTTTGATCTTATTTTAAGGAAATAAATTGAATAAATTGAAAGGTAAGGTAGTTTCTGTTCACACTGGCGGGGCGGAAAAATTTAATAAGCCTGAGCAATCTTCAATAATGGTTGAAATAGAGGGCATCGTTGGTGATCGTCATAGTTCATTTAAAAGAGCGGCTTGGGCGCTTACTGATAAGCAACCAGAGGGAACAATACGTCGTAACGAGAGACTCTGGTCTGCTATTTCTATTGAAGAGCTGATGCAGATTTCAGAAGATATGGACCTTATTGAACCGCTTACTGCAGGCGCAATTGGAGCAAATTTTTGTTTTGAAGGAATTCCTGAATTGTCTAAATTACCAAGAGGCACAACCTTTAGATTCCCATCTGGAGCTGAGCTCCAGGTTGAAAATTTTAATCCTCCATGCCTTCCTATGGGCAAGAAGCTTGCAGAATCATTGAGAACAAAGTCAGGTAAAAAGGTTGAGGATACAGATTTTTCGAAAGCGTCAAAATTAAGTCGCGGTCTTGTTGGAGTGGTTGAGGTTGCTGGCGAGGTAAGAAGTGGTGACATTGTAGATATCATGGTGTACGAGCATCCAGCATGGTTATCTCGGAAGGATTTTTAGTTAAATTTTTCCAAAAGAACTATCTAATATCTATGCTTGTAATCTTTTTATTTAATACTCTCTTGATAGTTTCTTCAAGGTCAGCAGGTCTTTCTATTATTGATATAGCACCGGCTTCTGAGAGCTCCTCAATTGACCCATAACCATAATTTACACCTATTGGCTTCATGTTATTTGAGATCGCGCCAATAAGATCATATTTTCGATCTCCAATCATTATTCGATCAGATGTATTTGTATTTTCTTTTATTGCAAATCTTAATAAATCTACTTTACTTGAATGTGTGCCATCAAATTCACTACCAAAGATTCTCTTAAAGTATGGGGTCATTTTAAAATAATCAATGATTCTTTGTGCCATAATTCTAGGCTTACTGGTGGCAACAAATAATTCGTAGTTTTTATTATTTATTGACTCCAGTGCTTCATAAATCCCATCATAAGGTTTATTTTCGAGCCAACCAACATCTTCGAAACGCTTTCTGTATAAATTAAGCGCCTCTGCAGTAAGATCTTTTCCGACTAGCATTGGAAGTGTTTCATGTAAAGGTGGGCCAATACAGTGTCTTAAGAAGTCATTTGTTGGATGCGGAAACCCAAGTTCATTTACAGCATAAAGAATGCAATTGCTGATACCTTCGTATGAATCAGTCAAAGTACCATCAAGGTCAAAATATATATGTGGCTTCATTTATACAGCATATCAACAATAGGTACGACCAAGCGTTTTTTTTAAAATTATTCAGAATCTTATTTTATTAAAAATAATGTTTTTTGAGTTCCGTTCAAAAATTTATCCATTATTTAATATGATCAGATGAATGTTTCTTGCATAATAAAATTTATAATTTCAAAAGTCATGAGTAATGAACAATTTAAATACTAAAAATTTAGTTTCAAGCATATGGGATCAACCGTTTGAAATTCCAAATACAGCACCTCCTAAAGCTGATATCGTCATTATAGGCGGCGGTATTATTGGAATTTCTACGGCCTGGTTTCTTGCCAAGCAGGGCATTAATGTCGTTTTGTGTGAAAAAGGGCATATTGCCGGAGAGCAATCTGGACGCAACTGGGGTTGGGTTCGTGTTCAGGGTAGGGATGCTCGAGAGATACCTTTAGTCCTTGAGAGCATGCGTATTTGGGATGGCCTTAAGAAAGAAATCGGAGAAGACGTAGGGTATGTTCGCAGTGGTTGTCTTTATACGGCAAATACTCCAAAAGAATTAGAAAAACGTGAAGATTGGATAAAAATAGCTCGTAAATATGGTATCAATACACGTCTTATAGATTCCCGAGAATTAAAAAAACTTGTATCTGGTCCAACATTAGATTGGGCTGGTGCTATGTATACTGAAAGTGATGCAAGAGCAGAGCCGCATTTAGCGGTTCCAGCTATTTCAAGAGCAGCTGTAAATAATGGAGCCCAGATAATTACATCATGCGCAGTTCGAGGAATAGAAACTTCAGGAGGGTCTGTATCAGCTGTTATAACCGAGAGTGGAACAATTAAAACATCGGTAGTCTTGTGTGCAGCCGGTTCTTGGACTTCTATGTTTTGTAACTCTCTAAATATCAAAGTTCCACAACTTAAAGTATTAGGTACTGTGGCTAGAACAGCACCTGCAGAAAAGATTTTAAATGGCGCATTATTTGGAAATGATTTAGGAGTTCGCCGCCGCCAAGATGGCGGGTATACGGTTGCTCATGGATCTGTCTTTGAGCATCCCATCACACCATCTTCTTTTAAATATCTTTCTAAGTTTTCACCAACTTTGTTAAAAAACATGAGCCATATAAGGCTTTCGCTGGACAAAACTTTTATCAACGAATTAATGGTACCTAATAAATGGAATCTTAACGAAAAATCTATTTTTGAGAAAGTAAGAGTATTAAATCCATCCCCATCATTACGAGCTTTAAAAATTATTCGAAAAAATTTAGATTCCATGTTTCCAAAGTTAGCGGAGACACCATTTGTAGAAGCTTGGGCAGGTATGATTGAAACGACACCAGATGTGATTCCTGTGATTGATTCCATTAGTGAATTACCTGGTTTCCATGTAGCAACAGGTTTTAGCGGTCATGGATTTGGTATTGGGCCCGGGGCCGGCAAAGTAATTGCTAATTTATTAAGCGGAACTTCATCAGATATAGATATGTCTCATTTTAAGTTAAATAGATTTTTTGATGGCAGTTCAATCAGAGCGGAAGGATTTGTATGAAAAATAGATTAGTTCTTAATAAAATAAGTATTTTTTATTTATCAAAAATTTGAAGTTTATTACCTAGCCCAGCATGCCAAATTACAGTTGAACGTTGTCCTGATCTACAGTAAGCGAGAACTGGTCCATCAGACTTTTTAACTATAAGATGCTGTTTAATAATAGATTCATCCTCTATAGGCATATTTAATACGGGGATGTGATAAAATAAAATACCTAGTTTTTTACATTTATCGGCAATAGCATCTGCCGTTGGTTGACTGAATTCCTCGTGGTCTGGTCGATTACAAATTACCGCTAGAAAACCTGCTGCTTTTATTTCAGTCAAATCTTCAGGAAATATTTGTTCAGCAACTGAGTAATCGTTAGAGATTTTAAAAATATTGATTTTATTACTCAAAAGAAATTTAAATTATAAGAATGCCATTGTGGGCGCTTTTAACTATAAAAACATTATATCGCAATTAACACTTTTTTAATTCAACTGAGAGCAGTCAATTGTCAAAAGAAAAAAATAAAATTATCAATGGTTTGAGTATAGATCCGACTTTTGCAGATTTTGTAGAGACAGAACTTTTACCTGCAATCGGCTTTGAGAGTAACGTATTTTGGACTGGCGTTGAATCTATAGTGAATGATTTGAGCCCAAAAAATCAAAAGTTATTAAAAAAACGTAAAGATTTACAAAATAAAATTAATAAATGGCATGAAGCACGCAAAGGAGATAAATACGATCATGACGAGTACGTCGCCTTTTTGAAAGAAATATCGTATTTAGAGCCATTTAATGAATTTCTTGAGATAGAAACTAAAAATGTAGATATTGAATTAGCAGAAATAGCGGGCCCACAGCTTGTTGTTCCAGTAAGTAATGCTCGCTTTGCAATTAATGCAGCTAATGCACGTTGGGGCAGTCTCTATGACGCTTTATACGGCACTAATGTTATTCCTGAGGATGATGGTTACGAAAATATTGGTACTTATAATGCGCATCGTGGTGCTGCGGTTATTCGTTATGCAACAGAATTTCTTGATAAGTCAATTCCACTAGCGGGCGCAAGTCATGGCGATGTAAATTCCTATGGTATAGACCACGGTAACAACGGTTCTTCATTTGTAGCATCTCATTCCAACGGAGAGACAATTTATCTGCAATTCCCAAAACAATTTGTTGGTTTTAAAGAAAATAAAACAAACAAACAATATTTATTCTGCCATAACAAACTTCATATTGAATTATTGATTGACCCCGATCATCCAATAGGAAGAGAAGCTACTGCAAATCTTGCTGATGTAACTCTTGAATCAGCAGTCACTGTAATTCAGGACTGCGAGGACTCTGTAGCTGCTGTTGATGCTGCCGATAAAGTAAATGTATATCGTAATTGGCTTGGATTAATGCGTGGCGACTTATCCGCTACTTTTCAGAAAAATGGTAAAACAATAAGTCGTACTCTCGCAAAAGATCGTATTTATACATCACCCAATAACGAAGAGTTTGCTTTGTCTGGCCGAAGCCTATTATTAATTAGAAATGTTGGACATTTAATGTCAAATGATTCAATTATAGATTCACATGGCAATGAAATTTTTGAGGGCATTCTCGATGCCATCATAACGGTTGCTTGTTCGATGGTTGATCGGCGCCGTGAAGGTCTTCAGTCAAATAGTCGGACAGGAAGTATATATATTGTAAAACCAAAGATGCATGGTCCTTCCGAAGTTTCTTTCACGGATAAATTATTTTGCCGTGTTGAACAGCTGTTTGATCTAGCAAAAGATACAATCAAGATTGGCATTATGGACGAAGAGAGACGTACGACTGTAAACCTGCCACATTGTATTATGGCTGCGAAAAGTAGAGTCGTTTTTATAAATACTGGTTTTTTAGATCGAACAGGTGATGAGATCCACACTAGCATGCAAGCTGGAACGGTTTTACCTAAAGAACTTATAAAAGATCAATTATGGCTGCAAGCTTATGAGGATTGGAATGTTGATGTAGGTCTTCGATGCGGCTTACAGGGTAAAGCTCAGATTGGAAAAGGGATGTGGCCAAAGCCAGATGAGATGCTGCAAATGGTGAAAACTAAAAATATACATCTTGAAGCCGGAGCTAGTTGCGCCTGGGTTCCTTCACCAACAGCCGCAACTTTGCATGCTATGCATTATCATTCAGTAGATGTCCATGAAACTCAAAAAAAGCTTGCCAATCGAAGTCTTGCTGATATGAATTCTATATTAACTCCCCCACTTGGAGATCTTTCAGGATTGTGTTCTGATGATATTGATAGGGAGATTGAAAATAATGCACAGAGCATCCTTGGATATGTTGTGCGATGGATTGATCAGGGCGTTGGTTGTTCAAAGGTACCTGACATTAACAACGTGGGCTTGATGGAAGATCGCGCGACATTGAGGATATCAAGTCAGCATATTGTTAATTGGTTATTACACGGCCTGACCAGCAAGGAGCATGTTTTGTCAATCTTCACAAAAATGGCAGGGGTTGTTGATAAACAAAATAAAGACGACGCTTCTTATATACCAATGACGCAGGATATAAATAATAGTATTGCATTCCAAGCAGCTTGCGCCCTTGTTTTTGAAGGATTAAATCAACCCAATGGTTATACAGAACCTATCTTGCATCGCTATCGTAAAAGAAAGAAAGCAGAGCTTGTCAGCTAATATATTTCAGATGAATTTTTTAAGAGTAATCTTTTTACTCATTATTTTTTTGCCATTTAAGATATGGCCTGATCAAGGTTTAATGATTGCAGTTGCCAGCAACTTTAGTCAGACAGCTGAAAAACTTGGGGATAAATTTACGCTTGAAACTCAAATTCCAATAATAATTAGTTCTGCTTCAACAAGTAACCTTTATGCTCAAATTATAAATGGAGCACCTTATGATATTTTTCTTGCAGCTGATATTGAGCGACCTAAAAAATTGGAAGAAAATAAATACGCTGTAAGCGGCTCTAGAATAACTTATGCAGTTGGAGCATTGACATTACTCTCTTTTGATAGCTCTTTTAAAAATAATGAATGTATTGCTGCTATTAAAAATGGTTCATATAAAAAACTTGCTATTGCAAATCCTGAAATTGCACCATATGGACTTGCCGCAAAAGAATTTTTAAAAAATATTGGACAATGGGAAAGCATTCAGAACCAAATAGTTCTTGGTGAAAATGTATCACAAACACTTTTATTTGCGGCTACTAGAAATGCTACATTTGCTTTAGTTTCTCGCTCCCAGGCAACTATGAAATTACCAATTCAACCAACATGCATATGGGATATACCATCAAACATGCACAGTGAAATTAAACAGCAAGCAATTCTTCTATCTCAATCAGAAAATTCAAAATTAGCACAACTTTTTTTAAATTTTTTAAGTGGACCTGAAGCAAATTCTATAATACAAGATAGTGGTTATTCGGTTATAAAGTAATGGATATTGGACCTCTTTGGCTATCTTTTCAGCTGGCATTTATTACAACTATATTATTGATCTTTTTTGGTACACCTTTAGCTTGGTGGCTTTCACAAAGTAAGTCTAAATTACAACCTATAATTCAGACAATTGTTGCGTTACCCATTGTTTTACCACCCACAGTGTTAGGTTTTTATTTATTGATAATCTTAGGCCCTGAGGGCTTTATTGGAAGTTGGTGGGTATATTTAACAGGAAATACTTTGACGTTTTCGTTTACTGGACTTGTAATTGCGTCATGTATTTATAGTTTACCCTTTGCTGTGCAACCTATGCAGAATGCGTTTGAATCATTATCTTTTGACTATTTGGAGGCTGCATGGACTCTCGGTGCATCAAAGATGGATGCATTCTTTTCTGTTGCCTTACCGCTATCTTTGAGAGGTTTTATTAGCGCTGCTGTTCTCTCATTTGCACATACCTTGGGGGAGTTTGGTGTCGTATTAATGGTTGGGGGTAATATTTCGGGAGAGTCACGCGTTGTTTCAATAGCTATTTATGAACATGTTGAGAAACTTAATTATGCTGCTGCTCATCAATTATCAGTTGTGTTAATTATTTTTTCTTTCTTTCTTTTATTCGGGATGTTTTTGGTTCATCGTCGGTGGCAGTTACAATGAATTATATTGAGTGTAATTTTTTGTTGCGCAAGGGTGAATTTTTGCTTGATATAAACACAAAAATTCCTGCTAAAGGTATAACTGGAATACTTGGCGCGTCAGGTTCAGGAAAAACAACTCTATTAAGATGCCTTGCTGGGCTTGAAAAATTACAACATGATGATGTGTGTCCACCAAATAAACGTGATATTGGTTACGTTTTTCAAGATTTACAATTGTTTCCTCATTTAACGGTACAAAAGAATTTAGAATATGGTTGGCGCAGAAACCCTAATACGAAAAAATCTATTATTGAACTTTCAGAAATACTCGAAGTCGATCATTTATTTGATCGCTCGATAAACGAATTATCAGGTGGTGAAGCACAACGCGTTTGTATTGCAAGAGCGCTATGTCAAGATCCGAAGCTAATACTTATGGATGAACCTTTGTCTTCACTTGATATTAGATGCCGAAAAATTTTTTTACCTTACTTAGATCGATTAAATAAAGAGACCTCAATACCAATTATTTATGTAAGTCACAACATCGACGAAATCTGTCAATTGAGTGATCATATAATTGTTCTTGATAAAGGTAATGTTATTGCAGAAGGCGATTTGCAAGATACATTATCTAGAGTTGATATACCTTTATTAAATAGCCAACATGCCGGAGCAGTTATAGAGGCTAGGAAGTTGAAATACGATTCAAATTTTGATCTTTCACTATTTGAATTTTCAGGTGGAGAGTTATGGGTACCAGGGTCTTATGATATCTTGACTGGCCGATTTAGAATAAGGGCATCAGATGTTAGTTTGAGTCGAGCTCCCATAGAGTCGAGTACAATACTTAATTCACTTCCATCTATCATTGAAGAAATCGTTACTGAAACTAATGCTACCCATTTAGTGCGACTAAGGTTAGGTAGCAGTTACCTTATCGCTCGCATTACACGTCGATCACTACATGAGTTAAGATTAAAGGCAGGTGACAAAGTTTTTGCTCAAATAAAATCTGTTACCGTGAGTTGTTAAATACTTAAGTTATATCCACTTTAAGTATTTTGTAGTGCATATTTTTTAATAAAATACAGAGTAGATGGCCATAATTATGAGTAAAACAGTAGGTATTATAGGAGGCATGGGCCCGGAAGCCACTTTAGATTTTATGTCTCGTATAATGAAGAATACGCCAGCCACTGAAGATCAAGACCATATTCGCATGATTATTGAAAATAACCCCCAAATTCCTAGCAGACAAAATGCAATTGAGGGCACGGGTGATGACCCTGGAGCTAAAATTGCCCTTATTGCAGCCCGCCTGGAAGACGCTGGTGTTGATTTTCTTGTGATGCCCTGTAATTTGGCTCATGTGTGGCAAAAAGAGATTGAATCAGCTGTAAGAATTCCATTTGTAAGTATTGTTGATCAATTAGTTCATGCAGTACTAACGGTGAATAAGGGTAAGGGTAATATTGGGCTTATGACAACCCCCGGTTGTTTTCGTGCAGGCATTTACCAGGAAGCATTAGCAAAATCAGGTAAAAATCTAATTTTACAAACTCCTGATGAGCTTTCTGAAACAATGATCTTTGTTGAAAGAATAAAAAGTGGCGATAAGTCGCAAGAAGTAAGGATAGGCTTACAGGGTCTTGCTAATAAAATTATAGATCGCGGTGCAGAAATTCTTATTGCAGCCTGTACTGAATTTCCACTTGTTTTAAATAAATCGATGTTTACTGTACCTTTCATTTCCTCAACCGAGGTCCTTGCAGAAAAAACAGTTGCTATAGCACTCGAAGATTATTAATTCACATAAACTAGGAAAAATATGATTTCGTCAAAATTTCCAAGAGTAAGTCTTGCTCATCTTCCAACTCCACTAGAACATATGCCACGCTTAAGTAAGTTTCTTGGCGGTCCAGAAATATTTGTAAAACGTGATGATTGTACTGGTCTTGCAACTGGTGGAAACAAAACCCGTAAGCTTGAATTTTCAATGGGCGAAGCTGTTAAGCAAGGTGCTGATACAATTATTACTGTCGGGGCGATTCAGTCAAATCATGTCCGTCAAACGGCTGCTGCTGCCTGTAAACTTGGCATGAATTGTGAAGTGCTTCTGGAGAAACGCGTCATTGATGCAAGCGAAACTTACTCAAACTCTGGCAATATTTTTCTTGATCAGATTTTTGGCGCTAACCTACGTCAATATGATGCTGGAACTGATTTTAACCAAGAGATGGAATTAGTTGCTGAGGAAGTTAAGAATTCAGGGGGCAGGCCTTATATCATTCCTGGAGGTGCTTCAAATACAGTAGGAGCTCTCGGTTATGTTGATTGTGGATTTGAATTGTTAAATCAATTTGAAGAAATGAAATTAACAATAGATCATATTGTTTTAGCTACAGGTAGTGCTGGCACACATGCGGGGCTTTCCGTTGGCCTTAAAGCTATGGGTAGTAAGGTACCTATTTTGGGTATTGGGGTTAATGCACCGCAGAATATTCAGGAGGAACGAGTATTTAAATTAGCTTCAGAAACTGCGCTGCTAATAGGTTCAGAAAATTGCGTTAACAGAAATGATATTATTGCAGATTGTAATTATATTGGTTCAGGTTATGGTATGCATACAGAATTGATGAATGAAGCAATTTTATTACTAGCACGTTACGAAGGTTTACTATTTGATCCTGTATACAGCGGTAAAGCATTGGCTGGAATGATTGATTATGTCCGAAATGGATTCTTTGTAAAAGGTCAGAATATTGTTTTCTTGCATACAGGTGGTTCAGTAGGTTTATTTGCATATTCCGATAATTTATCAACATAGATCTAATGTGAAACTATCAATTAAATCAGCAAGAAAACTCCAAATTTAAGAGTCTATATCTATGCAGAAAATAACAATAATGATGGCTCTTATTTTTGTAGGAGAACTTATTTTCTCTTTAGTTTTTAATATACCTCTTTTTTTTAGGCCTACCTTTTTACAAACTTTCAATATAAATAACACTCAGCTAGGTGATATGTTTGCTGTTTATGGCTTAATTGCAATGCTCTCTTATTTTCCAGGCGGTGTAATAGCTGACCGATATTCGGCACGTCTTTTAATAACATTTTCTTTATTTTTAACAGCTTTAGGTGGTTTATACCTATCGACAATTCCAAATATGATTGGAATGCGATTTCTTTACGGGTATTGGGGAATTACTAGCGTATTCTTTTTCTGGGGTGCTTTAATTAAGGCTACTCGAGAGTGGGGCGGCAATGATTCACAAGGATTAGCTTTTGGTTTGCTAGACGGAGGCAGGGGAATAGTTGCTGCAGCTGGAGCAACAATCGGAGTGGTTGTTTTATCAATCTATATGCCTGATGATCTCAGTCAGGTAACTCCGTTGGTTCGTGAAAGCGCTTTTAAAAAATTAGTTTTATATTACACATTATTAGTATTTTTAGCGGCTGTTCTAGCTTGGTTTACAATCCCTGATTCAAAATTAAAAAGCAGCTATTTCAATCCACTTAAAAATATGTCTCTTGTATTAAGGCAACCCATAATTTGGTTACAAGCAATAATTATTATTTGTGCTTACTGTGGTTACAAGGGCTTAGGTAATTATTCTTTATACGCTGTGGAGGTATTGGGATTTAATGAGATAGAAGGAGCGAGGATTTCATCCTATGGAGCCTGGATTAGACCACTTGCAGCGTTGATGGCAGGGGTGATTGCTGATCGATACAGTGCAACACGCTCAATTTTAATTATGTTTTTATTTCTGTTCATAATGTATGGATCTTGGTCATATCTGACACCAGATAACTTAGGTCTTGTTGTAATTTATGCAAACTTTTTTGCTACTTACGGTTTTGTTTATGCTTTAAGAGGAGTTTATTTTGCATTACTTGAGGAAAATCAAACTCCAAAAAAACTAACAGGAGCGGCTGTTGGCCTGGTTTCGATTATTGGTTATACACCTGATGTTTTTTTTGCACCAATTACAGGCCGCATACTAGACGCAAATCCCGGAATAGTAGGTCATCAAAACTACTTTTTCTTTCTTTCTTCAATTGCATTAATTGGGGTTATTACAGTAATTTTCATTTTATTTTGGTATCGCAAAACTATTAATAAATGGAAAAAACCTAATTAAAAAAGAATATTTATTCAAATTTTTGCATAAAATATTTAATTTTTATGAAGTATTTATTCTATATAAATTGAAATTAATTCGGAAATCATTAATGAAAAAAAATTTAATCATCATTTCTTTTTTTATCTTTACACCAATCTCACAAGCAGCAACTATTGTAAAAGAATTTCGAGGGTCAGAAAGCCTTACAACAGCAATTTTTTTGGTAGAAGCACCATGGCTTCTCGATTGGAGATTAGATAGTGATTATGATGAATTAGTTGCACTAGATATTACACTCATCGAGGCAGTTACTGGACGGCATGTGGGCCGTGTTTTACATACTAAACGTAAAGGTAATGGCCTTAAGCTCTTTGATCATTCAGGTCGCTATCAACTTAGGGTGAGCTCCACATTAGCTCGCTGGACCTTAAAAATTAAACAAATAAAATCCGAAGAAAAAGCATTTTATACACCAAAAGAATCCAAGTTAAAAAAGAATAATCCGTTTAGATAAGAAGGTTCTATAGCTTAGATTAAGAATGCATGACAAGCGATCTTGTGCGATTATCAGATATATGAATAATCAGGGCGGTAAAAATAGCAGTGCATTAATAAGTTTTGCAGCATTAATTGTTGTAATTTATGGCATGCAGATGGCAAAAGAACTGCTAATACCTTTTATTATTGCTTCTTTTTTAACCCTTTTAGCCTATCGACCAATGATATGGCTACAGAATAAATTATATATCTTAATTCCAAATAAACCACCGATTTTTCTGCCGGCGCTAATAATTGTATTTTTGATGATGCTCTTATTAATAATAATTGGTGGGGTGTTTGGAAATTCTATCGGTGATTTTACAGCTGCATTACCTGGTTATCAGCAAAGACTTGAAGTCATGAAGGAGGGACTCGTTGAGTTCGCTATTAGATTTTTTAATTTAGATAAATCCATAGAGAACTTAAGTGAGATGATTGATCCAGGATGGGCTATGGAGCTCGTTGTGCTTATTTTAAATAGCTTAAAAGATGCTCTAACAAATGCTTTCCTAATTATTTTTACAATGGTTTTTATGCTTTTAGAAGCAACAAGTTTTAGTGCAAAATTTAAAGCTGCTTTTAGTGGTAATAAAGATTTATTAAGAAGACCGCAAGTATTCATAGAAAGTCTGGGTCATTATCTTGCTATAAAGACAGTAGTAAGTGTGGCAACTGGTGTTTGTACAGGCATCCTTACTTGGTCTCTTGGGCTTGATTTTCCGTTTCTATGGGCAATGCTTGCTTTTCTTTTGAATTATATTCCAACTATCGGTTCCATTATCGCTGCAGTCCCTGCAATCTTACTAGGACTTATTCAATTTGGACCAGGCATTGCAATTGCAACAGCGGTTGGTTTTGCTTTAATTAATATTTTGTTTGGAAGTGCAATTGAACCACGTTTAATGGGCTACGGTGTTGGAATATCACCATTAGTTGTTTTTATTAGTTTAGTTTTTTGGGGTTGGGTTTTTGGCCCAGTTGGCATGTTACTTTCAGTACCATTGACAATGGCTCTCAAATTAGTGCTTGAGAGTGATATACAAACAAAATGGATTGCTATTTTGATTGGTTCGGAGCGTGATGCCAATTATGAAATAAGAGCTAGAAATACTTCCAAAGATTGAATTTTCTCACATCAAATACTCTATTATTTCAAAGAGTTTTAAATTTTTAGGAGACTATCGTTTGAGTATTTTAAGATACACAATACCAAACAGTTTTACAGCATTAAGTTTATTGCTTGGTATTGCATCTATTATTATGACACAACTAGGCGATCTTGAGTTTGCGGCTTGGATTATAGTTTGGTGTGGTCTTCTTGATGTATTAGATGGTGTATCAGCAAGGATACTTAAAGCGACTTCCAATTTTGGTGCTGAATTTGATTCTATGGCTGATCTTGTTTCTTTTGGAGTTGCTCCAGCTGTATTGGTTTTAAATGCGGGATTGCAAATTGCAAATATTAAGTATGGTTCAAATTTTTTCTGGCTTTTATCGGTAGCAGTCGCGGTTTTTGTGCTAACTGGCGCAATGCGATTAGCACGTTTTAATTTAACTTCAGAGGAAACTTCAAAAGGATGGTTTGCTGGAGTCCCAATCACTGCAACCGGGGGAGGTTTTTTAGCACCTCTTATTCTTGTTTTGATGTATCACGATGAGATTGCTACATCATTAGCATTAAATTTATTCTTTCCAGTATTAATGTTTTTTTTATCTATTTTAATGATATCGAGTATGCGTTTTCCAAAAGCTACTCGAAGAGAAAGCAATCTTATAAATGTCTTTCAAATTATTGCAATTTGTGGAATTTATTATTCCGGAATAACTCGCACTTATCCTGAGTATTTGCTTGGCATGAGTTTATTTTTGTTGGTTGCAGGAATAATTGCAGGTAGAGTAACAAAAAACAAATGATGTTCTTTTCATCATTCAATTTTTATAAATTAAATTCTCATTAATTTAGGCAATAACTTGTCAACAACAATTACTATTCTAATTATTTATCTCGCTATTTTGATGGGTTTAGCTATATGGAGTCGGCGAGAGTCAAATACTCTGTCTGGATATTATTTAGCAGGTAAGAAGCTGCCATTTTGGGTTGTTGCTTTTAGTACAAACGCTACCGGTGAAAGTGGTTGGTTATTGCTTGGATTATCAGGTGTTGGATACGCAATAGGTTTTAAGGCTTACTGGATTGTAATTGGGGAAGTTCTAGGCCTTGTTGCAGCATGGTGGATTATTGCTAGGCGCATAAAAAAGTTGAGCGACAAGAATGAAACAATAACAATACCAGATATATTAGCCAATAATTTTCCAGATAAAGCAAACCTAATACGTGGTGTTGCTGTTTTGATAATTGTATTAATGTCAATTACTTACGTAACTGCACAAATGATTGCAACGGGGAAGGCATTCAATAGTTTTCTAGGATTGGATTACGTGACCGGAGTTACTTTAGGTTCAATATTTATTATTGGTTATACATTTATAGGGGGTTATAAAGCGGCATCCTACACAGATGTAATGCAGGGCTTCCTGATGTTACTCGGTCTAATCATAGTTCCTGCGGCAGCAATTTATGCCTCAGGTGGTTGGGAAGAAATTCTAACTAACCTTGCAACTCAAGATCCAACCTTGATTAATTTATTTGCTGTTTCAGCTAATGGAGGCCAGGCAATTATAATCATTGCAAGCTTTCTTGCGATAGGGCTGCCTTTACTAGGAATGCCGCAGTTATTAGTCCGATTTATATCCGCAAGAGATGATGGTGAGATAAAAAAGGCTAGAATTGTTTCATCATTGGTTTTATTAGTACTTACTTTTGGTGCTGTTACCGTAGGGGTGGCTGGTCGTGCTTTATTCCCAGGTCTCGAGGACCCAGAAAATATATTTCCCGTGATATCGAATAATCTCTTTCCACAAATAATTTCCGGAATGTTATTAGTAGTTGTTTTATCAGCAATTATGTCAACGGTAGATTCACTACTTTTACTTGTATCTTCTTCAATTATCCGAGATACATACCAAAAAATTCTTAAATCATCCAAGGATGAAAAGACATTAGCTAATTATGGTAAATATGTAACAATTTTTATTGGCTTGATAGCTGTTTTAGCCGCTGTACAGGAACCACGTGTCATATTTGATTTTGTCTTATTATCTTGGTCTGGTCTTGGCTCAGCCTTTGGGCCAGTTATTATTGGTATTTTATATAATAAAAAGATTACTTGGAAAGGCGTCTTTGCAGGAATGAGCGGAGGCTTTCTTGCGAGTACTATATGGGTTGCTTGGTTTAAGGCAGATTATTATGGTCTTTATGAAGCAATTCCTGGATTTATTGTGGGTTTAATTTTAACTTTTGGAGTCAGTTGGCTGACCAGTCAGAAAAAATAAAGAAAAATCCACCAAAATGTTTATAAAACGTATGGAAAATAGCTATCAATTCCACTATCCTTCGCTCTTTCTAATTTGTATTGTTACTAGCATATTTTATAAATGTCTTTTATAAAGATCTAATAGCTAAAATTTAGAGCTTGAAAAATACGAATTAGATAAGATTACTTAGTATTGTGAGCTTAATCGAATGCTTTCGAGTGCCTCACAAGATTTAAAAATCATATATCGTACATCTTCAAAGGATGCATAAAGTATGCCTCTAGCTGTAGTTATAATTCTGCTTGTAATTGGTTCTTTTGTTTTTCATTTTCTAAGTCCATGGACTTTCACCGAGCTGGCTTCCAACTGGGAGATGGTGGATTTTACTATTGACGTTACATTTGTTGTAACGAGCTTTGTTTTTGCTGCTGTAAATTTATTCATGGCTTATTGCATTATAAAGTTTCGCTATAAAAAGAATGCTAGAGCAAATTATGAGCCTGAAAATAAAAAACTTGAATACTGGTTAACAGGTTTAACTACGATCGGTATTGTAGCGATGTTAGCGCCCGGATTATTCGTTTGGGATAAATTTGTTGATGTACCTGAAGATGCCCATATTGTCGAAGCAGTAGGCCAACAATGGCACTGGACTTATCGCTACCCTGGCGAGGATGGAAAGCTAGGTGAGGTTGATGCCGAGAGAATCTCAAAAGAAAATCCTTTTGGAATCGATCCAGAGGACCCTAACGGTCAAGATGATATTATTGTTTATAATCCTGAGGCACATATCCCTATTGATCAGCCAGTAAAATTTTTATTACGTTCTAAAGATGTGCTCCATAATTTTACGATTGCTCAGTTTCGAGTGAAGATGGATATGGTGCCAGGTATGACTACTTTTATGTGGTTGCAGCCAACGAGGACTGGTCGATTCGAGCTGCTTTGCGAGGAACTTTGTGGAGTTGGTCATTTTGCAATGCGAGGTGCCGTTGTAGTTGATGAGCAGAAAGACTTTGACTCATGGTTATCCAAACAACCAACTTTTAGTGAGGTGATGGCAAAATCAAAAGGGAATGCAGTATTGGGAGCAGCACGTTATGCTCCTTGCGCTGCTTGCCATGGCGTGCAAGGTGAAGGTAATCAAAATTTAAATGCTCCAAATTTGGCTGGTCAGTCTGACTGGTATTTGAAGCGACAACTTATGAATTATAAAACTGGTCTCCGTGGTACCCACAAAAAAGACATGTATGGAATGCAAATGGTTGCTATGGCGGCTACTTTAGTTAATGAAGCTGCCGTTGATGATGTTGTTGAACACATTAATACTTTTCCAGAGGGTCCAACCCAATCAACCATAAATGGCAATATCGAACGTGGTAAACAAAGATATGCTACATGTGCTTATTGTCATGGTCGTGATGGCATGGGATTACAAGCCACTAATGCACCTCGTATAGCTGGTCTCTCCGATTGGTATATGAAGCGTCAGTTACAGAATTGGAAGGAAGGTATACGAGGAGCTCACAAGCAAGATTATTATGGTTATCAAATGGGGCTTTTCAGTCAAACATTAAACAGTGATCAAGCGATTGATGACATCATCGCTTACATTAATACTTTATAGGTTAAAAATTTATGTCATATGTTGCATTTGCAGATCGTGATCATGAGTTAGATCATCATGATCCAGATACATTTCTCACTAAATACGTTTGGAGTCAAGACCACAAGGTCATTGCAATCCAGTATTCATTAACAGCCATAGTCGTGGGTCTGATAGCGCTTGGCTTATCTGTAATGATGCGTTTACAGCTTGGCTTTCCAAATGAATTTAGCTATATAAACCCTGAAAACTATTATCAATTTGTGACAATGCATGGCGTGATCATGGTGATTTATCTTCTCACTGCTCTTTTGCTCGGTGGATTTGGTAATTACTTGATTCCATTAATGTGTGGTGCCCGGGACATGGTGTTTCCATTTTTAAACATGCTCAGCTATTGGACATACCTTGTTTCTGTATTAATTTTAATCGCAAGTTTCTTTGTTGATGGAGGATCAACGGGAGCAGGTTGGACACTTTATCCACCACAAGCTATCAGCCCTGGTACGCCAGGCGTCGATTTAGGCATAATACTGATGCTTGCATCATTAGCTGTATTTATTGTTGCATTCACTATGGGCGGATTAAATTATGTGACAACGATTTTGCAAGCGCGATGTAAGGGCATGACCCTCATGCGAATGCCATTGTCAGTTTGGGGGATTTTTGTAGCGACAGTTCTTGGATTACTCGCATTTCCAGCATTGCTTGTTAGTGCAATTATGATGTTGTTTGATAAGACACTCATGACTAGCTTTTTTATGCCAGCAGTTAGCTCTATGGGTGTTGATCCTGGTTATTCTGGAGGCAGCCCAATTTTATTCCAGCATTTATTTTGGTTTTTTGGACATCCTGAAGTTTATATTGTAGCCCTACCAGCATTTGGTGTTGTTTCAGATGTGCTTAGTACACATGCTCGAAAGAATATCTTTGGTTACCGTATGATGGTTTGGGCAATTATTATGATTGGTGGATTAAGCTTTATTGTATGGGCTCATCATATGTATGTTAGTGGTATGAATCCTTACTTTGGGTTCTTCTTTGCGACAACTACGTTAATAATTGCAGTCCCAACAGCAATAAAAGTTTACAATTGGGTATTAACATTATGGCAAGGTAATATTCATCTTCGAACTCCAATGCTTTTCTCTATTGGCTTTATCTTTACTTTTATCCATGGTGGCTTGACAGGACTTTTCTTAGGTAATGTTACAATCGATTTGCCACTATCAGATACTTATTTTGTTGTAGCGCATTTTCATATGGTTATGGGAGTATCTCCCGTGCTTGTTGTCTATGGAGCAATTTATCATTGGTGGCCAAAAATTACAGGAAAGATGTATAACGAAACTTTAGGCAAGCTTCATTTTTGGACAACCTTTTTTGGTGCTTATGCAGTTTATTTACCAATGCATTATTTAGGATTTGCTGGTGTTCCGCGACGTTACTTTTCAATGGGCAATACCGATTTCCTTCCCGAGTCAGCTCAGGATTTAAATGCGGTAATTACCATATCTGCAATCTTTTTGGCGCTGGCACAACTATTGTTTTTTGCCAACGCTATATGGAGTCTTGTTAGAGGTCCAAAGTCGGATCCAAATCCATGGAGTGCAACTTCCCTTGAGTGGCTCACGCCAGATCATCCACCTAAACATGGTAACTGGGGGCATGAGCTACCAGAAGTCCATCGTTGGGCTTATGACTACAGTGTGCCAGGCTATGAAGACGATTTTATTCCGCAGAATGTCTCCGCAGATAAAGCTCCAAAAGGTGAGGGGCATTAAGTGACAATCGCTTTAGTTTTTCTTGCGCTTATTCTGGCTACACTTTTAGGTTGGTTATTAAAGCAAACGTTTAATGCAGCTCCTTGGGAAATGGAGGCAGTTGGTGATACAGCTCATCATGGCCCCTTAGGTGGAACTGGTAATAAAAGTAAGTTAATTGCATTGCTAACATTCCTCGCAGTAGTTACTTCTTTTTTTGCTTTAATCCTAAGTGCATATGCTTTAAGAATGGAATTAGGTGATTGGATTCCACTAACTGAGCCTCAGCTTTTATGGGTTAATACAATCATGTTAATTGTTGCGAGCATCGTTTTTCAATGGACACGCAATGCAGCAGTAAATGACCAACAAAGTCGCTTGAAGCTGGGGATGATAATTACTGGCGTCCTCACTTGGGGATTCCTTATCGGGCAGTTTATTGCATGGCAACAATTACAAAATCTAGGTCAATTTGTTTCAAGTAATCCGTCAAATGCATTTTTTTATTTTTTGACTGGAGCTCACGCTATACATATTCTTGGCGGTCTTTATGTTTGGGCAAAAGCAACCTCAAAAATTATATCTAGCGCTAGAAGCATTGATGACACATGTCGTAGCATAGAATTATGTACAATTTATTGGCACTTTTTGCTGATAGTTTGGTTAATAATTTTCGGATTAATGTTGTCAACATAATCTATTTGGCTTTAAGGAGTCTGTATGTCAGAAGGCGTACTGCAAAATATGGAAAAAGAGCAGCAGGGTAAATTAGGCTTTATAGAAGACTGGTCTCGAGATAAGCAGGTCTATGGTATGCCCTGGGGTAAAGCCATGATGTGGATCTTTTTGTTATCCGATACCTTCATATTCAGCTGCTTTTTAGTGGGTTATATGTCTGTTCGCATAGCTTCAACAGATCCTTGGCCTAACCCTTCAGAAGTTTTTGCTTTAGAGGCCTTTGGTTACCCAGTGCCATTACTCTTAATTGCATTAATGACTTTCATTCTCATCACGTCATCTGGCACGATGGCCCTTGCTGTTAATATGGGATATCGCAAAAATCGCACTGCAACTTTCTGGTTAATGCTAGCCACAGCTTTGCTTGGTGCCTCGTTTGTTGGTATGCAAGTTTTTGAATGGTCTAAGTTGATTGAAGAGGGTGTCCGTCCATGGGGAAATCCATTTGGAGCAGCTCAATTTGGTTCAAGTTTCTTTATGATTACAGGTTTCCATGGAATGCATGTGACAGGTGGAGTTATATATCTATTGGTAGTTGCTTTTCGTGTAAAAAGAGGGTTCTACGAAAAAATCCCAGATGGTTATAAAATTGTTGAGATTACTGGCCTTTATTGGCATTTTGTTGATCTTGTTTGGGTATTTATTTTTGCATTCTTTTACCTATGGTAAGGGCTAGGAATAATTATTATGTCAGATGATGGACAACATCCATTAAAGATTTACTGGATAATGTGGATTGCGCTCTTTGTGTTGAGTACTCTCTCTTATGCCACAGACTTTATGGATAGAGGTGCTTTACGAACATTTTTAATTTTACTTTTTATGTTCATCAAAGCTGCAGGCATTACTTGGATTTTCATGCATTTAGGCTGGGAACGTTTAGCGATGAAAGTCACTGTATTAGGTCCGCCTATTGCTATTATAGTACTCATTTACTTAATGTCTTTAGAGGGCATTTATGTAGAGGACTCTAGAATTGAAAATTATGGCGAAAGCACAATGGAAGTTGTATCTCCTGAGCATCATTAGTAATTCTTTTGTATTTTTAAAAAAAGTCTTTTGAAGGTTTTTTCTTAGAAAATGTTTAAAAAATCGCCCCTCTCGAGAGCATTTATTCTGGTGCTTGATTCCTTTGGTATTGGTTCAACAGAAGATGCCGTTAAATTTGGGGATGCCGGTGCTGATACATTTGGGCACATTGCCTCTCAAAGAGCTGCTTCGCATGATGGTCCTTTAAATTTACCTAATTTATCTCGACTTGGGTTATTTTATGCTGGCAAAGAAAGCACTGGAAATTTTGCCCCTGGACACGATCCAGAAGTTGATGTCGCCGGAGCTTACGGATACGCAGCTGAGATAAGTAGCGGGAAAGACACCCCTAGTGGGCATTGGGAAATAGCGGGTGT